>NZ_FUYD01000030.1:0-1002 GCF_900167505.1 Clostridium sp. USBA 49
AGAAGTACCGTGAGGGAAAGGTGAAAAGAACCCCGGGAGGGGAGTGAAATAGAACCTGAAACCGTGTGCTTACAAACAGTCAGAGGACGTTAATGTCTGATGGCGTGCTTTTTGTAGAACGAGCCAGCGAGTTACGATGTGCAGCAAGGTTAAGTACTTAAGGTACGGAGCCGAAGGGAAACCGAGTCTGAATAGGGCAAATAGTTGCATGTCGTAGACCCGAAACCGGGTGACCTATCCATGGACAGGTTGAAGCGGAAGTAAAATTCCGTGGAGGACCGAACCACATTGGTGTTGAAAAACCATGGGATGAGCTGTGGATAGCGGAGAAATTCCAATCGAACTCGGAGATAGCTGGTTCTCCTCGAAATATCTTTAGGGATAGCGTCGGGAAATTAAGTAGTGGAGGTAGAGCACTGAATGGGCTAGGGGCCTTTTAGGTTACTGAACCCTATCAAACTCCGAATGCCATATACTTGTATCCCGGCAGTCAGACTGCGAGTGATAAGATCCGTAGTCAAAAGGGAAACAGCCCAGATCATCAGCTAAGGTCCCAAAGTGTAAGTTAAGTGGAAAAGGATGTGGGATTTCTAAGACAACTAGGATGTTGGCTTAGAAGCAGCCACTCATTTAAAGAGTGCGTAATAGCTCACTAGTCGAGAGATCCTGCGCCGAAGATGTCCGGGGCTAAAACTTACCACCGAAGCTATGAATGTGCCGTACGGCACGTGGTAGAGGAGCTTTCTGCATTGGCTGAAGTCATACCGTGAGGAGTGGTGGACGATGCAGAAGTGAGTATGCTGGCATAAGTAGCGAGAAATGAGTGAGAATCTCATTGGTCGAAAACCTAAGGTTTCCTGAGGAAGGCTCGTCCGCTCAGGGTTAGTCGGGACCTAAGCCGAGGCCGAAAGGCGTAGGTGATGGACAATCGGTTTATATTCCGATACCAGAAGTGGCGTTATTAGAGAAGGAGTGACGCAGAAGGATAAGGTGTGCACACTG
>NZ_FUYD01000027.1:0-2195 GCF_900167505.1 Clostridium sp. USBA 49
TATAAATGTCAAGATTAAAATGTAACTTTTTGATCATTTAAGAATGTAGCTTTTTTACTCATCCTCTTGTTTAAAATGATCTTTTAAGCGATATGATTTTCCATTAATAGAAACAACATGAGCATGGTGTAAAATCCTATCTAAGATAGCATTTGCAATAACTGGATCATAGAAAACATCATCCCAAGCATTAAAATTTATATTAGTTGTTAATATCGTACTCTTTTTTTCATATCTCATATCAATAAGTTGAAAAAACAACTTAGAATCTTCCTTATCTATTGGTAAATAACCTAATTCATCTATTATTAGAAGCTTATACTTGCTAAAATGTTTAAGTCTAGCATCTAATCGATTCTCTAATTTTGCATGTTTTAGTTGCTGTAATAAATCATGACATTTTATAAAATATGTGCTATATCGCTTTTTGGCTGCCGCGATACCAATAGATGTTGCAAGATGTGTTTTCCCAACTCCGCTAGATCCTAAAAACACAATATTTTCTTGTGAATCTAGGAAACGTAAGGTTAAAAAATCTAGTATTTGATCTTTATTTATACTAGGCTGAAAATCAAAGTCAAAATCTTTAATTTCCTTTTGATGTGGAAAAGCTCCAACTTTAACCATAGATTTAATCATATTTGCTTCTTTAAAATCTATTTCATGATCTGTAAGTTTAATAAGAGCGTCTACAAAAGATAAATTGTTTTTGGTTGTAAAATCAATAACTTGGTCTAAATGGTTAATCATTTGTTTCATTTTTAAATACTCTAAGTTCTTTATAAGTTGTGTATAAGTACTATTCATTTTTATATATTTCTCCTATCATTTTTAAATTATTCTTAGCCATTTCTATCATTTCATAAGAATTTTGCTTTAATGTTAGAGCACTAATTTCAGCATAATGTTCAACATGATAATTAAGTTTTTGATTTTGTATTCTATGAATAGTAACTAAATTTGTGTTATAATACACATGTAGTTGATCATCATATACTTGAAGTTTTAGTCTTTTACCTATATATTCTGGTGGGACAGAATATAAATTTGATTTATATGAAATCATACTTTGGCTATTTACTTTAACAGATGTGGTGATTATTTTATAATGATTTCTTATTTGATCTTTAGGTAGTTCTAATAAGAAATCTTTTTCTTTTTCTAAATGTAATATTGGTATTTTGCCTGTTGATGTATGACATGTACTGTTAATTCTATTATTTAAATCAGCAACAAGCTTATGTAGCTCTTCATAACTTAAGGTTCCATTATATGCTCTTATTTCATCTAATAATTTCATAGGAGCCTCTACTTTAGCTTTTGTATTAGGTCTTCCTGCTACGCAGGGATGTACTTTAAAACCATAATCATTTGCAAACTGTTGAAACTTATTATTTATTTTTCCTTTAGAATAATTAGTTCTAGGATTATCCATAACAGTTTTCATATTATCTGTTAGTAATTCCTTCGGAACTCCTCCAAATACTTCAAATGCCTCATCTAGAAAAGAAAATAATATATCCTGTGTTTTGTCAAGAGACAACCTATATACTCTAAATCTAGAGTATGAAAGAATTAATACAAAAATATTTATAATAACAACTTCACCTGTATTTAAAACAAAATCAATATTTTCTTTCCAGTCTAATTGTCCTTGTTGACCTTTTTCTGTCTCATACCGCATAGGCGTAGCCTTGGCTATATGTCCTTTTTTCCTATTATTAAAGTACTCATTAAATTCTGAGTGATTAGAGATGTATCTTCTAAAAGAAGATTGTGCACAGTCTAATCCATGATTATCTTTAAGATACTGCCATAAAATACGTTTATAATAAAATACTTGAATTGAATCTTTACCAAGAAGCTCTTTTATAATGGGTTCAAAAGCATCTATTTTGGATTTGCGATTTCTAGTGGTGGGTTTAACATATCCATTTAAATATTTACCTACGGTACGTGGATCAACGCCAAGTTCTCTAGCTATCTGACTTTTGTTTACTTTCAAATTGTTTTCCTCCATAATTAACTTTAATTTATGAAGATCTTCTAACTTATTTATCTTTATTTCAGAATGAACATCTATATGTATAATCATAATTACCTCCAATTTAAATATTGATAATTATACTATACATATAATCAATTTGTACATTCTTAAATGATCACTTTCTTACATTCTTATCGTATCATTTATA
>NZ_FUYD01000025.1:0-7364 GCF_900167505.1 Clostridium sp. USBA 49
TGGATCTATGTCAATATCTTAGACACAAAAAGTTGAACTTTTTATGAGATTTTTCTAGGCAAATCTTCACATTTTTGGGGAGTTAAATATCCAATACCACCATGTATCCTTTTTCTGTTATACCAGGCTTCTATGTACTCAAATATATCAAGTCTTGCAGCATCATAATCAAAATACTTAACAAGATGTACTTCTTCCTTTTTTAATGAGGCATGGAAAGACTCAATACAGGCATTATCATAGGGACAACCCTTACCACTAAAAGAATGTTTAATTAGTTTAGTACTCTCTATATACTCTTTAAAAGCAGAGCTTGTATACTGACAGCCTAAGTCACTATGTAGAATTAGAGGCTTGGTTGGTTTCTGGAGTTTTATAGCGTTTTTTACAGCTTGGAGAGCAAGTGCCGTATCAATAGATTTAGACATAGCATAGCCAATTATTTTTCTACTATATAAATCCATAACTGAGGCTAAATAGCACCATCCGTCTTTAATTGTGTGAATATAAGTTATGTCTGTTACCCATTTTTCGTTAATTGTAGTAGTATTAAAATCTCTTTTTAAAACGTTTTCTTGTGCTTCTATTTTCTTTTTGGATGAAGTAGGTCTATATTTTTTTTACTATTACAGATTTTATCCCCAGTTTCTTCATTAATCTTTGGGTTCTCTTTAGACTAATAGTTATACCTGTTGATTTTAAAGCTTCGTTTATCTTAACTGCTCCATATCGATGTTTACTCTCTTTGTGGATATCTATAATTTTTTCTTCTATGTTTTTATTTTCTATTGCTCTATTGCTAGGCTTTTTATGTAGGTGTTTATAATAAGAGCTCCTAGACACCTTTAAAACTTTGCACATAAGCTTAATATCATGATATTTTTGGTTGTTAGTTATGAATTCAAATACAGTAGTTACTTCCTTGCGAATATGCCCATGGCTTTTTTTAATATTTCATTCTCTTCTTCAAGCTGCTTATTCTTTTTAATTATAGCTTGATAATCTGCTGCAGTTATAGTTGTATCTTTATCCACAGCTATAGGCTTATTCTTCTTTATCCATCCTGCTATTGTTGATTTTGATAGGGCATATTCGCTGCTTAACGCTGATAGACTCTTACCAGCATTATAAAGCTCTACTATTGTATTTTTGAATTCTTCTGTATATTGTTTTTGACCTCTTGCCATTTATAACACATCCTTATCTTATTTATATTTTAATGTGTTCGGCTTTCTGTGTCTACAATATTATACTAACACCATTTGTTTTGCGTATAGCTCTTGGCTATACTTTAGGTATCGTATTTAATATGGGAGTTATTGGTATATGGATTGCCATGGGATTTGATTGGATGCTTCGTTCTTTTATATACATTGTTAGATTTAAAAGTGGAAGATGGAAAGAATTTAAGGTTATATAATTTAGATAAATAATTTAAATTTTCAAACAAATTATTGACATAGAGTTAACTCCATCCTTTATTATAGAAATATGAAACTAATTATAATAAATAATTATTAGTAAAGGAAGGATGCTTTATGAATTAACTTAAATTTTAAGAAAAAAGATAGTTTTAATGTAAAAAATTAATATTAAATACTACTTAATATAAAGGGTTTAATACTTTTTATATAATCAATAAATTGTTTTAAATGGAGGTAAATATAAATTAATGGAAGTAATAAAACAACAGTTGTTAACAGGTGAAAGAGCATTATTCCATAGTAAGAATTTACAGATTTCTTACTCGACATTTGCTGATGGAGAATCTCCGTTAAAGGAAAGTCAGAATATAAAAATAGATAATAGTATGTTTAAATGGAAATATCCATTATGGTACTGTAAAAATATTTTAATAGAGAATAGCACATTGTTTGAAATGGCTCGTGCTGGAATTTGGTATACAGAAAATATTTCTATATTAAATACCATTATTGAAGCACCAAAGACATTTAGACATTCAAAAAAGATTACGTTAGAAAATGTAAATATACCTAATGCCGGTGAAACTTTATGGAATTGTGATGAGATTTCTCTTAAAAATGTAACAGTTAAAGGTGATTATTTTGGTATGAATAGTACAAATATTAAAATTGAGGGATTTCAATTGGTAGGTAATTACTCATTCGATGGAGTAAAAAATATTGAAATACATAATGCTAAAATGTTGTCAAAGGATGCTTTCTGGAACTGTGAGAATGTAATAGTTTATGATTCATTTATTTCAGGAGAATATATAGGATGGAATTCTAAAAATCTAACATTTATAAACTGTACTATTGAAAGTTTGCAAGGGTTTTGTTATATTGATAACCTTGTAATGAAAAACTGCCGATTATTGAACACTAAGTTGGCATTTGAATATTCAACAATAGATGTACAAATTAACAGCATAATTGATAGTGTTATGAATCCATCTGGTGGTATAATTAAGGCAGAGGGTATTAAGGAACTAGTTATGGATGAAACAAAAATAGATCCTGAAAATACCAAGATTATAACGGGGGATATAAAATATGCAGTATGATTTTTCAGTATTAACAGACAGGAGAAATACAAACTCTCTAAAATGGGAAGTTGATGAAAATGTGCTTCCTATGTGGGTAGCGGATATGGATTTTAAGACGGCACCAGAGATTATAGAAGCAATTCAGGAAAAGGTGTCAAAAGGAATATTAGGTTATACTATTATACCAGATGATTGGTATAAGGCTATTATCAATTGGTGGGGAAGAAGGCATAATTTTCAAATAGATAAGGAATGGTTAATATTTTGTACAGGAGTTGTGCCTGCAATATCAAGTGCAGTGAGAAAGATGACGTCGGTTGGAGAAAATATACTTGTTCAAACGCCTGTTTATAACATTTTCTTTAATTCTATTAAAAATAATGGAAGAAATGTTGTAGAAAATAAATTATTATACGATGGAAAAGAATATAGCATTGATTTTGAAGACTTAGAAAATAAACTTTCTGATCCACAGACAACCATGATGATTCTATGCAATCCTCATAATCCAATAGGAAAGGTATGGGATAAAGATACACTGAAAAGAATTGGAGAATTGTGTTTTAAACACCATGTGCTTGTTCTTTCAGATGAAATTCATTGTGATTTGACGGATACACAATATGAATACACTCCATTTGCGTCTATTTCAGAAATATGTGCAAATAACAGCATTACTTGTATTGCTCCTACAAAAGCATTTAATATAGCAGGTGTACAGACAGCAGCAGTAGTAGTTCCTAATGAAATTTTTAGACATAAAATAAATAGAGCACTAAATACAGATGAGGTGGCTGAGCCAAATGCAATAGCTATGGAGGCCACAATTGCAGCATTTACTAAAGGAGAGAAGTGGCTAAGTGAACTTCGATATTATATAGAAGAAAATAAAAAAGTTGCAGAAAAGTTCATAGAATCTGAGTTACCTGAATTATATATAGTACCTTCCCATGCAACATATCTTTTGTGGATTGACTGCAATAAGATTACACAGGATACAGATTATTTGTGCCACTTTATTTATAGTGAAGCAGGACTATATGTTTCAGCTGGAGAAACTTACGGAGAAAATGGGAAAGGCTTTGTTAGAATCAATATAGCATGTCCTAAAGAACGTCTAGAGGATGGACTTACAAGATTAAAAAAAGGAATTCAATTATTTAAAAAAGTTAATAAAATGGAAGGTATTAAGTAATATGATGAAATTTATGAATAAGTATAATGTATTACCTATTAAATTTAAGTTTATTTATTTTTTTAGTATACAGTACTAACTTGTTTTATGATTTTACCTTCAGCCTATACTGCAAATTGTTTATAATTTGCAGTATAGGCTGTTTTTTATGAAATTAATATTTTAAAAATCAAATTATATAAAATTTTACTCAACTACTACTGCTGTACCAGAAGCTGTTACCATAAGCATATTGCCGCCTTGTCCCAGTACTTCATAGTCTATATCTACTCCAACTACTGCATTAGCACCTAAAACTTCTGCTCTTTTTTGAAGTTCATCTAATGCATCAAATCTTGCTTGTACAAGTTCATTTTCATAAGATTTAGAACGACCACCAAAGAAATTTCTAAGTCCTGCTGTAAAATCTTTGATAAAATCTACTCCAGATATAACTTCACCAAAAGCTATTCCTTTGTATTCAATTATTTTTTTGCCTTCTATTGTAGGGGTAGTGGTGATTATCATAAAAATACCTCCTAAAATTTTATATATTCAATAAAAAATTTAACAATTAATAATAAATAAAAGAACTTATTAAAATTATATCATATAATAAGAATTAATATGATATAAGCAAAGAAAAATTTATATTTTAAAGAATTTATATTTTTATATGATAGAAAATTAAGTTAATATATATTAAAATAAAGATGAACGTTTAATTACTTGAAAGAAAAGAGGGAAAATAGATGAGCAGAGCAGGAGAAAAACTAAAAGATATAAGAGAACAACTTGGATTAAATCATAAGCAGTTAGCTAAAAAATTAGGTGTTTCTGAAAATTTTATAAAAGAGGTTGAACAAGGAAGAAGAATATTAAATGAAACAATGATAAATAAAATTTCGAAGCTTACAGGTAAAGATATAAATGATATAACTATGTCCATAGAAGAAGAAGCAGCTAAAGAGAATGTGGATATAAAGACAGTAAATATTAAAAATAATAAATCTAATAATATTAAAAATGAAGTAAATGATGTATGGAGTAATGCTTTAAGTTCAGTGTTAAAAAATGTATCTATATATAAATATAATTTAAAAGATATAGAAGGTACAAGGCAGCTTCCTGTTATTTCTAATAAAATTGAAGGTTATGCATTGGACAAAGTTTTATATTTATTAATAGAAGATGATGACATGATAGGATTTAGAATAGCAAAAGGAGATTTAGCTTTTGCTCATATTACTCATGAAATTGAGAATAATGCTATATGTTTAATTGAATATAATGGAGAAAGAGCCATAAGACAAATAAAAAAAATAGATAATAATAAGGTACTTCTTATAAGTAATAGAGGAAGTATAAAAGCAGAAACAGCTTTCATTAAAGATATAAATGTAATTGCAAAATTAGACAGAATAGAAATAAAATTGTAAAATTGAGGTAATATAAATGGAGGAGATAAATATATATAAAATATTTCTAGGAGGACAATGTGTATTTGATTTAAAAAAATGTAAGTTTTTATTTATAAAGGAGAAAAAAGTTGAAAGAAAAGAAAATTAGAAGTATTAAAAAAATTTCTTTTTATACAATGATAAAAAGCAGTGTATTAGTTCTCCTGGTAATTTTTTTTATGACGAGTATATTTTTTATTACTGAAGCTTTTTTTATAATAAGATCTAATCAAGAAAATCTTTCAGAAATTCTTGTAAATAATTATAATAAAAAGCACGAAATGATTAAGAAAAATTTAAATACATTAGCAGAAATATTTAAAAATAATAATATTCCTGCTAATGAAAAAAAGAGATTTATTGAAAGCTTAGTAAATACTACAGGTGATATTAAAGGCATTGTTATTTTAGATAAAAAAGGTGTAGTTATAGATAGCAGCAACAATTATAAAGATTTTATAGGGGTAAATTTAAGTAATAAAGAATATTATAAGGAGATTGTAAATAATAAAAATAAAGAATATATAATTTCTAATTCTTATGTATCCTATAAAGATAAAAAAATTACTACTAATATAATAAGTCCTATAAGGGAAAATAATAATTTAATTGGGATTATAGTAGCTATTGTTGATCCTAACATTATAGAAAGTGAAAATTTAAAAGGTATTGAATATTATTTAACAGACAGTAATGGGAATATAGTTTTTAAAAGTAACGAGGAAAATGTAAAGGGGAATATTAAACAATCTATTATAAATAGAGGATTAAAAAGTAACAAAGCTTTTATTTATAAAGATAAAATAACAAATAAGATTGTTATAGGAAGTATAAAAAAAGAGCCTATAAGTTCTATGTATATAGTAGTTCAATATAATGTTTTTAGTAACAAAACATTATATATTGGATTAATAATTTTATTTATTTTGATTAATATATTTGTTTTTATATCTATTGTATTATTTTCATCTCGGACATCACGCACTATTACAGAGTATATAAATATATTTAAAGACTATGCTAAAAGCATATCTTTTGGGGAACACGATGCAAAAATTACTAACAATTTTTACATTGAAGAGGTAAATGATATAGCAGAAATTGTTAACATTATGTCTGATAAAATAAAAACAAGAGAAGAAAAACTTAAAGTTTATAATAAAGAACTTATAGCTGCTAATAATGAAATAAAGGATATGATTACAATTTTAAGTAAAAATGAAAAAGAAAAAAAAGATCAATATCTTAAAATAATATGGGCAATGGTAAATCTTCTTGAGATAAAAGATGAATATACAGCAGGTCATTCTAAGGCTGTAACATGTTATGCAGAGGAGATAAGCGAAAGATTAAATAAAAATTATGGATTTAATATAGATGTTGAACGGATACAGATTGCAGCTATACTTCACGATATAGGCAAAATAGGAATAGATAAATCTATTTTAAACAAAACATCAAAGCTTACAAAGGAAGAATATGATATTATAAAAACTCATCCTGTAAAAGGTTATTATGCACTTAAAGGCATTGAAAGCTTAAAAGAAGAAAGAGAAATGATAAAGTATCATCATGAAAGATTTGATGGATTAGGGTATCCAGAAGGACTTAAAGGTGATGAAATACCACTTGGAGCAAGAATTATTTGTGTAGCAGATGCTTTTGATGCTATGGTGTCAGATAGACCTTATAGAAAAGGTATGTCTGTTAATAGGGCTATTGCTGAACTTGAGGCAAATAAAGGGATACAATTTGATCCATTTATAGTTGAAGTTTTTGTAGATATGATTAGAGAAGGTGAATTTGAAGTTGCACAAACAGAACTAAACTAAATATTAATTACTGTATTAAATTAATAATAAATTTTATAAAATAAGGCCGTGTAAATAATTTTGTGTATTCTCTTTCTTTCGACAAGTAATTTAAGGATAAATTATTTGTAAAATAATGTAATTTAAAGTCAATAATCTCAACTGCTTAACCTGTATTACAATGTATATTATAACCAAATTTAGGCAATAATATACATTGCTAATTAACAGGATAAGGCAATGCTGAGGAGCAACCTGAGCGGTTATTAGTGTTCTATACAGAAACGGATGGTTCTTAACTATCCGTTTTTATCCGTTTCTGGTAGAACCAAAAGCGGTAAACCTCAGGGGTCTGGGGACAGAGTCCCCAGGCTATGCACCTTTATTTAAGACCTCACTAAACAATATAT
>NZ_FUYD01000023.1:0-11418 GCF_900167505.1 Clostridium sp. USBA 49
TCTTTACCAAGAAGCTCTTTTATAATGGGTTCAAAAGCATCTATTTTGGATTTGCGATTTCTAGTGGTGGGTTTAACATATCCATTTAAATATTTACCTACGGTACGTGGATCAACGCCAAGTTCTCTAGCTATCTGACTTTTGTTTACTTTCAAATTGTTTTCCTCCATAATTAACTTTAATTTATGAAGATCTTCTAACTTATTTATCTTTATTTCAGAATGAACATCTATATGTATAATCATAATTACCTCCAATTTAAATATTGATAATTATACTATACATATAATCAATTTGTACATTCTTAAATGATCACTTTCTTACATTCTTATCGTATCATTTATAGCGGTCAAGAGATTGCAGGCATAAACACTTGGGTAGCAAAAGAAAACCTTGTAATTGTAAACAGCATTCCTGATAACAAGGGCAATAGAACCTATACAGTGCAAAAAGGCGATACCTTATGGAGAATAGCGGAAAAAGAACTCGGTAGAGGAACAAGATTTCCGGAGATTAAGAAACTCAATGGCCTGACTTCAGATACTATTTACCCCGGACAAGTTCTCAAATTGCCGGAATAACGATAAAGGACAGCCAATCGCGGCTGTCCTAAGTTTTTATAGGAGGTGCTTGAATGATAGAGGCGGCTAATCATTTACCATATAACCCGCAGGAAACGAACTATTCAAAGATAACACAGGAGGAAATTCAAAGAGAGGTTGATTACTGGCGGGCATATAAAATCCTGCAAAAGATGCTTAAGGCGGGACTGATTTCAGAAGAAGAATTCAACAAAATCGACAAGTTGAACCGCAAAACTTTCTCGCCGATGTATGCACAGCTTATGGCCTAATTAGCTTGCTATTAGCGGCACACAGAGGTAACATGTCACATGCCCAAAGGAGGTGAAAACAGTGAGAAAGGTAACAAGGATTGATGGAAACAATGCTCTCCAAGCTTTCAAGCCAAAGGTGAGGGTAGCGGCTTATTGCAGGGTTTCAACAGACAGTGATGAACAAATGGCAAGCCTGGAAGCACAAAAAGACCATTATGAATCCTATATAAAAGCAAATCCTGATTGGGAATTTGCAGGGATTTATTATGATGAAGGCATTTCAGGCACAAAAAAGGAAAACCGAACTGGACTTTTGAGACTGCTTGCAGATTGTGAAAACAAGAAAATTGACTTTATTATAACCAAGTCAGTCAGCAGATTTGCCAGAAACACAACCGACTGCATTGAAATGGTGCGAAAACTTACCGATCTCGGTGTTTTCATCTATTTCGAGAAAGAGAATATAAACACGCAGCGCATGGAAGGCGAATTAGTGCTGACAATTTTGAGCAGCCTTGCAGAAAACGAGTCATTATCCATTGCAGAAAATAGTAAGTGGTCTATCAGGCGTAGGTTCCAAAACGGAACATACAAAATTTCGTATCCTCCCTATGGTTATGATTATGTGGATGGAAAGCTATTTATCAATAAAGAACAGGCTGAAATCATAAAGCGGATTTTTTCTGAAGCTTTAGCAGGTAAAGGTACACAGAAAATTGCCGATGGGTTAAATATGGATAAAATCCCAACAAAGAAAGGTTCGCATTGGACAGCGACCACTATCCGCGGTATTCTTAGCAATGAAAAATATACCGGGGATGTCCTTCTGCAAAAGACCTATACAGATGAGAATTTTAAGCGGCATTATAATCGTGGGGAAAAAGATCAATACATGATAAAAGACCATCATGAAGCCATTATATCCCATGAGGAATTTGAAGCCGCCCAAGAGATATTAAAGCAAAGAGGAAAAGAAAAAGGTGTAATTAAGGGAAGCAGCAAGTATCAAAAACGCTACTCTTTCTCTGGGAAAATCAAATGCGCAGAATGTGGCAGCAATTTTAAGCGTCGAATTCATGGCAGCGGTGACCGTAAATATATTGCATGGTGTTGCACAAAGCACATAAAGGACGCATCAAGCTGTTCCATGAAGTTTATAAGAGAGGATGCGATCCATCAGGCCTTCGTTGTAATGATCAATAAGCTTATTTTCGGTCATAAGTTCATTCTAAGGCCATTGTTGCAAAGCTTAAAGAAAACAAATTACTCAGATAATCTAGCGAAGATTCAAGAATTGGAAACAAAAATCAAAGAAAATACAGAGCGAGTTCAGGTGATTATGGGACTTATGGCCAAAGGATACCTGGAACCCGCTCTTTTTAATACACAGAAAAATGAGCTGCTCAAAGAAGCGGTTTTATTAAAAGAACAAAAAGAAGCCATAAAACGCGCAATCGATGGGAGTCAGACTATCCTTGTTGAGGTTGAGAAGCTTCTTAAATTTGCAACGAAAGCTGAAAAGCAGATTGATGCATTCGATAGCAAAATATTTGAGGATTTTATTGAAGAAATCATTGTGTTTTCACAAGAAGAAATAGGTTTCAAAATGAAATGCGGGTTGAACTTAAGGGAAAGGTTGGTGAAATGATGAGCCATATACCTTTTGGATATACCATTCAGAACGGCAGGGCTGTAATTAATGAAGAGGAAGCAGTTAAGATTGAGAAAATATTTGAGGCTTACCTTTCCGGGCTTTCTTTAACCGAAGCAGCCCAAAAAGCGGGCATTAAGCGCTACCACACATCTATTGCAAGAATGCTGGCAGATAAACGGTATGTTAAGGATAAATTCTATCCGCCAATTATCAGCAAGGACACATTCGAAAAAGCACAACTGGAAAGACACAGGCGAGCTGAGGCACTTGGCAGGATTTATGAACATAAAGGAAATGAAAAGAAATACCTAAATTTTAGATTTTATGCTTCAATGCCAGATAAACTATACGATGATCCATTTCAGCAGGCAGAGTATGCTTATAGTCTTATTAAGAGCGAGGTGATTTTAGATGACAACCAGGAATGTTACGGTAATTCCTGCCCGTAAGCGAATTGGGAATAGTGCAAATGCCGAGGAATTACCTAAGCTTCGGGTAGCAGCTTACTGTCGTGTTTCTACGGACAGCGAGGAGCAGGCAACCAGTTATGAAGCGCAAATCGAGCATTATACAAATTACATTAAAAGCAATCCAGAATGGGAGTTAGCTGGTATATTTGCAGATGAAGGTATTACCGGAACTAACACAAAAAAGCGTGAAGAATTTAACCGGATGATAGAAGAATGCATGCAGGGCAAAATCGATATGATAATTACAAAATCTATCAGCCGGTTTGCAAGAAACACGCTTGACTGCCTGAAGTACATAAGGCAGCTTAAAGACAAGAACATCCCAGTTTATTTTGAAAAGGAAAATATAAACACAATGGATTCCAAAGGGGAAATCCTGCTGACCATCATGGCATCTTTGGCACAGCAAGAAAGCCAATCGTTAAGCCAGAATGTAAAACTGGGTATTCAATACCGATATCAGCAAGGAAAAATCCATATCAATCACAACCGGTTTCTTGGCTATACAAAGGATAAGGATGGCAATTTAGTTATCGTACCTGAAGAAGCTGAGATCGTCAAACGCATTTACAGAGAATATCTTGAAGGTTCCAGTATGCTACAGATAGCTAGGGGTTTGGAGGCTGACGGAATTCTGACGGGTGCAGGCAATCCCAGATGGCATACCAGCACCATCAATAAGATTTTGAGGAATGAAAAATATATCGGTGATGCGCTGCTGCAGAAAACCTATACGGTAGATTTTTTATCGAAGAAAAGGGTACCTAATAACGGTATAGTTCCACAATACTATGTAGAAAACAGCCATGAGCCTATAATCCCGCGTGAAATTTTTATGCAGGTTCAGGAACAGCTTGTCAAAAGAAGATGTGTGCATATAAGTAAGAATGGAAAGAAAAGAAACTATAGCAACAATCATCCTTTATCACAGATGGTTTTCTGCGGCAATTGCCATGAAATATTCCGCAGGGTACATTGGAATAATCGAGGGAAGAAATCAATCGTATGGAGATGTGTTAGCCGGTTAGAAAATACCGGTTTGTTTTGTACCGCTTCCACTATACTTGAAGATACGCTTAAAGAGAAAATTGTAGAAGCCATCAATGTAGCGGTCAGCGGAAAAAACTCTTTTCTGGCCATACTGAAGAAGAATATTGAAACCGTATTAAGCGTGGATTTGGATGAGACTACAGCAGACATTGATAAAAGGCTAGAAGAACTCCAAACCGAGTTAATCCAAAAGGCAAATTCAAAGGAAGCATACGATAATATTGTCAATGAGATTTACCGACTACGTGATCTAAGGCAAGAAACCCTTTCGAGAAACGCTCTCCGCCAAGATAAGCGGGATCGGATTGCTGAGATGACTGATTTCCTTAACACGCAAACCAGTGATATTGCGGAGTTTGATGATAAACTGGTTAGGAAACTAGTTGAAAAGGCAACTGTATATGATGACAGGCTAGTGGTAGAGTTTAAGTCGGGTCTGGAAATAGAAGTGAAACTATAGGATTTCAATATGATTGCCGCCAGTTGAGGAGGAAACCTTCTTAATTGGCGGCGTTTTTATTTTTATACAAATATATAAACAAATATATAGACAAATAAATATTTTTCATGTATAATTGTTATGAGGTGGTGAATTATGGATATTAGAATAGACAGCTTAATTCCCTTTGATTCATTGAAAACCAATATAGATCATGTATTCTCTGTTGTTGATAAAAACGGAAAAGTTGTTCTGCTTAAAGATAATAAGCCGGTTTATATAGTCTTAAAATACGATGAAAATAATTTAACTGATGTAGGAATTAGCATGAGCGAAATGCCTAACTATACGCTTCATGATGCTATGAGAATTGTCTTATCAGAGGCGGAAAACAAAACGATGCATGCTGCTGAACTTGCCGATGAGATATATAGGCGTAGGCTGTATTTAAAAAAGGATGGCAGTAAGGCGGAATATACACAGATAAGGGCAAGGTGCGGGCATTACCCTGATATGTTTGAAGCATTGCCGGGAAACCGTATCAAATTAAAAGATTAAAGTATAGCGCTAAGCATGAGGAGAAGCTATGGAAAGGTGATAATATGGCGGAACATTTGCTTGTAACAATAGGAAAAGCACGATTTAGTGATTCACAAAGACATCTTATTCCTTTTGTTAATGACATAGAACATGATAAATTTCTTAACGATATTGAAAACACGCCCCATGCTTTTGTTTTAGCCTGCTTGATGGATAGGCAGATTAAAGCGGAGCGAGCGTGGTCAATTCCCTTTAGAATAAGGGAGATTATAGGAAGCTTTAAAATTGATGATTTAGCCAGCGTTTCACTTGAAGAGTACAAGAATATTTTTAATAGAAATGTCTTGCATAGATTTAACGATACAATGGCAGAAGTGTTTTATTCTGCAGTTCAGGATATTAAAGTAAAGTATAATGGGGATGCTTCGCGAATATGGAGCAACAACCCTAGTAGCGCAAAAGTGGTTTATGAATTCTTGCAGTTTAAAGGAAGCGGCAAAAAAATTGCCACAATGGCGGCTAATATTCTTGCCAGACAATTTAAGATCCCGTTTTCTGATTATTACTCAATTGACATATCACCAGATGTGCATATTCTAAGAGTAATGCGACGGACAGGTTTGGTTGACAATAACGCTGATTTAGATTCAATTATCTATAAGGCAAGAGAGTTAAATCCTGAGTTTCCTGGGATTATAGATTTTTCATGCTGGGAGATCGGGCGAACCTGGTGCAGGCCGAGTAATCCTAATTGCAACGAATGTATTATTAATTCTGAATGCAAGAAGAGGGTTTAAACAATTTTTACATAATAAGATATATTTTGCGGCAGTTTGCCTTGGAGGTGATATAGTTGAAACGTATAAGTGTTCTACTTGTAATAGGACTGGTAATTATAATCCTTGCTGGCTGTGGAGGGGTAGAAACACGAGAAAAAATATTACCGGATGGTAGGAAACTTATAATTGATGCTGCTGGAAAAATCATATCTGATAGTAATCCTGAACCACTTGAAGGGTATACCTATGACGAACAGACAGGACGGTATGTTAATGAAACTACCGGCATTTGGTATATCGTTGAAAATGGGCAAAAGGTAATACCGCCCGAAGAATACTTTGATCCTGATGAAGTAGGCATACCCAGCGGTATAAATATTTCAAACCGTCCCGACGATGTATGGGAACTTAAAGAGGTACGTGAGGTAACCATTCAATCAGGAGATACGCTGGTTGATATTATCAACCCGTACTTTATGAATGAACATTACAGAATGAATTATGAATGGTATGCTAAACAGGTTCTGGAACTTAACAACATTACCGAACCTAACTTTATAAAAGCGGGAGAAACTTTAAAGATACCGATTTATATTGACAAAGGTGCAAAAGTGAACTAGTGAGTGGTAGCATGAAACAGTTAAAAAACGTGTTGCTGTTCTCTGCCTGGTTTCTATAAAAGACCGGAACAGGGTATTTTTATTATTGTTAAGCTGAAAGGGATGATAAAGATTGGCTCAAATACAATCATTGATGCGGGCTGTAATAAACTTTTATAATTTTAACAACAGAAATGCTCCCGTAGTAATCACAAGAGTAAAAGAACACGACAGTGAAAGAATGTGCATGGACAGACTAGAAAGAGCGATTTTTGACTCATGTGATGAAGAATGCAAGGCAACTCCATCAAGATATGCAATATGGGGAGAAGACGTCCGTAGCATTAGTATTTCTGCAAAAGAAGCAATGAAAAACGGGAACATCGAACAAGCAGAAAAATTAATGAATCAAGTTATTAATAGTATGGGCGCATTTATAGACGCTCAATTGATACTCAGCAATTTGCCTGGAAACATCAGCTTTGTAAAATCCAAAGATATTATTAAATCCTATATTGCCAGACTGCAAGAGAACAGCGAGGTGTCAGATTCTGAAAAGGACTATTTAATTGACAGCATGAAAGAGATAATGAATAGCATTGAGTAAAAGGATTGATTAACTGATGAGTTATTCATCATGCAATCGGAATCCGGATTCGAATTCCTTATGAAATATAGTTTGCGATATAAAGGTCTTCAAACCTGATGCCAAAAAACCTTTAATAATTAAATTTTATTATAGCAAAAGCTTCGAACATCGCTCTGGTAGTTATGAACATAGCTTGAAGTCTGAGAAAAGACTTGATGTTAACAATCATTTGAATAATTGGGACATGCTGAAATAGCGCATGTTTCGATTTGTTTAAGATTTAAATTATAGGTGGCGAACAAAAATGAAAATTGCTTTGATTTCTTGCACAAGTAGGAAAAAATCATATAAATGCCAAGCAAAAGATTTATATTCAGAAAGCTCGCGGTTTCAGCTGGCCTTTTCTTTTGCAAAGCTTATTGCAGATAAAATATTTATCCTTTCTGCAAAATATGGCTTAATACCAGAGAACATGATTATCGAACCTTATAATGAAACCTTGAAAGATAAAAGTACTCAGGAACGCCGTGCATGGGCAGAAATGGTGCTAAACGAATTAAGAAAGGTTTCAGATCTAGAGCATGATGAGTTTATTGTTTTAGCTGGTGAAGTTTATCATGAAAATTTGTTGCCCCATATGAATCATTTTTGGCTTCCTTTGAAAGGTAAACGTCAAGGGGAATGGATTCCAGAGTTAGAGAGGTTGATTAAGCTTGAAAAAGAATCGGATAAAACAAAGGTTCTTCATATGCTTTTTAATAGTTTGCCTCGTCTGGATTGGTCAATAATTAACAGTATTCCTTATAAAAATGGTATATATATAATGTTTGAAAAAGGCGAGAATTATCATGGTATGGATAGAATAGTCAGAGTAGGTACCCATAGAGGTCAAGACCGTTTGTTGCAAAGATTAAGAGATCACTTTGTGAAAGAGGATGCTGACGGTAGTATTTTCCGTAAAAATATCGGTAGGGCTTTTTTGAAAATGGCATCGGATCCATATTTACAAGTGTGGGAAATTGATATGCATAATTCTGAAAACGAAAGAAACTATGGACACTTAATAAATGAAGGGCTTGAAACTGAACTTGAGGCAAAAATTAGCCGATATTTAAGAGATAACATCACCTTTGTTTGTTTTCCGGTTGATAAAGAAGCTGAGCGATTGAGGTTAGAAGAAGGTATTATTGCATCACTAAACAGGCATTCATCATTTGGCCCGAGCAGCAATTGGCTTGGTTTGCATAGCCCTGTGCCTGAGATTGCAAACAGTGGCCTTTGGAATAGACAGGGTTTGCTGGGACAACCTTTATCTGATGAAGAATTAGAGCGGGTTGTGTGGCTTGCCAGATTTGGAAACGATAGTTACAGAAACAATACGGGGCATAGAGCACGTGTACAAAGAGCAAAAGATAGTGTCAGGGTGGCTGTTGAAGCTACGGGTTCACAAGGGAAAACAGCCGATGATGTAAGGCAGTATATAGAAAAATTGTTACAGGAAGCAAAATTGCGAGGCGAGGACTATATTGATTTGGTTTCAGGGGATATTCATAAGCAGATGGGTATGAAAAACAGGATGCCGCAGATATGCAGGATTATGTATGAGAAAATGATGCCTGGTGATGAAGTTTTACATACTACTCCCAGCGGTTATAGTTCGACTATAAAAATCAGGTATGACCTCAGAAATAGATAAGGCAAAGAAGTAGTGGATTAATAATGACTGCTATGTAGCAAAGAGGTGCGGAAAAGTGGCTGTTAATTATAAAAAATGCCCTAAATGCGGGTCTAAGAATTCGGTTAAAATTGTATATGGCATGCCGAGTTTTAAGCTTTTTCAGGAAGCTGAAGCCAGAAAAGTAAAATTGGGCGGTTGTTGCATTATAGAAGGCGGTCCGGAATACTACTGCAAGGATTGTAAAAATGAGTGGAACCGGGAGCAGGTGCTTGACATCATATACGGTCAGATTAAAGGGCTTAAAGCATCAGTGGGTGGTTACTTTGGCGGGTATTATCATGTAGATATTGATTTGAAAAATCTTAAAACTACATGGCTGTTCAAAGAGGGTGGTTCTGAAAAAACCAGTACAAGATCCATCCGAAATAAAACTGCAGAAGAATTCATTAAGAGTTTAAAAGAGATCAATCTGCTGAACTGGAAAGCAAAATACGTAGAACCCGGAGTCTGTGACGGGACTCAATGGAGCGTTGAAATAATTACAGACGGGAGAACCGTCAGAAAATATGGCGACAATAAGTTTCCAGAAGAATGGAGGCAGTTCTGTAAAGTGATTAAAAGAATAACGGGAAAGGAATTCAGGTGAAAGTGATGAAAGCCTTTCAGATAAAAATCGAATTAATTGATTCCGAACCACTAATATGGAGAAGGGTAGTTATCCCGGCGGATGTTACCTTCAGACGCCTGCATGACACAATACAATTTTCAATGGGTTGGCGGGATTATCATCTTTATGAATTTGAGTTTCCGCAGGAGAAACTCAGAATTACAAATGACGAAGAATCCTATGAGGTATTTAAATTTTACTCTGCCAAGTACAAAAGCAAAAAGCCAACAAGAAAGGAAGACCCTCATGGCATTATAGCCAGGATAATTGAAACAACCGTTAGACAGCCTCAAACGGTCAAAATTGATAACTATCTGGAAAAATATAAGACCCTTGAGTACATTTATGACTTTGGCGATTATTGGAGACATAAAATTGAACTGGAAAAAACCATTGAAGATTATGAGTTTGGTTACCCTATAATACTTGCAGGCGCGGGGGCTTGTCCGCCGGAAGATGTAGGTGGTTTTGGCGGTTACAAAGAATTTCTTGAAGCATGGAATGACCTTAAGCATCCGGAACATGAATCAATGCGGCAATGGGGAGAAAGCCAGCATTACAGGGAATTTGACATTGACTTTAGGAATGATCTGCTAAAGACATGCTTGAAAATCAAAAAAGTAAAGTAGTGGAGGAAGACGACTTATTCCTCAAGAGTCATATTTTAGGTTTCAATGGGCTATGCTGATATACTTCCTGCGTAGATATGTTCCCGTGAACAGCGATTTTTCAAAAATGTCCGAAAAACTCATTGACATGTTCCCGTAAACGTAAGGTTCAAAAAATTAGCCCAAGACATCAATCCAAGCGGCTCGTTCCACGTGGAGACGGTCGTAAAGCTGCAAAGGAAACACAGTTAGAACCTTGAGAAATCAGGGTTCTTTTTTGTGTAAAAAGTTATATGTTTCCAAACACGTAGTAAGGAAACGATGAAAGTGATATAATTAATCTGTATGAGAATGGAAACACAAATTTTCTTGGGAGAGGGTTAAATGGCTGATATAAAATTATTTAAAATAAATAATGGCGTAGAAGAATTGCCAGCTACATGGGTATCGCTTGAAAGAGAGTTACAAACATTGATTGAGCAGAATATGTCTACGTTCTTTGGGGTTACCTTTCTTAAAACCGAATATATAACTTCTAATGGCGGCCGTATAGATAGTTTAGGGATAGATGAAAATAATTGTCCTGTAATTTTTGAATATAAAAGAGCCAGTAATGAGAATGTAATAAATCAAGGACTATTTTACTTGGATTGGCTTTTAGACCATAAAGCGGACTTTGAACTTTTAGTTATGAAGACTTTAGGTAAAGAGTTTTCAGATAAGCTTGATTGGAGCATGCCACGTCTTATTTGTATAGCAGGTGATTTTACTAAGTATGATGAATATGCTGTAAAGCAAATTAACAGAAATATAGACCTTATTAGGTATAAAAAATTTGGAGATGAATTGCTGTTATTTGATTTGATTAATTCAAATGTAGCTACACCAATTAAAGATACTACTATAGAAAAGGTAGTGAAGCAAAGTACAGATAAAACCTTTGATGAACAGTTAGAATCAACAAGCAATAATTTAAGAGAGCTATATTATTCCATTAGGGATTATATTTTAGCACTTGGTGATGACGTAACTGAGAATAAATTGAAGCTATATAGTGCATTTAAAAAGATAAAAAATATTGCTTGTATAGAGGTAAGAATGAAAAGTATAATGCTATATTTAAGACTTAATCCAGATGAAATTATGGATTGTCAACACTTTTTGGAGCCTGCAAAAAATTTTGTGTAAACTGAATAAAAAGCACTCTTTCTTGGCAAGAATTTGGATAGATAATATACCAAATATTTACAAGAAGGAGTGTTTTTTATGTCGAATATTTCTAAAGAAATTTTAAGAAATTATGTTAATGAGCAGAACTTTAAAAGTCCTAATGATGTTTTAGATGCTATGAAAGAATTATTTAAAGAGGTACTGCAAGAAGCATTAGAAGCAGAAATGGATACACAGCTTGGATATGACAAGTATGATGTTACTGAAAAACAAACCTCAAATAGTAGAAATGGATACTCAAAGAAAACTATAAAAACTGAACTAGGACCAGTTGAGTTAA
>NZ_FUYD01000009.1:0-116898 GCF_900167505.1 Clostridium sp. USBA 49
AAGTATAAGCTTCTAATAATAGATGAATTAGGTTATTTACCAATAGATAAGGAAGATTCTAAGTTGTTTTTTCAACTTATTGATATGAGATATGAAAAAAAGAGTACGATATTAACAACTAATATAAATTTTAATGCTTGGGATGATGTTTTCTATGATCCAGTTATTGCAAATGCTATCTTAGATAGGATTTTACACCATGCTCATGTTGTTTCTATTAATGGAAAATCATATCGCTTAAAAGATCATTTTAAACAAGAGGATGAGTAAAAAAGCTACATTCTTAAATGATCAAAAAGTTACATTTTAATCTTGACATTTATACTCAGGGAGTACATGATACCTAGTTATATATATATATTTCTTTTTTATATAATAATATTTTTATATATACTATATTTTGTTATATAAAAGGTATATACATCTTAGACATCTTGTACCCCGTTGATTTTACTTGCTTTTAATCTTGTACCTATGTTGAACTGATATAAAACCCATCTTGTACTTACAGTTTCACAAATATCCTGTATTTTTTACCATCAATTTTTTTATCTATAATTTTATAACCGAACCTCTTGGTAATCTGTCTTGAAAATTCTATATGACTTAAAGGCTGCAGATTATTATTCAAGCAAAACTCCAAATAATTCTTATAGACATTTTTCGTTGGCTCATTTTCCACTTGTGTTTCATATTCTTCATAAAACTCAATAATTGGATTGTTGGTCTTCTCATATTCTTTAAGCTCATGCTCCACTTGTATGGATTTTGTGAACTTTTTATTTTGTAGGATTCTTTTAAGCCCCTTTAAACCCAATAAAATCAAATATTCCATGGACTCTTTTGTCCTTAATTCATATTTAATATCTGGTCTGAAATCAGGATCATCTGCTGTAAACTTTGCCTTAAACGGAATTATAAGAAGTCTTCTTTGGACAGCTCCTGTTTTATCCTTAACCCTTGGAACATTATTGGCTGAAAATAAAAGCTTGGAGTAATTATTAAAATCAAAAGGGTCTTTGCCTTTCCTCTCTGCATTAACTCTATCCCCTGTAACAAGCTTCTTAAACATTGAAGGCTCTGCAATAAATTCATCTCCAATATCGTCACCAATATTTGCAAGCTTTCCAAATAATTCTGCTGTTTTAAATCGCTCTCCCAACTCCTTTAAATCAAGAGCAGCAATATTAGAAATACCTATAAGAGTAGTTACCATATCCAAAAATGTTGATTTCCCATTTTGTTTTTCACCAGTTAAAATGAAAGCTTTTCCAATTTCATTTCTTCTATAAAATGTGTATCCTATAAGTTCTTCAAGTACACTTCTAATTTCAGCATCATTGCAGCTGATTTTATCTAAGGTTTTATCTGCTAATTCGAAATAAGCATTTGGGTTATAATCCCATGGAATTTTGTTAGTGATGATAAAATCTGGAGAATGTTCTGTAAAAGAATCATCTATTATGTTATAAATTCCATTGTTAAATGCTATGCGATTATAATCTTCAAAGCTTGGAATGACGTTATTAGTAATAAGTTCTAGGTAATTTATAGTTTCATTCCTCTTTGCTTTATTAAGCTCTGATAAATGTTTAATCATAGCTGATTCAATTTCCAAAGTACTATTTTTATAAATTCCGTCCTTATAAACGTGGAGCTGGTTATTAATTTTAATAATGTGCTCTTCTTCTTTTAAGAATTTTGCAAACTGGTCATGAAGAAATTTTGATTTCTTATAAAAAGACTGTTTAAGAAAAGCTCCATCACGAAGAATAGTATCTAACTCCCTTTGATCCACTGGTGTCTTTAAAACATATCTATTAATCAATGTAATGATGTTTCTAATACTGTCCTTACTAAAACCTTCTGATTGTAAAGTAAGAATATAATTAAAAAGTTCTTGGTTTCTCCCATCTCCTTCATCTAAATTAGAAAAGTCAGGTGCGAATTTTATTGGTTTTAGCCATTCTGGAAGAAAATCAACTTCGTCAGTTTTATTTAACCATCTTCGTGTTTTGCCACCAACTTTTAATGGAACAACTGCATTTTTCAAGCCAAGGCCTACATCAACTGTTAACCCTATAGGTGTTTTAACTTTTACTTTTCTTGTTTTTAAATCTGTATTTTTAAAATAAAAATGCATACCTCTGTCGGTTTTTAAAATACTGCACTTAACATTTAAATCTATAATCATAGCTTTAATAATTTCAGCCTCTTCCATAGAATCCAAATCTATCTGGACAATATCATCTTTTAATATGCCGCCATAATCATTTCTTGTTTTCCTTATATAATCATAGTTGTAAAATTCTTTTCTATTTTTATATTCTTCAATAGGTTTCTTACCCTTAAGTGGAATATACCCTTTGAAAATTTCCACTTTAATATTCACCACCTTTTTGCTTTATAATTTGGAAGGTTTTTATACCAAATTGCCATATATTTTGGGAGGTTTTTATACCAAATTACATATGAAATATCCCAAATAATATTAAATTCAGCCTGTTTTTTTACTTTTCTTGTACTGAAACTAGCCAATTTTTAATGTATTTTGGGATATACCTCCCAAATTCCTATTAATTTTTATATGATTTCACCAACAAAATCTTCAATTCTTTTCTTTGCTAAATTTATATACCACTCCTTATCAAGGCGTCTTGGGACTCTTTTTTCTATAACACTGTCATTTACTATAAAACATCTATCAGGTGTATTTGCTATTTTTTCAACTCTGCCACTAGGCTTTACTTTAAAAACTCCTTTGTCATCTTCATTCTTTGATGCAAATACTCTTAATGTCTTTTCCTTTAAAGGTTTGTCCCCATAAAGAGCATGAGAATATTTATAAGTAAGCTTTACAACCTTTTGAAACATTAAAAGCTCCTTACATTCCGTTATAGTTTTTTCTACTGGAAAACCTTCTATAAAATATTTCTTTAAAGCTAAGTTTATTATAGGCAGATCATTATCAATACTGTTTAGTTCCTTAACATAGGCACCTTTAGATTTAAAACCGCCGTCTTCTTTAATAATGATGTAGTTATTTACATCCTTTTGATATATCTTCTTAAAGATTTCAAAATCAAGCTTCATAAAAGTCCTATCTTCCCATTCCTTACAGATTTCTTTGATTTTATCTAAATCTGATTTCCTATTTATTTTTCCTATTAAACCATCAGTATTGGACTGAATTAAAGTCCAATGCGGTTCCAGCCTTTCTATTAAATCTAAAAGTAAAAGCTGTCCTGCTACGCATACATTATTAGCCTGTCTTGGGTCATAGAGGTTATTGTATTTGTATTTCATAGCACCATAGGTACTGTTTAGAACAATTTTATAAGGCTGCTGCATTGGGTTCTTTTCAGCCTTTAGCTTTATACGTTCCTTATATATTTCTTTATAAAATGCAGGGTCTTCTACATTTCTTGATAAAAATCCATACTCTATCATCAAAGACGGGTAAAAAGAAACTACATCCACATTTAAAAGAATTCCTTCACCTGTATATTTTTCTTTTGCACCATGAAGCCCACCCCATGCAAATACATGAGGTACACCACTTATATTTATTTCTAATGATTTATCATAACTGTGATTACTTGAATTTTTGTACCAATCAACAACCTCATTGTATTTATTTATTTTTAAATTATTTGGTATATTAAGTTCAAATTCATCACAGCGATTTATTTTATTGGCTTTTAAAATAACTGCTGCAAGCTGTGCCTTTGTTTTACTTATATATTTAAGCGGCAGTTTAAAAGCTTTAAGTAAAGCTATATGACTATCAAATTCCTCTTTACGATGTAAAAATATTTCTATAGTCTGCTCAACATCATGGGTACAGTATTTTACTACTTCCTCTAATTCTTCTTCTGTTAACTTTCTATCTATTGAAAAGCTTACAGTGCTTTCTCTAATATCATTTCCCATAAATCCTTCTAGTTCTTTTAAACCGTGAGTTGTTGTCATAATATCAAATTCATAAAGCTGTATCTTTTGAAATAGAGAGCTGTACTGCCATCCTTGATTTTTTTCTGCTATAATGAAGCTGGAGATACTATGTGGGTCAAAACCGCAAAGGATACCTTTTAAAATATACTGATCATAATGATGGCTGTTATAGCCAATCCAGATATGTTCTTTATGTTCTTCATAAAATGATGCTAATTTCTTAGCATCATTTATAAAGACATATTTTTGATGATTAATAGGGTCTATTACGACGAAGAGCCAATCTTGCAGGAAAACCTCTGCGTCAAAGAATAGAATCATACCTATTAAACCTCAAATACTTCAGTAATTTTAAAAGTTTTAAATCCTTTGTTGGTTTCCCCATACTCTACTGCATATTCTAAATTGCCATCAATTGCTTCATGGATATCAAGTATTAAATCGTAGTATTGTGAAAAACTTTCAAACTCTACTTCTATTCCAGCTTCAAGAGATCTT
The DNA here is from genome assembly GCF_900167505.1 of Clostridium sp. USBA 49. Classification (NCBI taxonomy): domain Bacteria; kingdom Bacillati; phylum Bacillota; class Clostridia; order Eubacteriales; family Clostridiaceae; genus Clostridium; species Clostridium sp. USBA 49. The sequence goes on from NZ_FUYD01000009.1 coordinate 4,453, forward strand.
AAAAATTCATTAGCGTTATGAAGTCCGAAAGCTGTGTTTATAACTTGGTTCATAAACAATATGGAATTTTGATATTCGCCAGATAAGATTTTCATCCAGCAGGATAACATAGGTTTACCTGTCTTTGACTCTACAAGTTCCATTTTTTCAATTTTTACCTCATATGTTCCAAGGGGTACATCTTTGTATTGTCCTTCTCCTGTTCCTACATTTTTTAAGTCTTCCTTTAAACCCTTAATATCAAATTCCTTATCAAACTTAGCAAATAAATTTTTTGTTGCCATAATTATCTCCTCCTATTTTTTATTTTCTAGAGCGTCTGCTCTTTTTTACTGATTCTTCTTTAACTTCAGATGTTTCTAATACAGTTGTATTATCTACTACTGCTGTATTATCAGAAGTATCTTTTTCTGCTTTAGAATAAGTTTTTATACCTTCTTGAGCATCTTCTAAAGCTTTCATAAACTCATCTTTATCAAGCTTTACTTTTGGAACTTTGAAGTTAAATCTGCCACCACCGAAGACGTTCTCCTTTTTCTCCAGCTGCAAGAATCTTTCTTCACCATCCATATAAGCTCTTACAGTTAAATCTACTGTTCCTGCTAAAACGTTAGCTATTTTTTCATTAATATTAGGTTTAATTGTTGTAAGCTTAGCTCCATTTTTAAGAGTTATTTCTGTGGTTACTTCCTTAGAAATATATATAATTTGGTAGCCTAAGTTCTTAAGTCTTTTGATAGCTGATAAGTATTCAGTCCTTACCATATCCCATCCCTTACCAAAACCTGCATCCTGCTCATGGTCTATGCCTAATTTGTTATACATATAGAGCCTGCAGTGTTCATATAAATCCTCAACTAAATCAATGCATACTCTTTTAAATGTGTTATCTTTTTTCTCAAGCTCAGTTATAACATCTAAGAATACTTCCCAAGCCATTTTGACTTTTTTAAGTCTTCCTTCAAAAGTTACTTCATCAGCTATCCTTATAACTGGACTTGTGGTATTATCCGTATTTCCATCAGTATTTAAGAATAATAAATCATCGAACTGATCAACAAAAGTTGATTTACCAACGTAACTGTCGGCATATATCCACATATCCGGATACCTGTCTATTTGCAGTTCTCTCCTAACATTTTGTGGTAATAACATATATGTTTGTCCTCCCTCACAATAATTTTGATATTCACACCAATCACAAAGTCTTGATGGTGTTTTTTCATATTCTTTTTCATTAATAATTTCTTTGCATCTTAGCTTAAATTCTTGAACCTTAGCCTCATTATATGGAATTTGAATCACCTTAACTTCCATAGTTTCTAAAGTTTCATGAAGCCTTTTTCTAAACTGATATAAATCCTCAGTCTTCCTTTGCCTTATAGCTGTTTTAGGAATGAAAATAAATCCTATTTCTGATACCTTAAATCCAAGTTTTTCTAAGTAATACTGATATAAGTGCAGCTGTTTTGACTCCAGATAATGCTCTATATTATTGCTGTATTTAAAGTCATAAATGCTAATACTTCCATCCTGTGTTTGAATAATAAAGTCTACAAATCCTATAAATTCTGGAAAATCAATTTTAAACTCATATTTTTCTGTCGGCTCTTTATTATGAAGCATTTTATTTATTACAATCTGAGCCTTTTTTACTAATGATGTAAGCTTAATTACTTCATTTACATGAGCATCAGTAATAACCGGATACTGATTATAATAATATTGCTCCATTGCCTCTATACCTTTCTCAATCCCAAGATGTAATGCTGAACCTGCAATTAAAGCATTATCTGCTGCCGGTGAAGGTATTGTTTTTAATTTGTCTTTATATCGCAGTTTGAATTGGTACTTACACTTTTCAAAGCACTCAACTCTGCTGTGGGAAAATTGCACATTAACACCTCCTCTGTGAGTTTTTTAAATTCTTCAAATCCTTTAGGGTATAAAATTATTCCAATGCCTCCTGCTGCATTTATGTTTTTTATGTTTAACTTTTGAAGTTCCGTTGGTTTTCCTTTTTCTTCCTTAAGCTCAATTGCTACAAAAACTCCATTTATACAACAGATTAAATCTGGAATACCACTTCTTTGGAATCCTCCGCCCCACATCTTGAAAAACCAAGTATTAGGAAGTGATTTTAAATATCTTATAACTTTAGTTTGAAACTGCTTTTCTGTCATAACATCACCTTTTCAAATAGCTCCACAGTAAAATCCCGCCTTTGTTTTAATACTTCAAGTATCTTTTCTTCTATGCTGTTTTCTGTAATAAGATAGTAGTAAAAGCAGGTCCTATTTTGCCCTATCCTGTGTATTCTCTTTTTTGACTGCATCCAAAATTCACTAGATAGTGGAAGGCTGAAATAAATAATTCTATTTGCCTTCTGCAGATTAACTCCAGATGCCCCTGCTTGATACTGAACCAAAGTAATACTGTTTGATTTGTTTTCATAATTTTCAAGATCTATCCCATCTCCATTAATATAGGAAATGGGTCTATCTATCTTAAAACATATGTTTTTTATAATCTCAAACTCTCTTTTAAAATTGTAGAAGATAACAAATCTATCATTACTGGATTCAAAGATATCTTTTAGCACCTGATGTTTATTTAAGTTGTAAATAGATGTTAACTGCCTTAGATACAATAACTTTGTAAGTGCTGTATCTCCTGCTAAAGTTTCACCATCAATTGTAATAACTCTGTCTTTTTTAAACTTTTTATATTCTGCTGTATTAGCAACACTAACTAAGGTTTCAATCTGCTCCGGCAGGTCAAATACTTCTTCTGTTTTCATAAATACTGCACCATGGGATTTTAGTTTTTCCTTTAACCTATCAACATTTTTATAGCCTTTTACAACTGGAATTTTAAATCCTCCAACATCAATCTTTTCTGTAATTGTGTAGTGATTATAAAAGGACTTTTTACTTATGCTCCATCCAAGAAGTCTAAGCTGTGACCACAGCTCCTCATATTTTCCACCTGTTGGAGTACCAGAAAGAAGAATTACATTTTCAGGATTAAGACTTAAAATAAATTTTGCCCTGTTGGATGTTTCATTTTTGATATACTGCGATTCATCAAGTATTAATGTAAAATCCTTTAGCTTTTGTAATTGCTTCCTTCGCCATACCAAATCATAATTAATAATAATTACACTATTTTGCGGTATACTCTCTATGGATTGATTCTTAAAAATTATAATTTCTAAGTCATAGTAGTTTTTAAAATGTTCTTCCCAATCTTTGATTTTGGACTTTTGGCAGATTAGAAGATTATAGGGTGCATTTAATTGTTTCATTTTCTCTGAACCTAAAAATGTCTTGCCTAATCCCACTAGGTTACATGTCAAGATAATATGCAACCCTTCTGTGATCCTTTGACTGATTCAGTGTTCTTTCCTGATGTGGGTATAAAATTATCTTGAACATTTGGCATCACCCCCTCTTATGTTTGAAAGATTTGATACATATGTTCCACATTTAACTGCATGTTTTATATTTTCACTTTGAGTGCACCATTCAAGGTTGCTAGCTTTATTGTTTTCACGGTTACAATCAATATGATTTACATTTGGTTTATTTTCAGGGTTTGGAATAAATGCTTCAGCCACAAGTCTATGAACATATTTTTTTGAACATTTACCACGCTTATCATATAAATTAACTTTCCTGTAACCTCCATTCACATTTATTTTTTATCACCTGCCTAAACAACATTTCTATCAACTAATCCTTTAATTAATAATCTAAATGTTTCTCTACCTTTAGGTGTAATTAACGTTTGTGTTCCTACCCAGCCGGTTTTATCATTCTTCGATTCTTTTATTTCAAACAAACCGTTATTTTTATCAGCATATGGTTTTAAATTTCTCTTCTTATCTCGATAAATATATTTATTATCAATTAGAAATTTTATAAAGTCCTTTTCCTTTATCTTTAATTCTTTTGCTGTATCTCTAAAATTAGTAAGAAGATTCCTGTCTACCAGTTCATCAAAATACTCTGCCTTTGGTCTCATAATTTCATTTTCAACGTTTAACCTTGAATTTACTAATTTTAGAGATTGAATCTGATTCTCCGCCATTTTCAAAGCTCTTGACATTACCATTTCAGGTGTATTCCATGCCTTTTCAATAGAAAGAAAATACTGCCTTGCCATTTTCCCTTTTTCAGTCCTTTGAATCATACATATTTCTTTTGCCATAGGTATTGTTAAACAATAGTCCCTTGTTGGCTGATGGTTTTGAGGGTGGTCAAAAATGACCGGGGTATAATCTATTCCTTCTTTAAACCCGTATTCACACATCCTTGGAAACCAATGCCTAAACTCTGTTGCTATTTCTAAAAACTTATGAAGTTCTCTTGCTGATACTGTTGGTTCTTCTGTACTGTAATTTACTTTAATTAATTCATTCATAACTTTTTCCTCCCTTATATTTTTTTAGCATCTTCAAAAATATCAGCATAATCTTCAAGTTTAACTTCTATCAACTTCTCTGCACCATATTTTCTTAATAGTGCTTTAATTTCTGTTATCTTACCTTTTTTCATTTTCTCTGTTAGTACCATGCTTATATCTTGAATGCTTATTTGATCATTCATTGTATGGTTCTTTGCTTTTGCTCGATATTCTGCTGCAAGTCTTTCCAGTTCTTCTGCAAGAACTAAATTTATATCAGTCATAAATTCCACCTCCTTCACCCTTATGCTTTTAGAGCAAAGTCTTTGATAATGCTATTCATTACTGCAAGGTCGTCACCTGACAGCAGGATACTTAATCTTTTTAATAATTCCAATTGTTCAGGTTTTAAATATTTTTGATTTAACTTATAACCATCTGTAATCTTGATACCTCCACCATGTCGTCCTCGAATAGTTTCTATGGGGTAAGAAAGCGATAGGATATCAATATCATTTTTAATGGTTCTAATACTAACCCCAAACTCATTTGCTAAGTTAGCCATTGTGTCTTGCCTTCTATGACATAATCTTTCTATGATTTCTATGCGTCTTTCATTTGGTCCCATCGCTTTCTCACCCCCTTTCCTTTGCTCTGTGATTTAAGAATAAAAGTTAAATATGCAGACTTTTTGCTTATTTAAAAAAATTTTAGTTCCTGCAGCAATAAAAAATAGCCGGAGAAATGCTATGTGCTAAGGAACAATCCTTAAATGCACATTTACATTTCAATCCGGCTATCTAAGCAGCTCACAAGGGATTGAATTTTATTTGATTTTTATATTATTTAAGATGCTTCTTCTCTTTTCTTTTTATAAATAGACTTACAGACTTCTTTAATTCGTACCATTGTCGTCTTATCTACATATGGACTTATAACAGAATTAATATCAATTAAAACAGGTTCCTTATGCTCTCTGCATTTTATTGATATTAAAAAAGAATCTTCTTCAATAAGAATTTTAAATAATAGCTTTTTATGTTTTCCTTTGTCTCTCACTTCTTCTAATACCATAGGCACCTCCATCTTTTTCTCTAATCGTGTCATGTCAGCTTTTTAGCAAACATATAGCTAAAAAAATTTTGTCTTACTTTTATAACTTGTATGCATTTAGTCATTAACATAATGCAAGAGTAAAATTGATACATTTGTGTTATGCACGCTTACATGCGAACATATTGTTTTAAAATAACAACACGAGCTATAGCTCCTGCTGTTATCTTTATATTGAAATTCCCAAAGTATTTAATCTTATTCCTGCAGCCTGTTTTGATACTTCAAATGTGGATGCTAATTCATCAATAATTAATTCTCTAATAATTTCCGGACTTAATCCTCTCCACATAAAATCGTTTATTCTTTTTCCTGCTTTGTATCTTCCTCTTAACTCTTCTGCCTTTATTCTAAACATTTCTGCTGGCATTAGGATTGCTGCTGCTATGTTATCGGCCTGCCACTCTATCCACTCATCTGCTGTTTTAGGCTTGTATGCTCTTTGTTTAGGACATCTGCAGGCTTTTGCCATAGCTTTATCTTTATAGGACAGGGTCATAAATCTTAATTGATGCTTGTCCCAATGAACCATTTCATGTGTAACAGTAAACCTTTCTCTGCCTCTATTTGCTATTTCAGAAAGATCGCTTTCAACTAGAAGAGTTCCTTTTTTATATTGTCTTACAATATTTTGCTGAGTATCCTTATCATAAAGTTCCACACATCCATCAGAAAATATCATCATCCCTAAAGTATCACAGTTTCTATCGATATTTACATAGTCTATTTCAAGTCCCATTTTAAGCTCTGCAATATCTTCTACTGGTATTGCCATTGGTTCTTTCAAACCTTGTGGATAGTATTTTTGCAAAAATTTAGCTGCTTCTTTATCTATATCCCCTTTTCTGATGATGGGAACTAAATCATTATTCAAATTCATTATAACCCCATCCCCTTTATTTATTGTAAGCTTCTATGTCATTTATAACAAAATCACTTAATGAAGCATTATCTAATACTGCACTGCAACTTAATTTAAACCATTGGCGTATTGACTCTGAAATATTTTCTTTAGCAAAATAATCCCCTATTTCTATATCACAATTAACAAGTATATCAAAACTTACTTCTTCATCATCTTGCTTGATGTTATTGACCCTTAGTATTTCTATATTATCCAATGTAGCTTCTAAAACTTCTATTACATCTCTAGCTCTTAATGTTAAGTCATACTCAGAATAGTTATTCATTATTTCATCTTGTAGGGCATCAAAAATTTGTTGGTAAAATTGTTCTTCTATCATACCTTTAAAATAGTCATTCATGAGTATCCCCCTCTCTACTCTTTCTCATCTAAAGCTTTAATAAATTCAAGCCAAGCCTTTTCTGTAATATCACTTTTTCCCTCACTTTCAATTTTACGTGCTTTTCTAAGGGCAGTTCTAGCCAAACCACTTTCTTTTATATAATCAGGTAAGTCCATAGGGATTTCATCCCTATCTTCAGATGCTATATCAATCATATAATCTGTTTCTTCTGGTGTTAATCCTAATATTTTTGCTATTTCCTCCATCTTATTTATATTAGGTGGATTTCTTCTCCCTTTTTCAATATCACTCCAATAAGCCGGAGAGATATCTAACAGCTCTGCCATCTTTCTTAGACTTATATCCTTTTGTTTTCTTTTTTCTGCAATAAAATCCCCAAACTTACTACTCATAATATACACCTCCTTCCACTGTCAGCATTATTTATTTAAAATTGAGTTTTGAACACTTAGATAATAGAAAACTGCTTATATTCCTGTTTTTCCTTAATGAAATTCAAATTTTTAAGTCTTATCTTTGCAGCTGTTAAAGATACGTCAAATGTATCTGCAATTTCACGACTTAAGACATCTGCCCATAAATCTTTTTCAAAATCAGTTCCTATTTCATAACACATTCTCACCATACCTGCTGACTTAAATTTAGCTGTTACATATCTGGTAAAGATTTTCTTAGGCATTAATAATGCTGAAGCCATATAATCCGCCTGCCATTCAATCCAATCATCATCAGTTACAAGCTGTCTTTTCCCTGAACTTTCAATATCGGTTGTACGGCATTTTATCACTGGCTCATTTGGGATAGCACTATCAAATAATGTCATTTGCATTTTATTAATTGTGTAAATATGTCTATCCAATTGTTTTTATAGATGCTGTTCACTTTTCCGTTAGGGATAATAATGTTATACGAAAGCTTGCAGCTTATGTTATTCTTGGAATAAACGAAGAAGGTAAAAAAGAAGTGCTTTCCATACAGATTGGCGAGAATGAGAGCAGCAAGTACTGGTTAAGCGTTCTGAACGAACTCAAGAATAGAGGCGTAAATGATATTATCATACTATGTGCAGATGGATTAACAGGTATAAAGGAATCTATAGCAGTAGCCTTTCCTAATACTGAATATCAGCGTTGTCTGGTTCATCAGGTAAGAAATACGCTAAAGTATGTAGCCGATAAGCATAAGAAGGAATTTGCAGCTGATCTTAAAACTATATACCATGCTCCTTCGGAGGAAGTTGGTTATCAGCTTATGGAAAAGATAACTGAGAAATGGCAGGATCAATATCCTAATGCTATGAAGAGCTGGAGAACAAATTGGGATGTTATCAGCCCAATATTTAAGTTCTCTTCTGAGGTAAGAAAGGTTATATACACTACTAATGCAATTGAGAGCCTTAACAGCACTTATCGTCGCCTTAACAGCCAAAGAAGCGTATTCCCAAACGATACAGCTCTTTTAAAAGCTCTGTATCTTGCTACCTTTGAGGCCACTAAAAAATGGACTCTTCCACTAAGAAACTGGGGAAGAGTCTACGGAGAGTTGTCCATAATGTATGAAGGCAGGCTTAAGTAACTCCCAACTATATTCGTTAAAAAACATCCTCTCAAAGGATGTTCTTGACATGCCATAAATTTATGGCTATATTAAAACAAAGGCATGAGAGACCATCTTAGACCTTCATGCCTTAATAAAACTTATCATAGAAAGCTATTTACAGAGAAAATTTCACACCCTCAATTATTTTATTACTTAAGAGAACTTGCTACTTTTATTAGCTCATCTAACTCAACATCTTCAGCAGCTATATTGTAGTATATTCCATCTTTCCAAAACATAATTTGTTTATTCTTGTTTCCATAAACCCATGCGTCAGTTCCGTTTATAGAAATTTTTTGTGCTCTTGCTAAAGTATCTTCAGGTTTGCCTGTATCAGGAGCTTGCTGAATTCTAATTTCTTTGCCATCATCAGTTTGATAATAAGATACAGAAAGATCAAACGATCCAGTAGATGCACTATGCTTCTGGCCTGTAACTTTTACCTTTTTCATATTTTTATATTTATATTCTGGTTCTTTTGGCTTAAAATTAATATTCTTAAGAACTTCATCTTCATTATCTAAGTTTTTAACTTTACTGTTAAATTTATCTGATTCCATAGTTTTAGGCTTGTCAGATGTTGATGTATTTTTTGCAATATTTTCTTTTGCAAAGGTAATTCCACGAGTAGTGAGTAAAGCACCAAAAACAAAAATTAAAGTAAGAACTGCCAAAGGTATAAAGTTTTTATTTTTTAAGATTTTCATGTTATAGTCCTCCCTATTTTATGTTTTTATAGTGGTATAAGAGTTCTTTCTTTATATCTAACATCATTACAAAGATAGAATTTACCTGTTGATTCGGCATATACACACCATCCATTTATATAATCTCTTTCAAAATATACAGTAGACCAATCACTTCTATAATTCACATTCCAACGCTGAATTGAACCTAAATTTCCTGCATAATACTTGTGCTCCTCAAAGCTTGACCATGTTCCGTTGCCTATTACACCATCAGCTAACAATCCATAATCTCTTTGATACTGTCTAGTCGCTGCAGCAGTATTTTCCCCATAGTAACCATCACTAACTGTAAATCCTGGCACTTTTAAACTCATTCCTGCAGAATTTAATATTTTTTGTGCAGCAAATACTATACCACCTTTAGTAGTATAATTCCAACCTATCCAAGAGCTATAAGTCCAGTCATCTTGCATAGATGCAGCTGCTAGAACATGATTTTGCACGCCAAAAGTTAATAAGAAAACCATGCAAAAGCTTGTTAAAGTTACTCCAATTTTCCTCATAAGTTTTCTCCTCCTAATATAAAAATCTCAATTACTATTATAGCATATTTTGTAATTGTAATCCAATAGCTACAATTAAGTAACCATTATAGATTAATCATAGCAATGCATAATGCATATTTCTGTGCTGCACCTTTAATAAGCCAGGGGAGTGGTAGAGGTATTTAGTGAGATACTTATTTATTTCTTTTTCTCAGACTTTCAGTTTCCTTCTTTAAATTATCAATTTTTATATTGAGATCTTTAATAATAGCTATAAGGCTTTCTATAATATCTATATACTTATGTTCATTTGATTCGTATACCGTTTCAGGTTTGTTATTTACTGAATTATTATCTACAAGTAAGCTAATTAGAGAGTTTTCTTTATTTGTCATAAATTATTACTGCACCTATCTTTCATGTTAAATTATATTATTCCATACTGGATATCCCTATCATATCATTACAAAATCTGATTTTAGAATTATAAGATTAATATAAAAAATAAAATAGTTGAAGAATCTTTGATTATAAAGTAAAATTTTAGATATGAATAGATAAATACTTCGATAAATATACAAAAAAAGTAAAAATCTCTATGTCAGGCCTCGCAAACTTGCACATAGAGATCTCAGGAGAACTTCTCCAAAATCACGATTTTTAATTGTAACATAAACAAATTTGTTGTTTACATTACAATTTTACATTATGAATGGCTATATGTCAAAGGGAAAAGTTGACTATTGTCAGTCCTATTCTACATGATTTTTTCACAGGGGTGTTGCATTTAATATTGCAATTTAAGACAAAAAAACAAAAAGTAAGACAATTTTATTAAGCTGTCTTACTTTTCACACATAGCTTTTTTAATTCTTCTCTAATATTTTTGCTAGTGCCATAACAATACCTTTCAATTGCTTCTTTAATATTAGGCTATGTTTTAAAATAGTGTTGAAAATATATAAATTATTAAGGGAAGTTATTTTGACTTCCCTTAATTCGCCTTTGTAGAATATTGTGAAGCAAATATACTCTTATTTATTTTGATTATTGAGGACTTCCTCAATATTACTTATTTTCTTCTTCAAATCATCTATTTCTCTTGGCAAATTACCTATACGTCTAAAAAATCTACATATTTCTAAAACTACAATTAAAACTATTACTAATATAATAACAGCACCTATAAGTTCCAATATATTCTCACCCCTCATATAACTTGATTTTTCATTAGTTCACCATAGATTACAATTGTGCAATAAATTATAGTTAAGTTATATCCTAATTATAACATCAATTTCAAGATAATGTATATGCTTATACAAATACTGGTTCTCTTTCCTTAAAGTCTACTGTTTTTGTATAGGCACGGGCTACATTGCATTGAACCATAAAGTTCTTTACTTTTACTGCTTCTTTATCATTTTCAAACAGTTCGAGCCATTTAAACCAGTACATATAGTTACTAATGTATTTCGTAGCAACACCATTAAACCTATTCATCCATTTCTTTAATTTGCTGTGAACAGCATTTATGTGCTGAATATGGTATATTCCTTCTTTATGCTTTCCTCTTTTTATACGCTTATGTTCTAACGAAAAATCATGGGCGAACTGAACATAACTCTTATGACTATCAGTACAAAGGATAGAGGTATCCCCTATACGCCCATTATAGAGTCTTTCTAATTCTTTGTGTGTCATTCTACCCTTACATATTAGTTCAATGATTAAATTACCCTGTCTATCAATTGCAGTGGCTATACATACTTGTTCGTTAGATATACCTCTCTTTTTAACCTGTTTCCCTCTCTTACGAGATTTTCTCGGCATTTTTGATGGTTTTGTACCTTTAAAACTTTCGGCAAAGAATACCTCATCAGCCTCAATAACTCCATCAACAGAGCCTATACCAAAAAATGCTCTTATACAGTCAAGGATTTTATGCCTCCAAAAAAAACTTGTTGCTATGTTAATACCGACTATTTCTGCACTCTTTCTAATAGAATAACCATTTATCATGCACTTTGCATATTTAAGCCACATATCTAACGTTTTCTTGCTCTTGTAAGTAGCAGAGTTAGTAAAGTCAGTAAAGGTTTTTCCACATGACTTACAGATATATCTTTGTTTACCATTATATTTTCCGTTTCTTGATACAGTTTCAGAACCGCAATGAGGACAAACTTTTCCCTTGGCAAATCTAAATTCTTTAACTTCCTGTGTAATCTGGCTTACTTGCGAACCTAATATAAGCATTTCTTCTAAAAAAGAATAGATATGCTGTTGTTGGTGTAACGGTAGTCCTTGTATTTGTTTTATTAAATCACTTGAATTTGCCATAATCATGCCCTCCTTTCGTTAGATATAGCATAATTATAGCATATTCACGAATCCATATCAAATTTCAACATTGATTTAAAACATAGCCTAATATTAAGAAATATTCCTTGAACCTTGCCAAACTGTGATACATTTTCAAAGATAGCTTTACATTTTATTAAACAAAGGTAGACTCCAACAAAATTCTAACTTTTAGTATTCAGTACCTCTATTATTCGGTGTTTGTCAAATGGGTTGTCGTATAAATTTTTCATGTACGATATCTCTTAATATATTTCTGAATTTTCAAGCAATTGCTGATGCAAATATAGCGTAAATAAAAGCTGTATTTTTAACCAATATTTTCCTTATCATCCTCTTTTACCGGGTTTAGTGAAACACTTTCTGGTAAATCAAAATTTTTAATACCTCGCTTAAATCTTAATGGATGTAGCATTTTGGCTGTCATGTATACTTTTTTTCTGTTTAACATTATTTTCTCTGCTTGTCCGTTATGTCTTGAACTTGGAGTTACAAAATTTAACCCACTGTGATAGTGTTTATTGTTGTACCAATCCACAAATTGCAGCACCCATTCTCTAGCCTGTTCTATATTGGCAAAACCATCCTGTGGATAACCTGGTCTGTATTTACAGGTTCTAAATAAAGATTCTGAATAGGGGTTATCATTACTCACCCTAGGCCTTGAAAAAGAGGACATAACACCAAGAGATTCAAGCTTAGCTTTTAGGGTGCATGACTTCATTGGACTGCCATTATCAGAATGAAGGACTAGTGGTTCTCCTATGATTTTTTCGTTAACTATAGCTTTTTCCACAAGGATTGATGCTAATTCTCCAGTTTCTTCAGTCCACACTTCCCATCCAACTATCTTTCTGCTAAAGATATCCACAATCATATATAGTTTATAGTACATTCCAACTATATAAGTGGGTAACCAAGTTATATCCCAGGTCCACACTTCATTTGGCGATTTAGCAATGTGAGTCTGTGGATATTTGCGCTTTTCTGGTGGTTTTGACCGACCTCTGTGCCTTTGTAGTTTCTCATTCCTTAAAATTCTGTACATTGTTGATTCAGAAGCTATATACACCCCTTTGTCAGCTAGCGCTGGTACTATCTGTGATGGTGGTAAATCTGCATATTCCGGCATTGTTAGCACATTAAGGACGCTCTTATATTCTTCTTTGGTGAGTTTGTTTGAAGGTTCTGGTCTCTCTGCTGTTGGTCTTTTATCCTCCTTTATCTCACCATCAACATACCATCTCTCGTAGGTTCTGGCACTTATGCCGACGGTATCACAAGCCTCATATAACCTTGCACCGGCTTCTCTTGCTTTATTGATTAAAGTAACTATTTTACTGCGATCAGAGAGGTTTATTAATCTTCCACGGTTTCCCCTAAGATCGCTTGTAACTTTTTTCTAAGTATCAATAGAGCAGCAGCTTCCGCTAGCGCTTTTTCCTTTCTATTAAGTTCATTTTCAAGTTCCTTAATTCGCTTTGAATCTTCTGTTTTAATAGCTTTTAGTTTCTTTATGTCTTCTCTGTCTGCGACACTATTGTTGGCATTTACACAATTTCTAATCCACGCTTTAACTTCTTCACAGTATAATCCTTTTTCTCTGCAGTACCTTGATAGCTCAACCTCTGACAGAGCGTAAGTCTCCATAACTACTAAAAACTTATCCTTTGGCGTGAAGTTTTTCTTTTGCTTAAGATCAAGTTTCTCACTCTGAGCCTTCTTCTTCCATGTTGCTAAAGTTGACTTACTTATCCCTGTTTCTATCGATAACTCTCCTAAAGATTTACTCTCTGGCGGAAGTAGCCTAGCTACATATCTAGCTATCTCTTCCTTGGTATACCTCTTAATCTCTCTCTTCATTAACGATCATCTCTCCTTTGTTCGAGAATACCATAATCAATTCCTTACGACAACTATCTTACCACAGGGGGTATTTTATTTATGCAGCCATCCAAATCTTTGATAATCTGCTTAGACCAGAAAGAACCTCAGTACAATCCATCCTTCTTCTTCAAGCTTCCTTGTTACTTCTAAATCTCTTTCCATATTTCTTTTTATCTTTTTATTCCAGTATTCTTTATTTGTACCTGCAACATCTGTATTCTCCTTATAATTGTATCCATGCCAAAACTCTCCATCACAAAATACAGCAACTTTTTTAACCACAAATACAACATCAGGCTTTCCAATTAATTTCCTATAATTTTTTCTATAACGATAACCTCTGCTCCACAGTGCTTTTCTTAGAATACATTCACTCTTACTGTCTTTATTTTTTATTGCTCTCATATTTTTTCTTCTTTGTTCTGGAGTTAAATTATCCACTATTTTCACCTCAAATTTATTAGATAAAAACTGACTTGTTTAATTAATGCTAATTTTAATTTACCATTTTTTGTACACTATGCTTACATTTAAATCTATTCTGCTTGTACTAATACCATTTTTTTAATATAATGTATTATATGAGTAATAAAGGGGTTGATGCTAGTGGCCATTGCTGGAAACAGTTATACAATACAATTAAAGCCTTCTCATCTTGGTTGGGGAGATTATCGGTATACAAATACGAGAGATATTATCTACGGAGAAGGATATATTCCTTTACCCAAACCATATGCTAAAGCATTTAATATATTTAACTCGAATTATTCTGCTACAGGCCTGGGATATAATTTATTTCGTGCTTCATCTGTTGATGGTTTTTTAAATAACGTAACGCTTCTGGCCCAAGGTTCTTCAACTGCTGGAGATATATATGCTAAACAATTTTCTGTACATGGTAATCTTAAGATGATTGGGGCATGGTATGCGAGTCAAAATGCAACAACTAACAATTTAGTAAGAGTTACTTGGACATCCCCAACAGATATTCTTCTTGAAATAATTTAATTTAAAATCCACTTTGATAAATTATCTGTCAAAGTGGATTTTTGCTTTTGTTCATATTCTTATAATTCGGTTATAAATCAGATAACAATATCTGCCTATTAACAGAAAATATATCTCTAATGTTTTTATGTGTATAATGCTTGGACTCGTATGATTCAACAAGTTTAATCATATTAGATACACTCATTGCTGAACCAGAAACACCAGTAGCATTAACAATATCTATAATTTGAGAATTAATGTTCTTTCCAAAGCCACCTGCAATATATGAAAAAAAGGCAAGCGGATCACTAGAATTACTATAACGATTTAAATTTCCTATATAATTGTGAACCATTCTATTATGATGGTCATTGCTAATTGTATATTTACTGTATGCCTTATTATCTATAATAGCCTGATATCCATCTTTATCAGATAAAATTAAAACATCAGGCGTAAGGCCTATAGGTCCTACATGTTTTGCTTCAAAACCAAAAACATTTTGAAATAATTGCACAGTTGCTTTTTCAAAGTCTGAAGCCTCATCTCTCCCTTTAAAAGCCATTTCAAAGTACTCTGTCATAAATGCACCAACAGACCCTCTTGGATACAGTTTCAAAAGGGTTTCTTCTACCAGCTTGTCCTCAAAACCTGTCTGCTCAGAAATTTTATCTATAAGATCTGTCGTTATTTTGGTTATCGGCTGTTTTAAAGATTCAACAATATATGCTTTTTTAATCTTCTGTTCAGCAATAATTTTAGCTGTAATAGTCTTAGTTTCTGTAAGATTTCTAGTATCTTTCTTGTGCTTAGGGTCAAGGCCGTATTTTCTTTGAAAATATTCATGTTGTTCAGGTCGATCAATAAAAGGCGGTGAAACAGATAAAATCTGCTGAACTTCTAATCGTTTATCTTCAAGAATACGTACTTCACCATTATCTCTTTTTACAAGCTGTGTATATTCTAACCAGTTTACAATAGTATTTGCTAAATCCATTAAATGCCTATATGGATGTTCAAGATTGATATCACCTTTTGAAGATTTATATTTATCAAAAAAATCTTCTTCATGAATCATATCGCCGCTTTGTCTGAATTCTAAAATTTTACCTACAATATATCTATAACATTTATCTGTTTCATTTTCTGCCTTCGTAACTATAATTTTTGCAATTTCCTCTTCTGTCAAATATTCTATCTCTGGATCATTTAATAGTCTCAATAAAAATCTAAATGGTCTGATTTTAAATCTTGGGGCGACTTGAACTCCTCTGCTCAATGAAAAAGAAGATGGAAACTGATATTTTAAAATTTGGTTTTTCAAAACTTCAACAGGAGAGTCACCTGCCATTATGGCTTCACCTGCTAATGTTAACTTTATCTTTCCTGTTGATTCCTGTGTGAATATCAACCCTAAGCTTGTAAGCCATGCCTTATATGTTCGTGCTCCTCCGCCTGTCTGATCTCTGCGTTCCCCTTTACGCTTTAAACCTGCCTGCTCTAAGGCATCTTCAAAAGATAAATGAGACTCTCTCTGTCCCTGCCATTCTTGATCTAATGATAATTCAGCAAATGCTGATAATACTTCAGGAACAGAATTTAATTTTCGCTTTGGTCTTGTTACCCACCAGTAATTTAACAAACCTGCTACCCCCTATTCATTAACATTACATGGAACATTTTCATATTCAATACCTGCAAATGTTCTTAATACAGCTTCAAATATTATCTTTGCTCCTTTAGCTGGGACTGCCATCCCTATCTGCCTTCTTACACTTTCCTTTGAACCCTTAAATAAATAATCATCTGGAAATGTCTGCAGTCTTGCTCTTTCCCTATTAGTTAATGCTCTTGGCTCAGCATAATGATATATATGAGTTCCACCGCCGCCTGAACCTGTTACTGTATAGGCTGGTCTATTAGGATCTAATCTTTTATATATTTGACTTATCTTTGCCCCTTTAACATTCAATCGAAGATGCTCAGGTAAATCTGCCGTGAAAGCATTTTCTCCAGGTCTTATATATTTTAATCTCTCTGTTACTATTGCTGATTGTCTTGTCAATTCATTATTCGGTGCATCTTTCGGAATTGGTGGTACTTCTAATGCTGTTCTACAGGTATTATCTAAGTCTTTATACGGAACCGGAGAAGGAACTTTAAATTCATACGGTAAATCTTTTCTAATACCTATAATAATTATTCTATGACGTGCCTGCGGTATACCATATTCTTCAAACTTATATAAATGAGGATATAATCTATATCCAGCCTCTCCTAAATCATTAAGTATCTTTTTAAACGCTCCACCATCATTTGCCGACTTTAAACCGCCTACATTTTCAGCAAGAAACCACATTGGTTTGAACTTTTTCAATACTTTTACCCCATAAGTGTACAATGGTCCATATTCTCCATTAAATCCTTTTTGTTCGCCTACAACCGAAAAGTCATTGCATGGAAAACCAAATGCAAGGGCATCTATGGGTTGCAAAGAATCTATGTTCAACTTCCTTACATCCTGACATATAACCGATTCAGGATTATCCGGACATATATTGTGTATGTAAGTATCACAAGTATCTCTGTCATAGTCATTTGCCCATTTATGAATTATTCTATATTCCTTATTTTCTATTTCTGCTGTTTTTGCTCCATAAGCCAGCCCTCCAGGACCACAAAACAGTTCTCCTAATTCAAATTTCATTTAAAATCCCTCTCTTGTCTATACTTTTTCACCATTTGTTAGTATAAAGTTTCTCTCAAATTTTGCTTCAACAGCTTCTGCTATTTGTTCTAATTCTGCTATTGTAAAACTTTCTCTTTTTAGTTTTGAATTAAGATTTTGAGGAGATTTTCCTAACCTCCTTGCTAATTCTGCTACACTGATATTACTTCTAACGCACAGTACCTTAATTTGTTCTGAAATTTTCATCTTTCCCACCCCATAATAAGTGAAAATCTTCTCTAAGTATAAACGTTTTATTTTATACTGTCAATTATTTTGTTTAGCAACACATGAATGAAATTAAATTTATGCATTAATACAACAAAAAAGCACATAGCCTTCCATTCTTGTTGATATAAAGTGTATTTTGTTCATGCAATTTCATAAATCTTGCATACTCTCATACCTTCACCAACTCCCCCTCATATTTCTATCTCTCAATTTATATTTGCCAAAAAGTGCACCCCCGGGGGTTCAAATCCCCTCAAAACCTTAGTCTACGGAAACATAAAACACACATGAAAAAAAGGGGCAAATTGCCCCAAGCCTTTGATTTCAAGCTATTTCTTCTCTATCAACGCAACGCACTCCACGTGTGCAGTTTGTGGAAAATTATCTATAGGCTGAATTTCTAAAGTTTTATAGTTAAGATTCTGAAGTATTGCTAAATCTCTTGCTAAAGTAGCTGGATCGCAAGAAACATAAACTATTCTTTTAGGGTTCATTTTTGCTATAGCTTCTAGTAAACTTTTTTCGCAGCCTTTTCTTGGAGGATCTACTACTACGACATCAGCTTTTATACCTTCTTTAATAAGTTTTGGTATTATTTTTTCTGATTCCCCTTCTAAAAATTCTACATTATTTACATTGTTTTCTTCTGCATTTTTTCGTGCATTTTTAATAGCCTCTGAAACTACTTCTACTCCATAAACTTTTTTAGCCCTTTGAGATAAAAAAAGTGATATAGTTCCTGTACCACAGTACGCATCAAATACTATTTCATCCCCAGTTAAATTTGCATATTCTAAGGCCTTATTATATAAAAGTTCAGTTTGAACAGGATTTACTTGAAAAAACGAAAGTGGAGAAATATTAAACTTAAATTTACCTATATAATCACTTATAATTGGATCTCCCCATAGGACTTTGTTAGTAAGTCCTAGTATTACATTTGTTTTTTTAGTATTTATATTTTGTACTATACTTCTAATACCTGGAATATTATTAATCATTAAGTTTATAAATTCATCGATATATGGAATTTTTTCTTCTTTTGTTACTATAACTACCATTACTTCAGAAGTTTTAAATCCCTTTCTTATCATTATATGTCTTATGTTACCACTGTTTTTTTCTTCATCATAAGGCTCAATATTATATTTATTTAACCATTCTTTAGTAAGCCTTACTACTTCATCTGCTGTCTTATCTTGTATATAACAACTATCCATAGAAATAATATTGTGAGTCCTTGGAGCATAAAATCCAATTTTAATTTCTCCATTTACTAATTTTACTGGTAACTGAACTTTATTCCTATATCTATATGGATTATCCATGCCCAATGTTTCATGAACATTAATATCGTTAATATCTAACTTTCCTATTCTTTCTACAACATCTTTTACCCTTTGAGTTTTAAACTTAAGCTGACCTTCATAAGACATATGCTGAATTTGACAGCCTCCACATCTTTTATATACAGGACATTTGGGCTCTTGTCTATAACTTGATTTTTCTATAATCTCTAAAAGTTTCCCATAAGCAAAATTTTTAGATACCTTTACTATTTTTACCTTTACAGTTTCTCCTTTTATAGCTCCATGTACAAATACTGTAAAATTATTTATCTTACCTACTCCTTCTCCCTCATATCCCATACTTGTTATATTTATAATGTAATCTTTATTTTTTTCAATGGCTAAATTTTGATTCATATATATTCACCTGCTTATTTATTGCTTTATTAAAATTTATATTTACTTTAACTTACATTAGATAATTATACTTTATTATATATATAAATTAAATATATTAGGCAAAAAATTAAGAATGAAGCTTTAAAACTTCATTCTTATATATAACTTTATTCGATTTTAAAAGTTTCACACTGTGTTTCTTCGCTACTGCCAGCCTTAGAACCAATTACTTGAACATTTAAAGATTTACATTTTCTGTTTTCATTATATTTGCAGTTAATTGCTTCACATTTTATAGCAGGGCTCATTTCTATACTTTCTGTTGTAAATACTTGTTTTATTTCTCCAACTACATTCATATTTGGAAGATTTGCAACAGCATTTATAAATCCTTTAGGGGCGAAGGTATTACACATAGTTTCTTTGCTGTTATGAGCACCTGCCCCTATTACATGTATAATAGTTGCAGAACATAACCCATTAACATTATTAACACAATTTAAAGCATTACAACTTAATTTACAACTCATAAACACACCCTCCATCACAATTTATATGTATATTGGGATGATTTTATATTACATTAAAAATAAAATCATTATATTATTATTCATATTTCTTATAATTATATTTTATCACATACTGTAAAATTTATTCTTAAAAATAAAGTAAATTTAACCAATATAATTTTTAATTAAGCTATAGTTATCTCTCAAAAGTCTTTTTATTAAAGAATGAATACTATATATAGATACAATAGAAATTTAAAAGAATATATATAATATAAATTAATTTAAAGCTTATTGTAGGTTAATCAAAATATATATTTAAAAATTTTTTGTTTAAATGTATATTTTATATAAAAAAAATAGCAGCTAAGCTGCTAAGTAATTAAAAGAAATCAGTTGCTTTTATTTTCTATTAAAATATTCTTATCAATTTTTAATTAAATTATACATATTTATAAAATTTATTGTTTTAATTATAGATTTTTCGTCAATATTAATCATATGTAGCATCTACCTCCTGTAGCAATGCTATATTTATTCAAGATTAGTATTGTTAATAAAGTGGTATTTGGTACTATGATTTTTTAGTAAATTTTAATTAATTATAAAATGGTTTAATATATATAACATTAATTATTATTATAAAGTTATACACTAGAAATAGCATTTTTAAGTTCTTTAACAAAATTTCCAACTTTATACACAGCATCTTCTTTATTTTCTGTTTCAGCTATAATTTTTATTATAGCACTTCCAACTATCACACCTTCAGCATATTTTGCAAATTCTTTTGCCATTTTAGCATTAGATACTCCAAAACCAATTGCTCTTGGTATTTTACTATATTGACCTACTAATTTCATGTAATTTTCTAAATTTGTAGATATATTATCTCTTGCCCCTGTAACACCATTTATTGATACACAATATACAAATCCACCGCCAACTTTTAAAACATTTTTAACTCTTTCTTCTGAAGTAGGTGCTACCATTGGAATAATATGCACATTATTTTCATAAGCAATTTGTGCAATTTCTCCTTTTTCTTCTAAAGGAAGATCTGGAATTATAAGTCCATCAATGCCGCATTCATTACATTCTTTTATGAAATTTTCTATACCATATTTAAAAATACAATTATAATAAACTAAATATAAAATAGGTATATTAGACTGCTTTCTTATGTCTTTTACAATACCCATTATATCTTTTATTTTTATTCCAGCTTTAAGTGCTCTTTGAGAAGATTCTTGTATAACTATTCCATCTGCCATAGGATCAGAGTAAGGTATTCCTAGTTCTATTATATCTGCTCCTGCTCTCTCCATAGCTAACACTAAATCAACAGTAGCATCTTTATCGGGATCGCCTGCTGTTATAAAAGTTATTAATGCTTTTTCATTTTTTTCTTTTAAATCATTAAATTTTAAATCTATCCTGTTCATTATAATTCTACCCCCATTTCTTTAGCTACGGTATCAATATCCTTATCCCCTCTGCCTGAAAGATTAACTATAATAATTTTATCTTTACTTAGCTTTGGTGCTAATTTTAATGTATAAGCAATAGCATGGGAGCTTTCTATTGCAGGTATTATACCTTCCATTAATGATAATTCTTTAAAAGCTTCTAATGCTTCTTTATCAGTTACAGCCACATATTCTGCTCTATTTGTGTCTTTTAAATAAGCATGCTCCGGACCTACTCCTGGATAATCAAGTCCTGCTGATATAGAATAAACTGGCATTATTTGACCATCTTCATCTTGAAGAACATAAGTTTTCATTCCATGAATTACTCCAAGAGATCCTTTGTTAATAGTTGCTGCGTGTTTATCCGTATCAAGTCCAAGTCCTGCAGCCTCTACTCCTATAAGATTTACATCTTTATCTTCTATAAAAGGATAGAAGATACCCATAGCATTACTTCCACCGCCAACACAAGCTATAATATAATCTGGAAGTCTTCCTTCTTTTTCTATTATCTGTTTTCTAGCTTCATCTCCTATTATTCTCTGAAAATCTCTTACCATTGTTGGATATGGATGAGGTCCCATTACTGAACCTATAACATAAAAAGTATCATCAATATTTGCTACCCAATCTCTCATAGCTGCATTTACAGCATCTTTTAAAGTACCTGTTCCACTGGTTATAGAATTAACCTTTGCACCTAATATTTTCATTTTAAATACATTAAGTGACTGCCTTTTTATATCTTCTTCTCCCATAAATATCTCACATTCCATCTGAAACATTGCAGCAACAGTAGCTGTAGCAACGCCATGCTGTCCAGCACCTGTTTCTGCTATTATTCTTTTTTTGCCCATTCTTTTAGCAAGAAGTATTTGACCTAAAACATTGTTTATTTTGTGAGCTCCAGTATGGTTTAAATCCTCTCTCTTTAAATAAATTTTAGCTCCCCCGTATTTTTCAGTTAAAGCTCTTGCATAATAAAGTGGAGTTTCTCTTCCACTATATTCTTTTAAATAATATTTATATTCATCTAAAAAACTTTTATCATTAATAGCTTTATTAAATTCAATTTCTAATTCTGTTATTGCATTCATAACAGTTTCTGGTACATATTGTCCTCCAAATTGTCCAAATCTTCCATTCATTTAAATTCCCTCACTTTATCTATAAATTTTTTCATTTTATTAAAATCTTTAAACCCATTAACTTCAATTCCACTAGATACATCTACTGCAAATGGATGTATAGTTTTTATAGCATCTTGTACATTCTCACAGTTTAAACCTCCTGCAAGAATTATTTTATCCTCTAAATTATGTCCTTTTAATATATTCCAATCAAAATTTTTACCACTGCCTCCCTTTATTCCATCAACCTTTGAATCAAGAAGCAGTCTTATATTTTTATATTTATATATATTAGAAATGTCATCTTTATTTTTAATTGGAACTGCCTTCCAAATTTCAAAATTCTTAAAATTCTTAATATATTCAATATCTTCTTCGCCATGAAATTGTAATACATCTAATTTAACTTTTTTTGCAATTTCTCGTACAATTTCAATATCTTCATTTACAAAAATTCCTACAGCTTTTATATCTTTATTTAGTTTCTGCCGAAGCTTTAAGGCTGTATCTATACTTACTTTTCTCCTGCTTTTAGCAAATACAAAACCTGCATATTCTGGTTTTAATTTATTTACATATTCAATGTCAATATCTCTTGTTAAACCGCAAATTTTAATTTTTATCATAGTTTAACACCATCTTTACAAGCTCTTACAAATTCATCAACTTTAATTCTATTTTCAATATTTCTCATAAAAGTTTCACCAACTAATATAGCATTAACTCCAAAACTTTTTAAATATTTTACATCTTCAGCATTAGCTATTCCACTTTCTGAAACTATTATTTTATCTTTAGGTATAGATTTTACAAGTTTTTCAGTATTATCTAAACTAACTTTAAATGTCTTAAGATCTCTGTTATTTATTCCTATTATCTTTCCACCGCTTTCAAGTGCTTCATAAAGCTCACTTTCATTATGAACTTCAATAAGTACATGAAGGCCTAAACTTGATGCTAAATCATAAAATTTTTTAAGTTTTCCAGGTAAAATAGCTGCTATAAGAAGAATAGCATCTGCGCCTATATCTAAAGCTTGATATATTTGATATTCATCTATAATAAAATCTTTTCTAAGCACAGGCTTATTAGATATTTCTTTTACATCTTTTACATATTTATCATTACCTTTAAAAAAATGTTTTTCCGTAAGTACTGAAATAGCATCTATATCAATTTGTTCATATATTTTTGCAATAGATTTATGATTAAAATTTTCTATAATAACCCCCTTTGAAGGAGAAGCTTTTTTTATCTCTGCTATTATAGATATAGAATCTTTATTAAGAGCTTTTTCAAAATTTCTAATATTTCTTGGTTTTATATTTTTAATTAAATCATCTAAAGATCTTTCTGATTTTTCTATTTTAAGCTGTTTCTTTTTAACTTCAACAATTTCATCTAATATCATCAAACTGCCACCTTCTTGCTAAAGTTTACTATTTCATTTAGCTTATCATAAGCCTTACCAGAATCAATAATTTCTTCTGCCATAACAATTCCATCTTTAAAATTATCTACTGCCTTTCCTACATATAAAGCAGCTGCAGAATTCATTACTACTATGTTACGTTTTGCCCCTTTTTCCCCTTTAAATATATCTAAAATTATAGCTGCATTTTCTTTTGAATTTCCGCCTTTTATTTCTTCTTTTGTACAAAGTGGTATACCATAATCTAAAGGATTTATAGTATAATCTATAACTTTTCCATTTATTACTTCTGTTACAGTTGTAATAGTAGTAGTTGTTATTTCATCTAAACCGTCATTTCCATGTACTACAAGTGCTCTTTCTCTTCCAAGTTTTAAAAGTACTTCTCCAAGAAGATGAGTTAAATTTCTATCAAATACACCAAGCACCTGCCCCTTTATATCTGCAGGATTTGTAAGAGGTCCTAAAATATTAAATATAGTTCTTATTCCTAATTCGCTTCTTATAGGAGCTGCATTTTTCATTGCAGGATGATATTTTTGTGAAAATAAGAATGTCATTCCTGTTTCTTTAAGACATTGCTCAGAAATTTTAGTTTCAAAATCTATATTAAAACCTAACTCACAAAGCACATCTGCACTGCCGCTTTTACTTGAAACTGCTCTGTTACCATGTTTTGCAACATTTATACCTGCAGCAGCTGCAATTATAGCTACAGCCGTAGATATATTAAAAGTATTTGCACCATCTCCTCCTGTACCACAAGTATCTATAGCAAAAGAATACACATTAAAACTTTTTGCATTTTGTTTCATAGATTTAGCGCATCCTGTTATTTCATCTATAGTTTCTCCTTTCATTCTAAGAGCTATAAGAAAAGCTCCTACTTGTGAAGGAGTACACTCTCCTTTCATTATTTCATTCATAGATTTTTCTGCTTCTTCAATTGTTAAATTTTCTCCCGCAACAATTTTTTTAATAGCTTCATTTAACATTACAAATCACCTCTATAAAATTTTTCAATATTTTATCACCATATTCTGTTAAAATAGATTCAGGATGAAATTGAAGTCCATATAAATCAAAATTTTTATGTTTTACTCCCATTATTAAATCATCTTTTGTTTTTGCTATTATTTTTAGTTCTTTTGGCAAACTCTCTTTTTCAATAATTAATGAGTGATATCTCATTACATTAAAACTCTTTGGTATATCTTTAAATATGTCACTTTCATAAACAAAAATCTCTGAAGTTTTTCCATGCATTATTTCTTCTGCACCTATTATTCTCCCTCCAAAAGCATAGCCTATAGCTTGATGCCCAAGACATATACCTAATATAGGAATTTTACCTGCAAAATTTTTTATTACATCAACACAAATACCTGCTTTCTCTGGCCTTCCAGGACCTGGAGAAATAATAATTCCATCTATATTCATATTAAATATTTCTTCTATAGTAATAGAATCATTTCTAATAACTTTAATATCATTGTATATTTCTCCTAACATTTGATATAAATTAAAAGTAAATGAATCATAATTATCTATTAAAAGAAGCATTAAATCACCACCCTTAACGCTTTGGCTTTATTTATCGTTTCTTCGTACTCTTTAATTGGATCTGAATCATATACTATTCCGGCTCCCGCTTGAAGATATGCATTTTTATTTTTGAAAATTACAGTTCTTATAGCAATACACATATCCATATTGCCATCATATGAGAAATACCCTAAAGCTCCTGCATATAAACCACGTCTTACATTTTCAAGTTCATCTATTATTTCCATTGCTCTTATTTTTGGAGCACCAGATACTGTTCCTGCTGGGAGACAGGCTTTTAATGCATCAAAGCAGTCTAATCCATTTTTTAATTTACCTGTAACTTTTGAAACTAAATGCATTACATGTGAATAAAGCTCTATTTCCATAAATTTATCTACTTTAACAGTACCAAATTCACTTATTCTTCCAATATCATTTCTTCCTAAATCAACAAGCATTACATGTTCAGCTCTTTCTTTTTTATCTGACAGTAAATCTTGTGCTAATAATTTATCTTCTTCGCTATTTTCTCCTCTAGGTCTTGTACCAGCTATAGGATTAGTAATTACTGTATTATCAATTACTTTTACAAGGCTCTCTGGAGATGAGCCTACTACCTGAAAATCTTCAAACTCTATATAAAAAAGATATGGTGAAGGATTTTTAGATCTCAATCTTCTATATACTTCAAAAGGATTTTCATCTGTATGGATATTAAATCTTTGAGATAAAACTACTTGAAATATATCTCCTTTTTTTATATAATTTTTAGCTTTATTTACAATTTTGCAGTATTCTTCTTTAGTTAAATTAGATTTTATGCTGTTAGATGATCCATTGCTGTTAAGTGTATGAATTTGCCTTCTGCTTTTTATCTTCTCATAAGTTAAATATAAAATATTTTTTATTTCTTCATATTTAAGGTTGTCTTCAGGAAGTACATTATAAATTATATAAACCTTATGATTATAATGGTCATAGCAAATAACTGTTTTATAAAATAATAAATAAGCTTCTGGTATATTTATTTCATCTTTATTTTTATCAGGAAGTATTTCATATTGTCTTATAACATCATATCCTATATAACCTATAGCACCTCCACTAAAAGGTAAATCTACAGCTTTATATTCTACATTTAATGTTTTTTTAATTTCGTCTAATATGTTTCCTTGCTTTTCTATTTTTGTTCCATCATCTTTTATAATGGTTATATTATTTTTGTAACTTTTAATTTTTAGATAAGGATTTTCTGCCATAAATGAATATCTGCCGCTATCTTTAGTTGCCAAAGCACTTTCTAAAAGACATCTATATTTTCCTTCAAGGTTATAAAACATTATAATTGGAGTAAGTTCATCTCCATACGCTTCATATATTACAGGAAAAACTTTATTGCTTTTTTTTAAGTCATAAAATTCATTTTCATTTAAATTCAACATATTTTAGCCCCCTATTTTATAAAATAAAAAAAGCCACTTCGTCTAAGTTATGGGACGAAGTGACTCGTGGTGCCACCCATATTAAATTTCCAATTTAATAATAGCAAAGCTTACATAAATTTTAAAGTAAATAAAAAAACACCTAGCCCTCACATAGGGCGAGATGTTGTACTCGCTATGCCACCTAAATGGAAATTTATCTTTATCAGGTACAGAATTAATCGATACCCTGTCCTTTTAACGGAAGACTCCCGGAAAATGCTACTATAAATTCGCACTTCATCTCACAGACCCATTCAATACAGACTACAGTATCCGGCTTGCACCATCCCAGACTCGCTAAGACTAAATTTCTGTATTTACTCTTTCTGATCATTGATGTTAAATTAATTTTATATTATTTTGTATATTCAGTCAATAGTTTTTTTATAAATTATTTTATTCAATTTAATATATAATTTAACTATTTTTATTTTAAAAATGACGGTAACACTAATTATAACTTTAAAAAATGTATAATAAAAGGTATGCTTAAATAATTTATAAGCATACCTTTTATTATAAAAAATTTTTAAATAAATTTAATTATACTAAATTTACTTTTCCGCTGTATACAATTCCTCTTCTTATATCTAGAGTAATAAATGAACCTGTTTTTATAATATCAGCTGCTCCAACTGCATTATATATAAGAGGTATCTCTCTAGCTATACATTTGATTGATATATCTGATGAAACTTCCTTTTCTTCTGTTACTATTCCTGAAACTTTATCTAATAATTCCACATGATCTTCAGTAAGATGTTTTACAACAAGAATATCTCCATCTTGGATATTTTCTTCAGCTTCTTTTAAGTTTTCAACTACATTTGCTGTTCCGTATCCATGAGTTGAACCTAAAGCCTTACCTTGAACCAATATATCTCCAACAACATGTACTTTCATCATATTTGTAGTTCCAATGTAATTTACAGGTATTCCTGCTGCAATAACAACAAGATCTCCATTTTTTACATATCCAGCATTTTGAGCTATATTAACTGATTTTTCAATAACTTCATCTGTAGATTCCATCTTTTCAGAAACTATTGGGAATACTCCCCAATTAAGTGCAAGCTTTCTTGCTACTTTCCAATATGGTGTAACAGCTATTATTGGGCATTCTGGTCTGTAATTTGAAACTATCTTTGCAGTATGCCCGCTTTGAGTTGCAGTTATTATAGCTGAAGCTTTTAAATCCATAGCAGTATTGCAAGTTGCTAAACTTATAGCATTTGGTACATTTGGTATATGATTTCTTCTTCTTTTCTTTAATTTTTCTTCATAATTAAGTGCTTTTTCAGCTCTTTCAGCTATTTTAGACATAGTTATAACTGTTTCAACAGGATATTTACCATTTGCTGTTTCTCCGCTTAACATTATAGCATCAGTACCATCAAATATAGCATTAGCAACATCTGATGCTTCTGCTCTTGTAGGTCTTGGATTTTTAATCATAGAGTCAAGCATTTGAGTAGCAGTTATAACAGGTTTTCCTGCTATGTTACACTTTTCTATTATCATCTTTTGAACTACTGGAACATCTTCAGTAGGTATTTCAACTCCAAGATCTCCTCTTGCTACCATTATACCATCTGAAAACTTAATTATTTCATCTATATTATTTACACCTTCATGGTTTTCTATCTTTGAAAAAATTAAAACATCCTCTCCTCCATTTTCTTGGAGAACCTTTCTTATTGTAAGTACATCTGAAGCTTTTCTTATAAATGAAGCTGCAACTATATCTACCCCTACTTCAATACCAAATTTTAAATCTTCTATATCTTTTTCAGTTACAGGTGGTAGATTTGTAACAACTCCAGGTACATTAACATTTTTATTATTTCCTATAACACTATTATTTTTTACTTTGCAATATATTCTATTACCTTCAATAGATTGTACTTCAAGTCCTGCAAGACCATCTGCTATAAGAATAGAATCTCCTATCTTTACATCTTTGCATAAGTCTTTATAAGTTACAGAACACATATGACTATTACCTAAAATATCTTCACCACATATTACAGTAAAGTCATCTCCTTCTTTTAGTTCTGCACTTCCTCCTTCAAACTTACCAGTTCTAATTTCAGGGCCTTTAGTATCAAGTATTATAGCTATAGGTCTATTATATTTTGCCCTTAATGCTTTAACAGTTTCAATTCTTCTTTTATGCTCTTCATGATCTCCGTGAGAAAAATTATGTCTTGAAGCATTCATCCCTGCTTCTATTAATTTAGAAATTGTTTCTTCGCTTTCACTTGCTGGACCTACCGTACAGATTATTTTTGTCTTTCTCATAATAATTTCCCCTTATATGTATTAATATGATAGAGTTTTTGCTATTTCAAAAGTTTTTTCATCAAACTTTCTTGGTATAGCAAGAGCTTCAGTAGTATCTAAATCAATAATCTCATTGCCTCTTACTCCAATTACTCTTGCAGTTTTACCTTCTACTAAAAGTTCTACAGCTCTAGCACCCATCTTTGAAGCTAGTATTCTATCAAAAGCGGATGGACTTCCACCTCTTTGTATATGACCAAGTATTGTAGCTCTTGTCTCAATGCCTGTTATATTTTCAACCTTTTCTGCAAGCTCGTTAGCTCCACCTACTCCTTCTGCAAGTATTATTAGATTATGAAGCTTTCCTTTTTGCTTTCCATCAAGTATTACTTTACAGATTTCATCTAAATCATATCCCTTTTCAGGAACAATTATGCTTTCTGCTCCACCTGCAAGGCCAGCATGTAGTGCAATATCTCCGCAATTTCTTCCCATAACTTCAACAATACTTATTCTTTCATGTGAAGTTGATGTATCTCTAAGTTTATTTATAGCATCTAAAACTGTGTTTAAAGCAGTATCAAAACCAATAGTATAATCTGTATATGGAAGATCATTATCTATAGTTCCAGGAATTCCTACAGTTTTAACTCCCAAATCAGATAAAAGCTTTGCTCCAGTAAATGAACCGTCTCCTCCTATTACAACAAGTCCATCTATTCCAAAAATTTTTAATATTTGAGCAGCCTTTTTTCTTACTTCTTCTTTTTTAAATTCATCACATCTGGCTGTTTTTAATATAGTTCCACCTTTATGAATTATATCAGATACACTGTTTCTGTTCATTTCAAAAATTTCTCCGTTTAAAAGGCCGCTATATCCTCTTTGAATTCCCATTACTTTAAGGCCTTTATCCAATCCTGCTCTAACAACTGCTCTTATAGCAGCATTCATTCCAGGAGCATCTCCTCCGCTAGTTAATATGGCGATTGTTTTCATAATTTCCCTCCTCATATAGTCCGCATAGATATAATTTTGTACTACATATGCTGCAAACTTACAATTATCAATCTAATTTTAGCTTAATATGACGAAATATGCAATATACAATATAATATAAGTAAATAAGTTAAGTTACAATTTTACAATATTTTTTGTATAAAATTTTAATATATATTTGTCATATCTTTGTCTTACTGCACCTTTACATTGTTTTCTCCAAATTCATCTTTTAAAAAAGATATTATTTCTTCGTTAGGTTTTACCCAAAATTCTCTATCAAGCCTAAATTTTTTTCTTTCCTTTTTGGTACAAATATAAACAGGCTGATTCCCTTTATTTTGAAGAAGTTTTTCTTTTATTTTTTTAAAAGCTTCCTTCCTTAGTTTTTCTTCTTCTATTAAAATATATACTTTTTCATTATTAATCTTTATTAAAGGTTCTATGCTTTCACAAAGTATTTTAGGCTGCTCTTCTTCTTTAATACTTATTCTCCCAGTTATAATTACAACATTATCTTCCAAAATAATATTTTTATAATTTTGAAAAGTTTTTGGAAATATTATAACTTCTATATCCCCATACATATCTTCAAGTTTTATAAAAGCCATCATGTCATTATTTCTAGTAATTTTTTTATTTACTTCTGATATTAACCCGCCTATTATAACTTTATCACCATCTTTTATTTTAGATGTTTCCTCTAAATTTCCTTCTTCAAGGCTTTCATTTACTATTATATCAGATATCCTTGTATTAGTTTGAAGTTTTAAAGTTTCTTCGTACTCTTCAAGAGGATGGCCAGATAAATATATTCCTGTCATTTCTTTTTCCATAGCTAAAATATATTTTTTATCAAATTCTTTTATATTAGGATATTTAATTTCAAAATTACTAAGATCTGTATTAAAATCATTAAATAAACTAATCTGCCCTTGTATATTCCTTTTTCTATCATTGTTTGCACTATCTAAAAATTTTTCATAAACAGCTAACATCTGTGATCTAAATACTTTAAAACTATCAAATGCACCAGCTTTTATAAGACTTTCAATAACTCTTTTATTTATAACAGATATATCTATTTTATTATAAAAATCATTTAAATTTTTAAACTTTCCTTTTTCTTCTCTAGATTTTACTATACTTTCAATTGCGTTTATACCTACATTTTTAATTGATGCCATACCAAAACGTATTTTTCCATCTTTAACTGTAAATTTAGCAAAACTTTCATTTATATCTGGTGGAAGTACTTCAATTCCAAGTTCATTTGCAAAACGTATATAAAAAGCTATCTTTTCATTAATCCCCATAACGCTGTTTAACATTGCTGCAATATATTCTGTAGGATAATAATACATAAGGTAGGCTGTCTGAAAACTTAATACAGCATAAGCTGCAGCATGAGATTTATTAAAAGCATAAGATGCAAAATCCATCATTTGATCAAATATTTTATTAGCTATTTCTTCACTTATGCCATTTCTAACACAACCTGGTACTTCTACATTCCCATTTTCATCTACAATACCATATATAAAATTATGTCTTTCCTGCTCCATAACTTTGTGTTTTTTCTTTGACATAGCACGACGTACTAAATCTGCACGTCCCATAGAATATCCTGCAAGTTTTCTAACTATCTCCATAACCTGCTCTTGATATACCATTACTCCATATGTTACGTTAAGAATAGATTCAAGTTCAGGTGTTTCATAGTGAGTTTTTTCTGGATTCCTTTTTCCTTCTATATATCTAGGTATCTCAGACATAGGACCTGGTCTATAAAGGCTTATCCCTGCTATAATATCTTCAAGATTATCTGGCTTTAATTCTTTCATAAATGAAGTCATGCCTGGAGATTCTAATTGAAATACCCCTACAGTTTTTCCGTCTCCAATCATTTTATATACTTCTTTGTCATTAAAATCAATTTTATCTAAATCTATATCTATGCCTCGCCCTTTTTTAATCATATCTACAGCATCTCTCATTACTGTAAGTGTACGAAGGCCAAGAAAATCCATCTTTAAAAGACCAAGTTCTTCTAAAGTACCCATAGGAAACTGAGTTACTATATTACCATCATTCTTTTGCATTGGAACATAATTAACTAAAGGCTCAGAAGCTATAACAACACCTGCAGCATGAGTACCTGAATGTCTTGGAAGACCTTCTAAAGCTCTTGCAACATCTATAAGTTCTTTTACTCTATCATCATTTTTATAAGCACTTTTAAGCTCTGGATTTATTTCAAGAGCTTTATCTATAGTTATTCCAAGCATAGACGGAATCATTTTTGCAATTTTATCTACTTCTGCATAAGAATAATTCATAGCTCTTCCAACATCTCTTATGCAGGCTCTAGCCGCCATTGTTCCAAAAGTTATTATTTGAGATACATTATTTACTCCATATTTTTCTACAACATAATCAATAACTTCCTGACGACGTTCATAACAAAAATCAGAATCAATATCTGGCATGGACACTCTATCTGGATTTAAAAAACGTTCAAATATTAATCCATATTTAAGTGGATCTATTTTAGTTATTCCTAAAGTGTATGCAACTAAAGAGCCTGCTGCTGATCCTCTCCCTGCACCAACTGGTATTTGATTTTCTCTTGCAAATCTTATAAAATCCCAAACTATAAGAAAATAATCTACATAACCCATACTTTTTATTACTTCAAGTTCATATTCAAGCCTATCTGTAAGTTCTTTGCTTATTGTTTTATATCTTTCTTTTAATCCTTTGTAGCAATTTTCTCTAAGATAGTCATAAGCATTTAAACCACTTGGCAGAGGGAATTTAGGTAATTTAGAAACATGAAACTCATAATCAAAATTACATTGTTCTGCTATTTTAACTGTATTTTCTAATGCTTCAGGTATATAAGAAAATATTTCATACATTTCCTCAGGGGATTTTAAATAGAACTCATCTGTAGGATATCTCATTCTATTTTCTTCATCTACTGTCTTTCCAGTTTGAATACAAAGCAAAATATCGTGTGCCTTTGCATCTTCTTTATTTATATAGTGAACATCATTAGTGCATATTAATGGAATATTTAATTCTTTAGATAATTTTATAAGTTCTTCATTTACTGCAAGTTGTTCTTTTATTCCATGATTTTGAAGTTCTAAATAAAATCCATCTTTAAATATATCTTTATATAAAAGTGCTATTTCTTCTGCTTTTTTTCTATTACCGTTTAAAAGAGCTGACTGAACTTCACCTCCAAGACAGGCACTAGATGCAATTATTCCTTCACTATGCTTTTTTAAATAATCATGATCAACCCTAGGCTTATAGTAAAATCCATCTATAGAGGCTTTTGAAACTATTTTCATTAAATTTTTATATCCTATTTCATTTTTTACAAGAAGAACTAAATGATAAGTATTGTTCCCTTTATTACTGCTTTTATCATACATAGATTTTGAAGCTACATATATTTCGCATCCAATTATAGGCTTTATTCCTTGCTCTTTTGCTGCTTTATAAAAATCAACACAGCCATACATCGCTCCATGATCTGTTATAGCTATGCTTTTCATTCCAAGTTCCTTTGCCCGGGCAATTAAATCAGGTATTTTCCCTGAACCATCTAAAAGACTGTATTCTGTGTGTACATGTAAATGAACAAAATCTCTATCAAATTTTTCTTTCAAAGTTTCGCCCCTTTCTAAATAGATTTTTAAATAAAATGAAATAATTTATTTTTTCATAATTTTAGCTGAAATAAGTGCTTTACCTATAAGTTCTTTCTTAGTATCAACCATAGTTACTTCAACTTTGCAAAAATTTCTACCCATATCTATAATTTCTGTAAGTATATCAATTTGACTATCTATTTGAACAGGTTTCATAAAATATGTAGAAATACTATCTACAGATATATTTATATTATTTCTCTGCCTAAGAGTCATAATTCCCATAGTAGAAAGCATCATATTAAGAGCACTCCAAGATGCTGTGCCGACTGAATCAAGCATTTCGGGTATAATCTTTCCCCAAAAATGCATTTTATCTCCTTTATCATCAAATTCAAAATTTTTAAGTATTAAATCTTCGATAGTTTCTCCAACTTGCGGCTGCCGCGACATATACTGAAGAGCCTTTATAACATCATGCCTGCTTACAATTCCTATAAGCTTTCTCCCATTAACTACAGGACACATCTCAATGCCTTCCCAGCCCATTATATGTGCAGCATAAGCCGCTGTAGTTTTAGGCGTTACTGTTATAATATTTTTAGTCATAAACTTACTTATAGGCTCATCATCATCTATATTTTCAATAGACATATCTTTTAAAGTAACTATCCCAACTACTTTCATTTCACTATCTACAACTGGATAACGTTCATGTTTTGTTTCAATCATAAGCCCCTTCCAATGAGCTACTATATCAGTATCCCTTAAAAATACTGGCTCTGTTATCATTATGTCCTCAACCAATATTATATCCTTTTTTATAAGATTTTCAGACATAGCTTTATTTATCATGCTTGCTGTAGTAAAAGTATCATAGCTTGATGAAATTATAGGAAGTTGTTTTTCGTTAGCAATATTTTTAATTTCATCACTGCAGGTAAAACCTCCTGTTATAAGTACTGCACAATTATTTAAAAGAGCTAGTCTTTGAACTTCTTCTCTATTACCTACAATTACAAGACAATTTGGAGTAATATATTTTAAAATAGCATCTGTAGTCATAGCACCTATTATGAATTTAGTTAAAATTTTATGAACTCCATCTTTACCACCAAGAATAGTACCATCAACTATATTAACAACTTCCCCGAAAGTTAAAGCTTCTATACTTTTTTTTTCTACCTTTTCAACCCTTACAGTTCCAACCCTTGGTATAGTTGTTACAATACCCATTGCATCACAATCTTTTATCGCTCTATATGCAGTACCATCACTTACTGATAATTCATTTGCTATACTTCTTACAGAAATTTTAGTACCAACATCTAAAGATAATATATACTTTATAATATCTTCATGTTTTGACATAATAAATTAATACTCCTCTCCTCTAAGCTCTTGTGCAATTTTTTCAATTTTCCTTAATCTATGGTTTACCCCTGACTTCCCAACTGGGGGATCCAAAAGTTCTCCAAGCTCTTTTAAAGATTCATCTGGATATAAAAGTCTTAATTTAGCAATATCTCTTAAATTTTTAGGAAGTCTTTGAAGTCCTATTGTTTTTTGTATAAGTTTAATACTTTCAACCTGCCTTACTGCAGCATTTACAGTTTTACTTAAATTTGCAGTTTCACAATTTACAAGTCTATTGACATTATTTCTCATTTCTTTCATAATTCTTATATTTTCAAGTTCTAAAAGAGAAGAGTGTGCACCTATTATATTTAAAAGATCAATTATCTGTTCTCCTTCTTTTATATAAACTATATAACTTCCTTTTCTTTGTATAACTTTAGAAGAAAGAGAAAAAGAATTTATAAGCATACTTAGTTCTTTTGCATAATCACTATTGTGTGTTACGAACTCAAGATGATAAGCTTTTTCAGGATTGCTTATGCTTCCTCCTCCTAAAAAAGATCCTCTAATATAGGCACGCTTGCATTCTTCTGTTTTTATAAGTTCTTTAGGAATATTGTAATCTAAAGATATAACTCCTTCTATTCCATTAATATTAAGTACTCCCATTTCTTTTAGTAAATCTCTAACACCCATTTCCTCAGTTATAACAACCATATATATATTAGTTCTTTTAAAAGAATTACTTTTTTTTACAAAAAGTTTACTGTGAATATTAAAATATTTTTTAAACATTTTAAATATTCTTCTTGCAATAGAAGGATTTTCTGTTGTAATTCTAAAGCTAAGCTGTTTATTAGAACCTAAAGATAAGGTTCCGCTAACCTTCATTATAGCTGCAAGCTCGGCCTTAATTTCTTCTTTTGTTAATTCATCTATTCTACAAATTTCACCTTTAACTTTGGCCGAAAATGACATATAGTTTCCTCCTCAGTTTTTATTTTATTTTTGTTCCTTTTATTTCTTTAAGTCTCTCTGATAAATAAAAATATTCTATTATTTTTTTCTTATCATATAAAAGTTTTTTATCCATTATAGTTTCAATAAGTATTGATGCAAGCTTTTCAGAATCATGCCTTACATATCCATTTTTAACTTTAATAAAGTTTCCTTCTATAACATTAACTCCCATCTTTTCAATTTCTTCTTCATCTACAGTTACAAGTTTTGAGCCTTCTTCTAAATATTTTTCTTCTAAAGATTTTTCAATTTTGCCTTTATTAGCTATTACATAATCTACTATTTCGCCGCCTGCATGTTTAAATATAGCTTGAAGATGTTCTTTAACACCATAATTATCAGTTTCTCCAGGTTGAGTCATTATATTAGCTACATATATTTTTATAGCCTTTGTTTTTTTAAGAGCTGATGAAATATCTTCAACTAAAAGATTTGGTATAACACTAGTATAAAGGCTTCCAGGTCCTAAAATTACAGCATCCGCCTCTTTTATTGCATTTACAGCTTCTTTAAGCGCTCTTGCATTTGAAGGCTCTAAAAAAACCCTATCAATAGGGCTGTTTCTTTCAAGTACTTCTTTGCCTATTTTAGACTCCCCTTCAGCTATAGTGCCATCCTTTAGCCTTGCTTTAAGTATTACATTGTCTAATGTAACTGGCAAAACTTTTCCTGTTACTGCAAGTACAGAACTCATTTTCTGAACAGCTTCCTCAAAATTTGAAGAAATTCCATCCATAGCCGCCAGAAAAAGGTTCCCAAAGCTTTGATTTTCAAGCCTTCCACCTTTAAACCTATACTGAAGAAGTTCTTCCATAAGAGGTTCTGTATCTGCTAAAGCTAATATACAGTTTCTTATATCTCCTGGAGGAAGTATACCTAAATCTTCTCTTAAATCTCCAGATCCTCCTCCATCATCTGCCACCGTTACTATAGCTGTAATATTGGAAGTGTAATGTTTTAATCCTCTAAGCATAGTGGATAAGCCAGTACCTCCTCCAATTACAACTATTTTAGGTCCTTTAACCAAAAGTCTCTTTTCATATATTAAATTTTCAAGTTTTTTTGAATCAATAGACACATTTATATACCCTTTATTAATTAAAAATATAAAAGAACGCATACCTTGTGAAACAGCCAGATAAAGTATAAAAGAACCTAATACTATAAGAAAAATATAAAAAGCAATATAAGATGCACTATAAAATCTGTGCTGTATCCATTCAACAAGACCAAAAGCTATTAAAAAAATTCCAAGGGCTCCAAGCAAAATCCATCTTTTAACTCTAATTCCTGGTCTTATCCAGTCGATAAATTTCATAACTTTATTCCACCCCTATTTATATCTTCATTTATATCTCTATGATCAATAGTTATATTGTGCCCTTTATTTTTCAATCTTTTATATAATTCATTTGCTATTGCTACAGAGCGATGTCTTCCACCTGTGCATCCTATAGATATAATAAGCTGCCTTTTCCCTTCTTTTAAATAATTAGGGATTAAAAATTCTATCATATCTTCAAGTTTATTAATAAAAATTTTAGTTTCTTCAAAATTAAATACATAATTATAAACTTCTTTATCATTTCCAGAAAAAGGCTTTAATTCTGGTATATAAAAAGGATTAGGTAAAAATCTTACATCAAATACTAAATCTGAATCTACTGGTATTCCATATTTAAATCCAAAGGATAATACAGTTATAATAAGTTTGTTTTCCACTTGCCCTTCTTCCGAATATATAGAAATAAGCTTATCTCTAAGTTCTCTAGGAGAAAGTTTTGTAGTATCAATTATGTTATTAGCTCTATCTTTAAGTTCTTTAAGCCTATTTCTTTCCATATTTATGCCGTTTAATATTCTTCCTTCTGGAGCAAGAGGATGCTTTCTTCTAGATTCTTTGAATCTTTTTATTAGTGTTTCATCATTAGCATCTAAAAAAAGTATTTCATAATTAAAATTTTGTTCTTTTAAGAAATTTAAACTTTCAAACAAATTATCAAAGAATTTGCCTCCTCGTATATCTATAACAAGTGCTATTTTATCTATTTTTCCATCTGTTTGATAACAAGCTTCTGCAAATTTAGGTATCAATGTTGCAGGTAAATTATCAACACAAAAATATCCTAAATCTTCTAAGCATCTTACTGCCTGAGTTTTCCCTGCTCCTGATAATCCAGTAATTATAACAAATCTCATTTTTACCTCCTTGTGAGAACCAAATCAGTATTATTATAGTACAGCTTTATTTTATAATTATAACACAAAAGATATAAGGGTTAAATAAAAAAACTTAGATATATAACTTTGTATTATTCTTAACGTTAATTAAGTTTAATAAAAGTTATTATGCAAATAATTGCATAATAACTAAATTCATTCTTATAATACCTTAAATTAATTTGGATAACTGCTTATACATTTATATGTAACAGAAAGTGATTGGAAATAACATGTGAGAGAAAGTAAAAACTTATGAAAATGAAAGGAAGATGTTAATTTGCATTAAAAAGTTATTAAAATTTATGCATATGCTATTGAAAAATAATATGGTAAAAATATATAATTGTTTTGAAATTATCAATAAACAGTTAACTTTAAAACAATTTAAAAAATATAATTTTTAATAAAATTTATATTATACTAAAAATAAATTGAAAAAAATATTTATTTTTATAATCAACATATAAGGGGGATACTAGAAAATATGAAAATAAAAACAAGAGGTAAATTACTCACATTTATTATTTCTATTATAATATTATTTAGTATAATTGTTAATATTATAATATATTTTCAATTTAATAATTTTATAACAAATAATCTTCTTAAAACAAACGCCAATTTAAGTATTCAATTGATTAACGAAAAATATCCTGGATACTGGAAAATAGAAAATGATAAACTGTACAAAGGAAATAAACTAATTAATAATGATTTTGCAATAGTAGACATGATTAAAAAAAATGCAAACATTCATTGTACCATATTTTTAAAAGATACACGAATATCTACAACTATAATTAATAATGGTACTCGAGCAATAGGAACAAAAGCAAATATAGAAATAACAAAAAAAGTTATAGGTGAAGGTAGTGAATATATAGGTTCTACAACTATTCTAAATGTACCTTATGAAGCAATATATATCCCTATAAAAGATGCTAATGGTTCTAATATAGGAATGTTTTTTATTGGAATTGATCAAAAATTAATTGATAATCAAATAAATAATATATTATTTAAAATTGTAATACTTACAGTATTATTAATTTTATTAACTATAATATTAGTTATAGTTATATGTTCAAAAATTATTATTAATCCAATTAGATATATAAATGAACAATTAAAATTAATTTCAACTGGAGATTTATCTGTTGACATTCAACAAAAATATTTAAATAAAAGTGACGAATTTGGAGAAATAGCAAGAGCTGTAAAAACTACACAGGATTCAATAAAAAGTATGATTAAAATAATTAAAGAAAGTTCCCAAAATATTGATAACCACTCAGATACTTTGTCGGCAATATCAGAAGAAATTGCATCTTCTTCTGAAAATATTACAAATGCAATACAGAGTGTAACTAAAAGTACATGTTTACAAGCGGAAAGTTTGGCTCAAATTACAGGAATACTAAATAATTTCAATTCAGAATTAGAAAATATAGTACAATCGATAAAAAATATAAATTCAGATTCTAAGGAAATTAAAAACACGGCAGACAAAACAAATGAAAATATGAAGTTCCTTCAAGAATCAGTAATTAAATTTACCAATTCCTTTAAAGAATTTATAAGCAAGATTGAACGCCTTGGTGAAAATATAATAAAAATAAACGAAATAACCAGTTTTATAAATAAC
The DNA here is from genome assembly GCF_900167505.1 of Clostridium sp. USBA 49. Taxonomy (NCBI): domain Bacteria; kingdom Bacillati; phylum Bacillota; class Clostridia; order Eubacteriales; family Clostridiaceae; genus Clostridium; species Clostridium sp. USBA 49. Next base: position 44,731 of record NZ_FUYD01000009.1, read on the forward strand.
ATTGCAAATCAAACAAACTTACTTGCGTTAAATGCAGCTATTGAAGCTGCTAGAGCTGGTGAAGCAGGAATAGGATTTTCTGTAGTAGCTGAAGAAATAAGAAAGCTTGCTGAACAGACAAAAATATCATCAGAAGATATAAATAAATTAATTAATAATATATCAAATGAGTTCAGTACAACAATTGAAAATACTACTAACAATATGAATAATCAATTAGATAACCAATCTATGATTATTAAAACCGCATTAGATTCCTACAATAAAATAATTACTGTTATAAACTTAATAATACCTAAAATAGAAGCAGTTAACTATTCCGCTTTAAATATAAATAACCAAAAGGATTCTATTTTAATAAATTTAAAAGAAGTATCTACTGTAGCTGAAGAGGTTTCATCATCATCCCAAGAAATATCAGCTTCTTCCGAAGAAATGAATGCATCTACCGAAGAAGTGGCTTCAACAGCACAAAATTTGAGTAATATGACAAAAGATATGCTAGAACATGTGAACAAATTTAAATTCTAATTTTTTAAAATATATGTAATAAAAGACTAAATTAATTTTTTATATAAAATTAATTTAGTCTTTTATTACATATTAATTGAATCATTGTTAGGTAAATATCAAAACAAAATAACATAATACAATATTCACAGTTATAATTTAAAGTTAAACATATACAATTATCACAATAAGTATGCACTTAAGTTGTTTTTCTAATAATAAGTTCTGTTTTAAAATATATCTGTTTACTTGGTATTTCAATATTATTTATTATGTTTATCAATAATTCGCAAGCTTTTTTCCCCATATCATATATAGGCTGAGAAACAGTAGTTAACTCAGGTTCAAAAATTTCAGATATAACTATATTATCAAAACCCATAATACGTATATCTTCTGGAATTTTAAAATTATTCCTCAAAAGTACTTTCATGCCACCTAACGCCATTATATCATTACTATAAAATATAGCATCAATTTTATCTACTCTTTGTAAAATTTGTTCTGTGGCTTTAATACCTCCTTCTATAGTAAAGTTACCTTTAAATATAAGATTTTCATCAAATATACCATGTTTTTTCATTGCGTATTTATATCCTTCTAATCTTTCATTTGAGATTTGAAGATTTTCATGTCCTTTTACAAAAACTATTTTTCTATTTCCTTTATTGTATAAATATTCAATACCTTCTATAACTCCTTCTTTATTTAACGAATATACTCCATATTCATCTCTAAAATTTTCTATATATCTATCTACAAGAATAAATGGAATATCATTATCCTTTAGTAATTTTATACTGCTACGACTTTGCCCTCCAGATATAAATATAACCCCATCAACTAATTTACTTATTAAAAGTTTTATATAGTCTAACTCTTTTTCTACTTTATTATCCGTATTGCAAAATATTACATTATATCCAAAAGAACTAGCTGCATCTTCAATAGCTCTTGCAATGTATGAAAAGAAGGGATTTGTAATATCAGGAAGAATTATTCCTATTGTAGATGTTTTATTAATAGTTAACCCTCTTGCTAATGAATTAGGAATATAATTTAATTCTTCAGCTAGCTTTAATATTTTATTTTTGGTTTCTTCACTTATAGATTCATCTCTTTTATTTAAAACCATAGAAACTGTTGTTTTTGATACTCCAGCTCTTTTCGCTATATCCATCATAGTAATTTTTTTCATATTAATTCCTCTACTCTACTTTATATATTAAGTTATATTTTATATTAATATTTTATAAATTTAAATACTAACTTATATATACTATAACTTTTTATTTTATAAAATCCAAGGACAAAGCCTTGGATTTTACATTATTTTTTTATAAGTTTTAAATCAACTGGTATTTCTTTTTCAACTTTTTCTCCTTTTATAACTTTTACAGCGGTTTCAACTGCTAAGCTTCCCATTAAATCTGGCTGTTGTGCAATAGTTGCTGCCATATCACCGCTTTCAACTGCTTTTTTTGCATCATCATTACCATCAAATCCAACTACTAATACTTTTTTATCCTTTAATGCTTTAACTGCACCTAATGCCATTTCATCATTATGTGCAAATACTGCATCAAATTGAGGAGTAGCCTGTATTATATTCTCCATTACATTTAATCCTTTTTGTCTATCAAAATCTGCTGATTGACTTGCTACAACTTTAACACCATCTTTTCCATCAATTACATCGTGGAATCCTTTACCCCTATCTCTTGTAGCTGATGCCCCTGGTATTCCTTGAAGTTCAACTATGTTGCCTTTGCCTCCAAGTTTTTCAAGAATAAATTCTGCAGCCATCTTTCCTCCTTGTACATTATCTGAAGCTATATGTGCTGTAACCTCACCTTTATTTGCCTGTCTATCAACAGTTAAAACTGGTACTTTATTATTATTTGCAACTTGAATTGAATTACCAACTGCATCACTATCTGTTGGATTTATAATAAGAACAGATACTCCTTGCTGCAAAAGATCTTCTACATTAGATCTTTCTTTAGCTGCATCATTTTGTGAATCAACAATTACTAAATCATATCCTAACTCTTTTGCTTTTTTAGTAGCTCCATCTTTCATGGATACAAAGAATGGATTATTTAAAGTTGACACTACCATTCCTATTTTCTTTTTATCTCCACCAGTTTGAGCTTTATTACATCCTGCAAAGCCTGCCATAGCAATAACACTAGTTAAAGCAATTGATAACATTTTTATATATGTTCTTTTCATGATAATTCCTCCTTAAATTTTAAAATATATAAATTTTATTTATTTTTTTTATCAAGCATAACTGCTAATAATATAACCAATCCTTTTACTATTGACTGATAAAATGGTGATACATTTATTAAATTTAATCCATTGTTAAGCACTCCTATTATCATAGCACCTATTATTGTTCCTATAACAGAACCTTCTCCACCTGAAAGACTTGTTCCTCCTAAAACAACTGCTGCTATAGCATCAAGTTCAAATCCAACTCCAGCATTTGGAGATGCTGATCCTATTCTGCTTGTTACTACAACACCACTTAATGCTGCAGTCATACCACAAATTACATAAACTAAAGTCTTAATTTTAACTGTATTTATTCCTGAAAGTCTTGCAGAATCTTCATTTCCTCCAACTGCATATACATATCTTCCATATCTTGTTTGATTTAATATATACCATGCAGCTAAAACTACTATTATTATTAAAATTATAGGCATAGGTATTCCTGCTATTTTTCCATTTCCTACAAATGTGAATTTTGAATCAATTACAGATATAGGAGTACCTTTAGTATAAACATAAGTAACTCCTCTAAATACAGTCATAGTAGCTAATGTAACTATAAATGCTTGTATTTTCCCTTTTGCAACTGTTATTCCATTTAAAAAACCTATAAAAGCACCTATTAATAAAACTATTAATAAATTTAAAATTACATTTACATTTTTAGTAGCTAGTGTAGCTGCTATAGCTCCTGTTATAGCAAGTATTGAACCTACAGATAAATCTATTCCTCCAGTTAATATTACAAAACACATACCTACAGCTATTATTGCATTAACTGAAACTTGAGTAAGAACATTTAAAATATTTGTTATAGTTAAAAATCTAGGTGTAATAATGGATATTATTAGGCATAGTATTATTAAACCTATTAAAGATTTATATTTTATAATTAAATTTTTTATATTATTTTCCATGTTACACTCCCCTTTACTTTAAAATGCCAGCTGAAAATTAAATTCCAACAGCATATTTCATTATATTTTCTTGAGTAAGCTCATTTCTACTTAACTCTCCTGTTATTTCTCCTTCATGCATTACTAGTACTCTATCACTAACTCCTATAATTTCTGCCATATCAGAAGAAATCATTATAACTGCTTTTCCCATACTTTTTAATTCATTCAATACTTCATAAATTTCTTTTTTAGCACCTACATCTATGCCTTTAGTAGGTTCATCAATAATTAAAACATTTGGTGAAAGCATAAGCCATTTAGCTATAATTACCTTTTGCTGATTTCCTCCACTAAGATTTTTTATTATTTGATCTTGATTAGGAGTTTTTATAGAAAGCTTTTGTATATATTCATCTACTTCTTCTTTTTCAGCTTTTTTATTAATCTTCATTAAATTGTTTTCATAATTTTTTAAATTAGGAAGTGTCATATTTTCTCTGACAGACATATTTAAAATTAAACCTTCCTTTTTTCTATCTTCTGAAAGATAACAAATTCCATGTTTTATAGCATCTTTAGGAGAGTTAATTGTTACTTTTTCACCATTTATATATATTTCTCCCGAAGATTTTTTGTAATCACCAAATATAGTTTTTGCAAGTTCTGTTCTTCCTGCTCCCATTAATCCTGCAAATCCTAAAATTTCTCCTGCCTTTACTTCAAAACTTACATTTTTTACTTTATTTTTTAATGATATATTTTCAACTTTTAATAAGGTTTTTGATTTTTTAACACTTTTATATGGAAATTGTTCTTCTAGTTTTCTTCCTACCATCATTGTGATAAGTTCATCTTTAGTTACATTTTTAGTTTCTACATGTCCAACATATTTACCATCTCTTAAAACTGTTATAGAATCGCAAATTTCAAAAATTTCATCCATCCTATGAGATATATATATAACTGCAATACCTTTATTTTTTAGTTTTTTAATTACTTCAAAAAGTTTTTTAGTTTCTACATCTGTAAGGGCTGTAGTAGGTTCATCCATAATTATTACGCTAGAATTTTTGGTCAAAGCTTTTGCTATTTCAATCATTTGCATTTCCCCTACATTTATATCTTTTACTAATGTATCTGGATCTATATTGCAGCCTATTTGTTCTAAAAAGCTTATACTTCTTTCTCTCATCCATTGCTTATTTATTTTTCTGCTTACTTTACCAAATTTTTCATTACCTAAAAATATATTTTCAGCTACTGTTAAATTAGGAAGAACACTAAGCTCTTGATGTATTATAGTAATTCCTAATTTTTCTGCATGTTTAATACCATGAATTTCAACTTCATTTCCTTCTATTAAAATTTTACCCGAATCTTTTTTATAAACTCCACTTAATACTTTCATAAGAGTAGATTTTCCAGCCCCATTTTCTCCAAGCAGTGCCAATACCTCTCCTGCATGAACTTTTAAATTTACGTTTTCAAGTGCTTTTACACCTGGAAAAGATTTTGATATATTAACCATTTCTAAAAGAGGTTTTTTATCCTTCATATCCTCTCCTCCTAAAATCTATTTAAAAAACAACTCCTGATTTTAATATTATATTTGCATAAGGAGTCTGTTCTCCTGTTCTTATAACTGCCTTACATTCTTTTAATTTTTGTTTAAGTTCTTCATGTGTAATAATTTTTATCTTAACATCACCTATTTCTTTTTTTATTTCTTCATATAAATTTTTACTAACTTCAATTGTTTCTTTTGCTAATTCTACTTCTTCTATTTGTAATTCCATTAAAACAGCTTTTAATGTATCGATAAAACTCGGCACATCTTTTATAAGTGCTAAATCTATTCTTTGAGTTTCATTTGGAATAGGAAGACCACAATCCCCTATTGCTAAAGCATCTGTATGCCCCATTTTAGATATAACTTCAGAAATATTTGAATTTAATAATCCTGTTTTTTTCATTTTTTATTCACCACCATATATTTTTATAACTTCTTCCATGTAAGGAAGTGAAGGTTGAGCACCTTTTCTTTGAACTACTATTGATGAAACTTTATTAGCAAATTTAACTGCTTCTTCTATAACTTTAAAATTTATATTTTCTTTTGTTTTTAATCTGCTAGCTAATGCCCCAATAAAACTATCTCCTGCAGCAGTTGTATCTATAGCTTTTACTTTATGTGCTTTTATAATGCTGAAATTATCACTATCTATTAAAGCCGCTCCTCTTTCTCCTAAAGTGATTATTACGAATTTTACTCCTTTTTCTATAAATTTATTTGCAGCTTTTCTTATATCGTTTTCATTAATTGCATTAATTCCTGTTATTTCAAAAGTTTCACTTTCATTTGGAACTATAATATCAGTAAGTTTTAAAAGATCATCTGGTATTTTATTTGCAGGTGCAGGGTTTAATATGGTTATAACTCCATTTTCTTTAGCAATTTTAAAAGCATTTATTGCAGTTTTTATAGGAGTTTCAAATTGTGTAATTATAACATCAGATTCCCTTATAATATCTTTAGCATTTTCTATTAAATTTCCATCTACATCCATATTAGCACCTGGAACTACTACAATTGAATTTCTTCCATCATCATCAACAGTAATAATCGCCATACCAGTAGGATTGTTGTTACTTATCATTACATTTTTTACATCTATCTTATCTTCTTTAAGAGATTTTAATAATGATTTGCCATTTTCATCATCTCCAACTTTACCTATAAAACAAACATTAGCTCCTAATCTTTGAGCGGCAACAGCTTGATTAGCACCCTTTCCTCCAGGTAACTTGCTGTATTCTTTAGATAATATAGTTTGTCCTGCCTCTGGCATTTTATCTACTTTTAATACTAAATCCATATTTATGCTTCCTAAAATACAAATTTTATTCATATTTTTCTACACCTCTTTTCTACTTAACCGGTTTATTGAACCGGTTAAGTATATTTTATATCATCTTTATAACCATGTCAATTATTTTTGTAAACTTTTTCAGATTTTTTTTTAATTGGTTAGTAGTTATTTTATTTAAATAACTTTATTAATAAATTATAAAAAATAATTATTTTTGAATATAAAACTATCTTTTCAAACATATAAGTATATTTTTATAAAAAATAATTTTAAAAAACTAAAAATACTTTAAATAAATTAAAAAGCTATGCACAAAAAGGATTTCCCTGATTTATGCATAGCTTTTGTTTTGAAATATTTACATACTTTCTCTAAAAACACTATGATAGTAGTAAATTTAATTATAATATCAAAATATTTATATGTTTTCTTTAAAAACTTCTGTGAGTGCTTTTATAAATGCTTCATTTTGATTTTGAGTTCCTATTGTAACTCTCATCCAACCTGGCATTCCAAGGAAAGCACCTGGTCTTATTATTATTCCTTTCTTTAAAAGTTCATTAAAAACTAATTTATCGTCTAATTTACTTTTTACCATTATAAAGTTAGCATTTGTTTCTATATATTCTAAACCTAGTTTACTAAATTCTTTATATAAATATTCTTTCCCAACTTTATTTGTTTCATATACCAATTTTATATGTTCTTTATCTTCTAGAGCTTTTACAGCTGCCTTTTGTGCAAATAAATTTACATCAAATGGTCCTAATACTGTATTAAAATATTGTACAAGTTCTTCATTAGCTATTCCATAGCCACATCTTAAACTTGCAAGCCCATATGCTTTTGAAAATGTTCTTAGTATTATAATATTGGGATATTTTTCAAGTAAACTTAAAGAATCTGGATAATCTGGATCTGTAACATACTCTATGTAAGCTTCATCCAAAATTATAAGAACACTTTCAGGAATTTTATTAATAACTCTTTCTAAATCAGCTTTTTTAAATATAGTTCCAGTTGGGTTATTAGGATTGCAAAACCATATTAATTTAGTTTTATCAGTTATAGCTTCAACCATTTTATCAATATCTAAAGCATTGTCTTTCATGGGAACAATTACAGATTTTCCTCCCATAAGTTTAGTTGATGCATCATAACGTGAGAATGTTACTTCTCCCATTATACTTTCATCTCCAGGGTTTAAAACAGTACTGCAAATTATTCTTATTAAAAGATCTGAACCAGTACCACAAAAAACTTGACTTGGTTTAACATTTAAATGTTTTGCAATAGCATTTTTAAGTTCAAAGCTTGAAGCATCAGGATATAAATGAGCTTCTTCTATAGCTTCTTTTAAAGCTTCTTTTGCTTTAGGAGAACAACCTAATGGATTTTCATTTGAAGCTAACTTTATAACATCTGTAAGCCCAAGCTCTCTTTTTACTTCACTTATAGGTTTTCCTGCCACATACATTTCAAGTCCAAGCACTTCTTTTCTTACAAAATGGGTCATAAAAATTCCTCCTATTGTATTTTATTAAAATTTAAAAATTAATCTACTGTACTAGATTTAGTACAGTAGATTAATTATTGTTTTTTATATTATTAGGCTTCTTCTCCAATTATTCTTACTTCTGGTTGGAGTTCTACGTTATATTTTGTTTTTATAGTATTTTGTATATGTTTTATCAAATTTATTATATCTTCTGCAGTAGCATTATTTTTATTTATAACAAAACCTGCATGTTTTTCTGAAACTTGAGCTCCTCCAATTGTATAACCTTTAAGGTTACTTTCTTCTATAAGCTTACCTGTAAAATAACCTTCTGGTCTTTTAAATGTGCTTCCTGCTGAAGGATATTCTAAAGGCTGCTTTTCCTGCCTTTTTAAAGTTAAATCATCTATTCTTTCTTTTATTTTATTGTATTCTCCTTTAGTAAGCTTAAAAGTTGCCTCAAGAACAGTATATTCATATTTTTGTATAGCACTTATTCTATATCCCAATTCAAGTTCATCTTTATTTAAAGTTATTAAATTTCCTTTTTTATCTACTACAAGAGCACTTTCAATAACTTGACTTATCTCACCATTATATGCTCCTGCATTCATAGTAACAGCTCCACCTACAGTTCCAGGAATTCCACATGCAAATTCAAAACCAGTTAAACTGTGCTTAAGTGCTTCATCAGAAACTGCAGATAAATCTGCTCCCCCTTGTGCTATAATTTTTTCATCTAAAACTTGTATTTTATTTAATGATGTAAGTTTTATTATTACTCCCCTAAAGCCACCATCTTTTACTAAAAGATTAGAACCTCTCCCAATTATATAATAAGGTAAGTTTTTTTGATTGCAAAATTTAATAATTTTAACTACTTCTTCATAATTTTTAGGTGTAACTAATATATCAGCAGGTCCTCCAACCTTAAATGAAGTATGATTTTTCATTGGTTCATCAATTGATATATTTTCTTTCCCCAAAATATTATTAAAATCATTAATAAAATTTTTACATTGATTCATCACATATCTCCTTAACAACATTAATGCTTACTTATTCAGTATAATGTATAATTAACAAATTAATCAATATTAAAATTTACTAATTTACCTTTATTTTTTAAATATGTAATAAGTTTTTTTGTTTCAGTATTTATTATGAGTTCTTCTGGCATGCCAACTTCCATAAGCATTTCATGAGCAGAATCAAATTTACCTATTTGAAAAGCACAGTGAGCATCACTTCCTATTACTATTTTTACCCCATACTGTTTACATAATTTAGCTACTTTTGTGCAAGTTTCAACACTTCCTTCTCTAGAACCACCAGGAGTAAGAGAACTGTTATTTATCTCAATAAGTACATTTTCTTCTTTAGCCTTTTTTACTACTTCCTCTTCATATATAGGGAAATATGGATTACCACAATGTCCTATAATATCTACATATGGATTTTTCATAGCATTTATAAGAGCTTCTGTATTCTTTTCTCTACTTGATGTTTCTATGCATACATCATGTAAACTAGCTATTATTATATCTAATCTCTCTTGAATTCTAAGAGGTATATCTAAATTTCCTTCATAATCTATTATATTAGCTTCGCATCCTTTAAGAAGCTTTATTCCATAAATTTCTTGAGGTAGAACCTTTAAATTTGAAAAATAAAAAATATGAGGTCCTCCAGGCATATTAGGACCATGATCAGTAACTGCTACAAGTTCCATTCCATTTTCTTTAGCCTCTTTTAAGTTTTCTAATAAAGTATTATATGCATGCCCACTAGAAACTGTATGAGTATGCGTATCTAAAACATACTTCAACTTTGTCACTCCTTTTTTAAAATTCAATTTTATAAATATTTCATATAAATTTATTTATTGTCCTTATTTTTATTAAAATAATTAAAAATACTTTCTGCAGCTTTTTTATTAATACTTGGTGTTTCTTCTAATTCTTCAATAGATGCATTTTTAATATTTTCTATACTACCAAATTTTTTTAAAAGTTCTTTTCTTCTCTTTTCTCCAATATTTGGTATATCTTCAAGGACAGAGTGTAAAATTCTTTTATCTCTTAAGCTTCTATGATAAGTTATAGCAAATCTATGAACTTCATCTTGTATTCTTGTAATAAGATGCATAACATTAGAATTTTGCTTAATTATCATCTCATTATTATTATATATAAGTCCTCTTGTATTATGTTTATCATCTTTAACCATACCACATACAGGTATATCTATATTAAGTTCTTTTAAAACTTCTAATGCTACATTAACTTGCCCTTTTCCTCCATCCATTAAAATTAAATCAGGAAATATACAAAATTTACCTGCACTTAATTCTAAATTTCTTTCTTTAATTTTTTTAACTTCTTCAAGTCCATGCTTAAAACGTCTATTTAAAATTTCTCTCATACTTTCATAATCATTTGCTCCGATTACGCTTTTTATTTTAAATCTCCTATAATCACTATTTTTAGGTTTACCATCTTCGAATACTATCATACTTCCAACTGAATCTAATCCTTGAATGTTTGATATATCATAAGCCTCTATTCTATTTGGTAGATTTTCTAAATCTAAAAGTTCAGCTAATTCTTTAAGTGCTGTTTTGTGTATTTCTTTATCTGCTTTAAGTTTAGATTTAAATTGCTCTAAAGTAATCTTAGCATTTTTAAATACCATGTCTAAAATTTCTTTTTTTTCTCCTCTTTGAGGGACTTTAATATAAACTTTACTTTCTCTTTTCATTGTAAGCCATTGTTCTAAAAGTTCTGAGTCTTCAACTTCATTAACATATATATTTTTAGGAACAAATGCAGTACCACCATAAAACTCTTTAATAAAATCTGATACTATCTCCTTAGATTCTATTCCTGATGTGTCTTCAAGCATATAATGTTCTCTTCCTACTATCTTTCCATCTCTTAAAAAAAATATCATAGCACAAGTATCAGTTTCATCACTATAAATATTTATAAAATCTTCATCTTCAAAATTTCCAATAATAATTTTCTGCTTTTCTATAATTTTTTCCACAGCAATTATCTTATCTCTATATGAAGCTGCCTTTTCAAATTCTAAGTTTTCAGCAGCCTTTTCCATTTGAATTCTTAAATCTTTTGTTATCTGTTTATCTTTACCTGAAAGCAAATCTATAATATTTTGTATAGTTTTATTATACTCTTCTTTTGTTGTAAGTCCAGCACATGGGGCAGTACATAAACCTATATGATAATTAAGACATGGTCTTGCTTTTATTTCTCTATCTCTAATAGTCATTTTACAAGTTCTAACTGGGAAAATTTTTTTTATTAAATCTAAAGTTTCATATACTGCACTATAATCTGTATAAGGTCCAAAATACTTTCCTCCATCTTTAGCATGTGTTCTTGTCATAAAAACTCTAGGAAAATCCTCATTTATTGTAACTTTTATAAAAGGATAATGTTTATCATCTTTAAGAAGAATATTATATCTAGGCCTATACTTCTTTATAAGATTACATTCAAGTATAAGAGCTTCCATTTCAGAATCTGTAACTATATATTCAAATTCAGCTATGTTCTTAACCATAGCTTTAACTTTATCAGAATGATTTTTGGAAGATTGAAAATACTGCCTTACTCTATTTTTAAGTATTTTTGCTTTTCCAACATAAATAACTTCGCCTAAAGAATTTTTCATAATATAAACTCCTGGCTTTTCCGGCAGTATTTTTAATTGATATTCAAAATCAAACAATTTTTTCACCTCCATTTTATAAAAGTGAAATTTTATCATTTTATATTATATTTAGTTTTCATATTGTGATTATTTTATGAAAAGTCTTTTTATTAAATATTGAATGCTTATATATAGACGTAATAGAAATTTAGAAACACTATAAATTGTAGAGTTAAATTTAATTTACGTCTTATTGCAGGTTAATCATATTGTAAATTTAAAATAATGTGCAATTATTTACTTAATTATTATATCACTATACCAGTTAAAACTAAAAATTTTTATTAAATCCCTGGCAGTCTGTATATTATATAAATCAATCCTGCTATTACCAATATTAGCTCTATAAAGTTACCAAATTTAGATCCTACTCTATATGTTACAGGAAATTTTATTTTTTTATTTTTGAAAGGATAAAAAAGAGGTACTCCTCTGTTTGTAGACATATCGCAAATGAGATGAAGACTGTATCCTATAATAAAATAATATGTTATATTTTTTAAACTATATTTATTACTTATATACGAGATTATAAAACTAAAAGTTATCATCCCAAGAAGGCTATGAGTAAGCCCGTTTCTGTGTGAAGATATGCCTATTGAAATAAGTGCCACACCTAACGCTTTATATGCTGGCTGATTTGTATATACATAATCGAAATATAAAACAATTATACCACTGCAAATATATAAAGTAATTTTTGCTCCTTTATTTTTAAAGGGAAGTATATATTTATTTATAATACTTTTAGGATGATCTATATCTGGGAATAAAGAAGCTATAACAACTACTCCCATACCTAAATAACTAAAACCACCAGGCAATTTATTGCTGAGAGCTACAAAAGCTGCCAATCCTATTCCTGCATGTGTCTTACCATTCATGTTATTTCTCCTTAATAAATTAAAAAAAGTCAGGTATCGTCAAAATTTTACACATACCTAACTTTATTATATCACAGAAACATATGTTCATATACTTATAAATGCTTATATTCTCTATTTTTTTAAAGCTTCTTTAATAACTTGACCCGCAATTTTAGCTGCTGCTTTTCCTCCTGTTCCTCCTTCTTCTACAATAACCGATATAGCTATCTTGGGATCTTCATAAGGTGCAAAACCTATAAACCAAGAATGAGGTGGTTCATCTACATTTGGTATATCATCATGATCTGCAGTCCCTGTTTTCCCTGCAACTTTTATACCTGATACAGAAGCATTTTTCCCTGTACCTTTTAATACAACTTCTCTCATTAAATCTCTCATTATTTTTGAATTTTCTTCAGAAATTATATTTCCTATTTTTTCCGAATTAATCTTTTTTACTACATTTTTTTCATTATTTAAAATTTCACTTACTATATATGGTTTCATCATAACACCATTATTTGCAATTGTACTAGCAACAAGAGCCATTTCCATAGGTGTAGCAAGTACTTCTGCTTGCCCTATAGCACTTTGAGCAAGATTACCTTTTTCATTATCTTTATAAGATGGAAACCTGCTGTTTTCTATTGTTAATCCATCTGAAGGAATGTCTTTATTAAATAAAAATTTTTCTGCAGTTTCTTTAAGCTTTTCATTTCCAAGCTCTATACCAAGACTTCCAAAATACACATTACTAGATTCTGCAAAAGCTTTTTTTAAATCAATATTTCCATAAGCTTTCCCTCCATAATTACTTATAGATTCATTTGAATTAAAAACTAATTTACCATTGTCTTTAAATTTTCTAGAAGTTATTCCTTTAATATTTTCTAAAGCACTTACAGCTGTTATAACTTTAAATGTAGAACCTGGAGCATAAAGTCCAGATGTAGCTCTATTTATAAAAGGATAATTTGCTTCTTTCTTTTGAAGGCTATCCCATATTTTGTCTAAATTATTAGCATCAAATGATGGCTTAGATACCATAGTAAGCACTTCTCCAGTTTTAGGATTTAAAACTACTATTGCTCCTCTATTATTCCCTAAAAGTTCATAAGAGAGCATCTGCAAATCTGTGTCTAATGTTGTTTTTAAACTTCTTCCTACCTTTTCATCATTTTCTTTTGTTTTTCCTTTATTTTTTATAAAGCTTATTATATCAAATCCTTCATCATAACTAAGCTGTGAATCATATTTTTTTTCAAGTCCAGTAATACCATATTTTAAATCTATATATCCTATTGCATGGGTAAAGGCTTCTCCACCTTCATAAACTCTTTTTTGTCCATCTTCATTTGTTTTTTCACTTTTAGCAAGTATTGTCATATTCCTATCATAAATAGTTCCTCTTAAAACTTTATTTCTTACGGCCCAAGTTCTTTTATTATATGGACTTTTTACAATTTCTTCTGACTTGTAAAGTTCAAAATAAGTTATATATGACATAATTACTATAAAACATAAAAGAAAAACTACGAAAATTTTCTTTATATTAGCCGAAATATCTTTTTCCATAATTATTCTCCTTCCGAAATCTTTTGCACTATCCCCAAAGAGCAGAAGGTTATGAGCATAGATGTACCTCCATAACTTACAAGTGGAAGTGTAATACCTGTTAAAGGAATTAAATTTATAACTCCTCCTAAAATTACCAAAGCTTGAGAAGCTATAATAGAACTATACCCAACAGCAACTAGTCTTGAAAAATTATCTTCTATATAAACTGCAGCTCTCATACATCTATAAAAAAGTAAGAAATAAATTATTATTAATCCAAGTCCAGTAACTATACCTAATTCTTCACAAATTACTGTAAATATAAAATCTGAAACATTTACTGGTATATAATTAGGAAAGCCAAAGCCAAGGCCTGTTCCAAAAAGTCCTCCCCATGCTATAGCTATAAGAGATTGAACTATTTGAAGTCCTTCATTATTAGCATAATTCCAAGGATTTTGCCAAATCATAATTCTTATTCTAACATGATCAAAAATTTCATAACTTATTACTCCGCCTAAAATAAAAAGGATTAAACAGGTTATAACATACTTAACCTTTGAAGTTGCTATGTAAAGAATAGTTACTGATAAAGCAAACACTATAAGAGCAGTTCCTAAATCTCTTTGAAGTACCATAAATCCAAGAGATATCATAACTACAAATGCAGGCTCTATTAAATTTTTATAACTTTTATAATCTTTAAGAGCAGAGGCAAGATAAGCTACTAAAAATAATTTCCCAAATTCTGCCGGCTGAAAACTTATATTTTTTATTATAATCCAGTTTTTAGCCCCTCCTCTTTCTGTACCAAATATGAGAGCCATAGACATAAAAATTAAAGTAAGTGCAAGATAAATATATTTATATTTTTGAAAACTTTTTAAATCTGGGAAAAGTACAATAATAATTATAAATGCAGATACTCCAAGAGCAAACCACATTACCTGTTTTAAAGCTAATGTAGGATTAAGACGATATATAACTGCAATACCAATAACAGATAAAATACTTGCAAATATCAATATATATTTATCTCCGTCAGGATAAAATTTTCTTATTATAAATTGAGAATATGCTATTAATACAATTATTATTATTCCTATAAGTACCGCACCTTCATCAAAAGGATTTTTTAATAAAGCAAGATTTCCAAAACATACAATACAAAGTAAATATATATATCTAATAATTCTTTTTTCATCTTTTAAACTATCCACCAAATATCACCTATCCTATAACTTTAAACAAAGCACTTCCTATTTGTATTTCATCTCCAACTTTAAGTATAGCTTTACCTTCAAGCCTTTTATCATTTATAATTGTTCCATTTGTACTTCCTAAATCTTCGATTATGTAGTCAGTATTTTTTAAAAATATTCTAGCATGGTTTCCTGAAACATACTGATCATCTAAAATTAAATTATTTGTTGTTTTTCTTCCAATAGTAATCTCACCTTTAATTGGAATAACAGCACCATTTTTTAATTCATGATTTTCTCCTTTATCTAATATTTCAAGTCCAAAAGTTTTTTTCTTTGTAGGATTTCTTTTACCTCCATTTTTAATGTCTTTGTACATTATTTTAAGTGATAAGAATATAATTATGTAAATTATGCCTATAATAATAAATCTAAATATTGTAGTTAATTTACTAAAATCCAACTTCGACACTGCCTTTCTTTTAAATTAATAAGACTAGTATATTAAATACTAGCCTTATTAATTATAACATCTTTTTAAGGTATTGTCCTGTATAAGAATTTTCAACTTTAATAATTTCTTCAGGAGTTCCTGAAGCTAAAATAGTTCCTCCTCTTTCTCCACCTTCAGGACCTAAATCTATAATATAATCTGCAGATTTTATAACATCAAGATTGTGTTCTATAACTACTACTGTATTTCCAGCATCAGTAAGCCTTTGAAGAATATCAATAAGCCTTTTAACATCGTCTATATGAAGACCTGTTGTAGGTTCATCTAAAATATAAAAAGTTTTTCCAGTACTTCTTTTGGAAAGTTCATAAGCAAGTTTAATTCTTTGAGCTTCTCCACCAGATAATTGAGTTGAAGGCTGCCCAAGCTTTATATAACCAAGACCTACATCCATAAGAGTCTGAAGCTTACTTTTTATTCTTGGAATATTTTCAAAAAAATTTATTGCCTCTTCAACAGTCATATTAAGAACATCATCTATATTTTTACCTTTATATTTTACTTCAAGAGTTTCTCTATTATATCTTTTTCCTTTACATACCTCACAAGGTACATAAACATCAGATAAAAATTGCATTTCTATCTTTATAATTCCATCTCCACTACAAGCTTCACATCGCCCGCCCTTAACATTAAAACTAAAACGTCCTGGTTTATAACCTCTCATTCTAGCCTCTGAAGTTGAAGCAAAAACTTCTCTTATAATATCAAAAACTCCTGTATAAGTTGCAGGATTAGAACGAGGTGTTCTTCCTATTGGGCTTTGGTCTATATTTATTATTTTATCAATATTTTCAATACCAATTATATCTTTATGTTTACCTGGTATATCTTTTGAATTATTTAATTTTTTATTTAATCCTTTATAAAGTATTTCATTTACAAGAGTACTTTTACCAGAACCAGAAACTCCTGTAACAGCAGTAAACACTCCAATAGGAAATTTTACATCTATATTTTTAAGATTATTTTCCTTTGCTCCTATAACAGTTATATAATTTTCATTAGGTTTTCTTCTTTCTTTTGGAACAGGGATAAATTTTTTACCACTTAAATACTGTCCTGTAATAGACTCTTCACATTTTGAAATTTCATCTAATGTTCCAACAGCTACAACCCTTCCTCCATGTTCTCCTGCACCAGGTCCTATATCCACAATACAATCTGCTGCTCTCATAGTATCTTCATCATGCTCTACAACAATAAGAGTATTTCCTAAATCTCTAAGGCGTTTTAAAGTAGCTATAAGTTTATCATTGTCCCTTTGATGAAGCCCTATACTTGGCTCATCAAGTATATATAAAACTCCAACCAAGCTTGAACCTATTTGTGTAGCAAGTCTTATTCTTTGGGCTTCGCCTCCAGATAAAGTACCTGCATTTCTCCAAAGATTTAGGTAATCTAAACCAACATCTATTAAAAATTTAAGTCTGTTTTTTATTTCTTTTAATATCTGACTGCTTATTATAGTATCCTTTTCTGAAAGTACTAAATTTTCTACATAATCAAGTTCATCTTTTATTGACATAAGACAAAATTCATATATATTTTTATCTCCTACTGTTACAGCTAAAACTTCAGGTTTAAGCCTTGCTCCTTTACATTTAGGGCAAGGTGCATCACTCATATAGTTTTCAATTTCACTTTTAATATAATCAGAATTACTTTCCATATATCTTCTTTTTAAACTATTTATAACACCTTCAAATTTATGATTAAACTCTCCTACTCCGCTTTCTCTTTCATATCTAACTTTTATTGTTTTACCTTCCGTTCCATATAAAAGTATTTTAACTATTTCAGGAGGAAGTTTTTCAATTGGAGTATCTAAACTAAAATTATATTCTTTAGCTAAAGCTTTAAGCACACTATAAGTCCAGGAATCATCTTTACCACTTGTACCTGCCCAAGGCAAAATTGCTCCTTCTGAAAGACTTTTACTTTTATCTGGAATAACTAAATTTTCATCTATTTCCATAAGAGTCCCAAGTCCATCACATTTATCACATTTCCCAAAAGGAGAATTAAATGAAAACATTCTTGGAGCTAATTCATCTATGCTTATGCCGCAATCAGGGCATGCAAATTTTTCACTAAAAAGGACATCTCCTTTTCCTATAATGTTTACTAAAACTAATCCTTCCCCAAGTTCTAATGCAGTTTCTATAGAATCAGCTAATCTGCTTTTTATGTCTTCTTTTATAACAAGTCTATCTACAACAGCTTCTATATTATGTTTTTTATTTTTTTCAAGCTTTATATCTTCTTCTGAAAGCTCTATAATTTCCCCATCTATTCTAGCTCTTACAAAACCATTTTTCCTTATGTTTTCTAAAATTTTAACATGCTCTCCTTTTCTTCCTTTTACAAGTGGAGCAAGTATTTGAATTTTAGTTCTTTCTGGCATTTCCATTATTTTATCTACCATCTGATCTACAGTTTGTGCTTTAATTTCTTTACCACACTTTGGGCAATGAGGAACGCCTATTCTAGCATATAAAAGTCTTAAATAATCATATATTTCTGTAACAGTTCCAACAGTAGAACGTGGATTTCTGCTAGTAGTTTTTTGATCTATAGAAATAGCAGGAGATAAGCCTTCTATATATTCTACATCAGGCTTATTCATCTGACCTAAAAATTGTCTTGCATAAGCAGAAAGTGATTCTACATATCTTCTTTGTCCCTCTGCATATAAAGTATCAAAGGCAAGAGAAGATTTACCAGAACCAGAAAGTCCTGTGAATACAATAAATTTATCTCTAGGTATTTCAAGATCCACATTTTTTAAATTATGAACCTTAGCACCTTTTATAATAATTTTTTCCTTCATTAGTACCTCCATTTTTATAAAACTAACTATTTTGTTTTCTGCTTTTTAAGTTTAAATATAATATCCCTAAGTTGGGCTGCTCTTTCAAATTGCAAATCTTTAGCAGCTTGTGACATTTCCATTTCATATTTTTCTATAAGTTTATCTATATTTTCGTTATTAGCTACAATTGCTTCTTCCAAGCTTTCATAATGATTTTCTTCTGCTTTTGTAACTTCAATAATTTCTCTTATATCTTTAACAACTGTAGAAGGCACAATACCATTTTTTTTGTTATATTCCATTTGAATCTTTCTTCTTCTATTTGTTTCACTTATAGCTCTTTCCATAGATTTAGTTATAACATCTGCATACATTATAACTTTACTTTCTGAATTTCTAGCTGCTCTTCCTATAGTCTGTATAAGAGAAGTTTCAGATCTTAAAAATCCTTCTTTATCCGCATCTAAAATAGCTACTAAAGCAACTTCAGGGATATCAAGTCCTTCTCTTAAAAGATTTATACCCACAAGTACATCAAATTCACCTTTTCTTAAATCTCGTATAATTTTCATTCTTTCAATTGTATCTATATCTGAATGAAGATAATTAGTTTTAATATTCATATCTTTAAAATATTTAGTTAAATCCTCTGCCATCTTTTTGGTAAGAGTCGTTACAAGAACCCTAAATCCTTTATCTATTGTATTTTTAATATTTTCATATAAATCATCTATCTGTCCTTTAATAGGTTTTACTATTATTTCAGGATCCAAAAGTCCTGTAGGTCTAATAATCTGCTCTGCCACATTTGTAGAATGTTCAAGCTCATAAGTTGATGGTGTAGCACTTACAAAAACAACCTGATTAAGTTTTTGTTCAAATTCTTCAAATTTTAATGGTCTATTATCATATGCACTTGGAAGCCTAAAACCATACTCTACTAATGTATCTTTTCTAGAACGATCCCCTGCATACATAGCTCTTACTTGCGGAAGGGTAACATGGCTTTCGTCTATAAACATTAAAAAATCTTTTGGAAAATAATCTATAAGAGTCTGTGGTGGTGAACCTTTGGCTCTTCCGTCAAGTATCCGTGAATAATTTTCTATGCCGCTGCAATATCCAACTTCTCTTATCATCTCTATATCAAAATTTGTTCTTTGCTTTAATCTTTGAGCTTCTAAAATTTTATCTTGAGCAATAAGTTCTTTAAGACGTTCTTCTAACTCTTCTTCAATTTTTTTAATAGCTATTTCAAGTTTTTCATAAGAAGTAGCAAAATGAGAAGCTGGAAAAATTGATATATGGCTTCTGCTATTTAGAATTTCGCCAGTTAAAACATCAAATTCTCTAATCTTTTCTATTTCATCTCCAAAAAATTCAACTCTAACAGCTTTATTTGTAGACCCTGCAGGAAAAATATCTAATACATCTCCCCTTACTCTAAATGTACCTCTTACAAAATTAATTTCATTTCGTTCATATTGTATTTCTATAAGTTTTTTAATTACTTCATCTCTATCTTTAATCATTCCTTCTCTTAAAGAAATTGTTAAATTTTTATACTCTTCAGGATTTCCTAAACCATATATACATGAAACTGATGCAACTATTATAACATCTTTTCTTTCAAAAAGTGCTGCTGTAGCAGAGTGTCTAAGCTTATCTATTTCATCGTTTATAGCTGCATCTTTTTCTATATAAGTATCTGTTTGAGGCACATAAGCTTCTGGCTGGTAATAATCATAATAAGAAACAAAATATTCTACCGCATTATTAGGAAAAAACTCTCTAAACTCAGAACAAAGCTGAGCAGCGAGAGTTTTATTGTGAGCCAAAACCAAAGTAGGTTTTTGAACTCTTTCGATTATATTAGCCATAGTGAAAGTTTTTCCAGAACCAGTTACTCCAAGAAGAGTCTGAAATTTTTCACCACGTTCTATTCCCTTGGAAATACTATCTATAGCCTGAGGCTGATCACCAGTAGGCTTAAATTTTGAACTTATTTTAAATTTACCCATTTATATCACTCACTTTACGAACATTTGTTCAATAATAATTATTCTATACTTTTATAATGTCTATGTCAATAATTCTTAATTAGTAAGTGAGAGTATATATTTTTTAAAACTTTATATTAATAAACTACTTATATTAAGTATAATACTTAATATAAATATATAATTGTATAGAATTTAAGTAAAAATGTAAATCTCTTAAAACAGTTTAAATAATAAAACTGTTTTAAGAGATTTACATTAATTTTTTATTCATCGTCATCTTTTTTATTTTTAATTTTATCAAATATTTCTTTAAATTTAGTTTCATCATAATGTATTACAGTACTATCTTTAGGAATGTTTTTAGGCACAAAAACTATTCCTATTTTTTTTTCTTTATTCATTTTGTTATAACTTACTTCATAATGCTTGCCCATTCCTCTTTCAATTTTGAAACTAATATAATTTACTCCTTCTATCGATGGATACAAAATATCATTTTCACTTGTAATTTTTTTATTATTAACTTCTACTAATAAATCCCCACTTTTAATTCCCATTTCTTGTGCTGGAGAGTTAGGTGCTACCTCTAGAACCATAATCCCATTATCTCCACTTACATATTTAGGATTTCTTTTTACTTCAAGGAAATTTTGTATATTAATCATAAATTCATGAGCCACAGGTGTAAATATTATTAAAAGAAGTTTATACATATAACTTAAATATGAAAACTGAGCTAACACAAAAAGTATTATGCTATATAGTAAAAGTGCTATACCTGAAGAAAAAGTTTTTTCTTCTTTACTTTTAGTAAATGTTACACTACTATATCCTATTATACTAAAGTAGGCAAATAAGGTAACTGCAGCTCCTTTTGCCATATTTAAAAATGGTGAAATTTTAAGAAAAGGCCACCAACTAGGAGTTGCAATATTTTGAGTATATTCTAAATTAATTGGATTGTTAATTATTAAAAATAATGCTACTGGAACTAGCCAATTTCTTCTAAGAGCAAAACCGCCTATTATTTTATCTCCTCTATTTGTAAATACAGGAATAGCACCTCTTTTACCATCTATAATAACTAAAATTCCTTCTATAAAATGAAGAACAGAAATTAATACTATAAGAGAGCCTATATCTATTTTAAGAATGTCTACATTTGCTAAATCTATAACACTTCCAAATAAATTTATTTTAACTCCAGCATATATCTTTGATATAAGTTCTAAAATTAAACTTAAAATTCCAAGCAATGCTCCTGAATATGCAAAGCATATAAACCTTGGTTTTATAAACATAAAAAATATTGATATTAAAAATATTAAATATATAGCTGAATTTTCATCAAAAGCTACTCCTAAAAAGGCAAGTATAATGCTGGAGACTGCTCCAGCAATTATACCTATTACTATTTGAGAAATAGTAAGCTCTAATGAAGAGTCAAAATTTTCTCCAACTATCATCTTTTGCATTATAGTTATATTCTTATTTTGTCTATACAACATAAAAGCAAGCATTATAAGAATTAATACACTATTAGGATTTACTAAAGTGTAAGCAATAGCTCTTAAAGTATTTATTAAAATGCTCATGTAAAAAAATTCTCCTCAAATAAAATTATTTCATTTTTTCTTTTAATGTTTCTAATGCTTTATTAAATTGTGGATCTTTATTCCTTGCATATGGTTCTTTTAAAAGTTCCTCAGGATACTTAACTTCTATATCTGGCTTAATACCTGTTTTGTGTATATTTACTCCATTAGGAGTATAGTATTTAGATATTGTAACTTTTAATGCTGTTCCATCTCCAGTATCAACTAAAGTTTGAACAACTCCCTTTCCGAAGGTTTTTTCGCCTACCAATGTTCCTACTTTATAATCTTTTACTGCACCTGAAACTATTTCAGAAGCACTAGCAGTAAGTCCATCAGTCAATACAACTAAAGGCATTCCTATTGCTATTCCTCCCTTAGATTTATACTTTTCTTCTTTTTTGTATTTATCAATAGTAGAAACTATTACTTCTCCCTTTGGTACAAAATTTGATACTACATCTACGCAAGTAGATAATAACCCTCCTGGATTTTGTCTTAAGTCTAAAATTATTCCTTTAGCACCTTTATCTTTCAAATCTTTTAATTTTTTATTAAAATCTTCTCCTGTGTTTTTATCAAACATAGAAATTCTTATATAGCCTATATTGTTAGAAAGAAGTTCACCACTTACAGTTTGTAAATTTATTTTAGCTCTTTTTACAGTATATGTATATGTTTCTTTCCCATTTCTTGTAACTGTTATATTTACAGTTGTACCTTCTTTTCCTTTCATCATAGCCACTGCATTTTGATAGTCTTTACCAGATACTTTAGTATCATTTACTTTTTCTATAACATCTCCTGGAAGTATACCTGCCTTTTGTGCTGGTGAATCATCAAACGTACTTAAAACTATTATTTTATCATCCTTTACTTCTATTTGAAGTCCTATACCTGAATAACTTCCCTCTGTTTGAGTATTAAACGCTTGAAATTCTTCTTGATTCATAAATACAGTATAAGGATCTTCAAGAGATGCTGTCATGCCTTTAATAGCTCCTTCTACTAATTTATTTTCATCTATTGGTCCATCATATAATTTATATATAAGATCCCTCACTTCAAATAATTTATTGTAACTTGAAATATTTTCATTATTTCCTGCTTGTATTACATGCCCAGTTGAAAATATAGGCAACGTTTTTGCGCTTACAAAGGTTAATACATTAGTAGCTAAAACAATAGCTATTGTTCCAGCTATCCATTTTTTCTTATTATTCATATATTTATCTCTCCTCACTACTTAGGCATTTTTATTTTTACTATATCTATATATTTATATAAATCTTCAATAATTATAACACTAAAAAAAATAAATTTGCAAAAACATTGCAAATTTATTTTTAATCATTTATTTAACATAATATGGAGTTGGATTAATAGTACTTCCATTTGGTTTCCTTATTTCAAAATGAAGATGCGGTCCTGTGGAATTTCCAGTACTTCCAGCTCTTGATATAAGTTGTCCACCTTTTACAGTTTGTCCTACACTAACTGCTAAAGAAGAATTGTGTGCATACAAACTTATAATATCTCCATGATCAATCATAACAACATTCCCATATCCTCCCTGGACTCCAGCATAAATTACCTCACCATCTTTTAAAGCATATATAGGTGTTCCATACCCAACTCCAATATCTATACCAGTATGAGGTTTTTGCACTCCAAATATAGGATGAATTCTTGGACCATAAGGAGAAGTTATAGGATAAACTCTTCCTGTAACACAATATAACTTTTGAGCACTATTACTAGAAGAAGACTGAGATAAAATTGTTTGATTAGTATTAGTAGTGTTATTAGTATTAGTACTACTGGTGTTTGCAGCTGATCCGCCTCTACTTGCTTCTTGCTCAGCTTTTTTCTTAGCCTCCTCAGCTTTTCTTCTCGCTTCTTCTGCTTTTTTCCTAGCCTCTTCTTCCTTTTTCTTTTTTATAGTAGCTATTAATGAGGCTATTGCCTGCGATTCCTTTTCTTCCTCTTCAATCATTTTTTCATAGGAAGCTTTATCTTTTTCTAAAGATTCCATTAAGTTTTGTTTTTGAGCTAAATTTGCTTGAAGTTCTTTATATTGCTTATCTGCTTGAGTTTTTAAAACTATATTTTCTTTTTTAGTTTTATCAAGTTCAGCCTTTTGAAGTTCTAAAGCTTTTTTATTATTTTCCATACTTTCAATTAATTTTTTATCATATTCCATAACTCTACTTATAGATTCAATTCTAGAAAAAAACTCTGAAAAACTATTAGAACTAAAAATTAGTTCTAAATAGCTTTCATTCCCATTTACATAAAGAGCTCTTACCCTTTTTTTAAATAGTTCATCTTGTTCTTCCAAATTTTTTTTGCTCTCTTCTATTTTTTTCTCATAGTTTTTTATTTTTTTATCTATATTTGTAATTTTACTATTTAAATTTTTTAATGTTTTTTCTGATTCATTTACCTTTTCATCAAGCTGTTCTACGCTCTTTTTTGTGTCCATATGTTTTTGGTTAATATTTTCCAATTCTTCTTTTTTATCATTTATTGAATTTTGAATGTTTTTCAAATTATTTTGAGCATCATTTAAATTATCAGCTTTTACTGTAATTACAGAAGTAATACTCAAGGTTAGTGCTAATACTAGACTTACCCCTTTTTTCATAAATATTCCCCCAAACTTTTAAGATGTTACTAAAATAAGTTTGTTATTTATTTAAAAGTTTATATTAGACTTTTAATATATAAGTATCCTAATTTTTAAACCACTTTTAAACTACTAAAAATTTTCTAATTGCCATTATACTACCAACTATTCCTATAAAAATTCCCCCAAGAATAAATTCCCCTAGTATAACGCTATATACATAAGCTGGATTTATAAGTGGTATCATCATAATTTGTGCAGACATTTTTATAAAAACAAATTTATATCCATAATAGAGTAAAAGATCTGCAACAATAGCTCCTAATATACCTATAAACATACCTTCCAATATAAAAGGCCATCTTATGAACCAATCTGTAGCACCAATATATTTCATTATATTAATCTCTTTTCTTCTAGAATATACAGTAAGTTTTATAGTATTGCCTATAAGGAATAAAGAAACTCCTATAAGTATCACAAATATAATAATTCCTATCCATCTTATAGCATTACTAAATGTTATAATTTTATCTACTACTTCTTTAGCGTCTTTTATTGTTTCAATTCCAGACATACCTTCTATATCTTTTACTACTTGAGATATTAACTCAGGTTTTTCTACCTTAACTATGTAAGATGCTGGAAGTGGATTCTCTTTTTCAAGGCCTTCTAAAGCTGATTCATACTGTTTCCCAAATCTGCTTTTTAAATTTTCAAGAGCTTTAGCCTTGCTTTCATATTCAACATTCGTAACACTTGATGTATTTTTTAATTTATTTTCAATAGCCTTTTGTTCATCAAGTTTTATATCATCTTTTAAAATTATTTTTATTTCTACTTTAGATTCCATTTCGCTCATAACTTGATTTATGTTTTGTATAGTAAGTAAAAATGTTCCAACTATAAACAAAGTTGCTGCAACAGTTGCTGCAGAAGCTATACTTATAGTTTTATTTCTTTTTAAACTTTTGGCTGCATCACCTATAAAATTAACAAACGTATTAATCTTCATACCCATATGCTCCCCTCTGCTCATCTCTTGATATTACACCTTTTTCAATTGCTATAACTCTCTTTTTCATAGTATCTACTATTTCTTTAGCATGGGTAGCCATAATTATAGTAGTACCTGCACGATTAATATCACTTAATATTTCCATAATTTCCATAGATGTATCTGGATCAAGATTACCCGTAGGCTCGTCCGCAATTAAAATAGATGGATTATTTACTATAGCTCTTGCTAAAGAAACTCTTTGCTGTTCTCCACCAGAGAGCATACTTGGTAGGGATTTATATTTGTTAGAAAGGCCTACAAGTGAAAGCATCATAGGTACTCTTTTTCTTATTTCTTTTTCTGATGCCTCTGTGACTCTCATAGCAAAAGCCACATTTTCATAAACATTTAAAGTAGGAATTAATCTAAAATCTTGGAAAACCACACCTATTTTTCTTCTATAGTATGGAATCTGTTTTCTTTTTAACTTTGTTAAATCTATATTATCATTTAAAATTATTGAGCCTTTAGTAGGTTCTACTTCTTTTAAAATCATTTTTATAAATGTGGATTTTCCTGCACCACTGGATCCTACTAAAAAAACAAATTCTCCTTTTTCAATTTTTATATTAATATCTTTAAGAGCAGTCACATTATTGTCATATATTTTGGTTACATTTTTAAATTCAATCATTACTGCATCTCCCTCTATTTCATATTTATATACAAAATTTATACACAAAAATACATATTTCACTTTTTTATTATAACATAATAATACTAAAATAAACAATTAAGATTTTTTAAAGGAAATATTTACTTTTATATATCTAATATGAAAACTAAATAACAATCTCCTACATGCTCTAATCTAATATATACTCTATTTCTATATTTAAACCTAAAATATTATCATTTTAATGTTAATGTGCAAAATTAGACAAAAAATAAAATAGCCACAAATCAAGCTTTTCCGTTAAACTTAATATCTAAAAAACGAAAAGCACTAAAATTTGTGGCTATTTTTTTATTCATCTCCAAGTATATCTTTAAATCCTTCTCCTAAAACTTCATGAGTTTCACTTACTGTTATAAAAGCTTTATTATCCACATCTTTAATAAATTTTTTAAGTTTTATAAACTGTTTTCTATATAACACAGTATATAAAATATTTGTATCTTTTTTAGTGAATCCACCTTTTCCTTTGAAAATAGTACAGCCTCTATCTAATTCATTAATTATATAATTACTTATTTCATCTATTTTTGTACTTACAACTATAACCTCTTTACAGGTATTTACACCTTCAATTACATTATCTATAACAAAACCATTCATTATAACACAAAGTAAAGAATATAGAGCTATATTTGTGCCAAAAGTAATGCCTGCAAATAAAGTTACAATAAAATCAACAATTAAAATGGCTTTGCCTATATCTATATGAAAAAATTTATTTAATATTTTAGCAATTATGTCTGTTCCTCCAGTAGAAGCATTTTGATTAAAAACTATAGCCATACCTATACCAGAGAGTAAAGTCCCAAATATAGATGCAAGAAGTAAATCATTTGTAATAGCTTTATCAAAAATTTTAAGATTATCTGTTAACCATATAGTTAATGATATACCTAAGCTTGCATATATACTTTTTGCACCAAATTTATTCCCTATTACTGCAAAAGCTATTATAAATAATACGGCATCTATGCCAAGCATTATCATACCAACATTTAAAAAAGGAAAAATACTATTTAGTATTATAGCTATTCCAGAAACCCCTCCTGCTGCTATTTTATTTGGTACTAGGAAAAGTCTAAGAGAAAGTGCTACTAGCATAAAACCTATTGTTATAAATATGTATTCTTTAAATTTTCTCATAAAAACCTCCTCACTTACATATTTTTTAAAAAGAAGGAATTGGCCTTACAAAGTAATCAACTATAAAAGAAAAAGCTAAAATAGAGATTGATATTATAAATATAACATGAGATAAATTTAATTTATGAAAATATGTTTCCCAAGTTTTTTGATAATTAAGAGGTCTCATTAGATCCCATTTTACAAAAGATATTGCTGATATAGATAAGCCAAATACAGATACTATTTGAGATAATCTGCATCCCCAAAGCATTACGTTTATAAAATCAAATCCATATAAAATAAGCCCTATTATAATTCCAAATATAAAAGAACCTATAAAATAATATATTGATAATTTAAGTGCATACAATATATCTTCTATATATTGCTTCATTTAATACCTCCTCTTTTGTATATTTAAAAACAACCAAATATAGGGAGCTTATAAAGCCCCCTATTGTAACCCAACACTTATGGAAAGTGCTTCATCTACCATTTTCATGTCTTTGTCTGTCATATGCCCTATTTTTTCTTTAAGTCTTTTTTTATCCAAAGTTCTTATTTGCTCAAGCAATACTACTGAATCTTTGTTTAAACCATACTCTTCTGAGGAGATTTCAACATGAGTTGGAAGTTTAGCTTTATTTATCTGTGAAGTAATTGCTGCTACAATTACTGTTGGACTGTACTTATTGCCAACATCATTTTGTATAACGATGACTGGCCTTATTCCTCCTTGTTCTGAGCCTACTACTGGGCTTAAATCAGCATAAAATATATCTCCTCTTTTCACTATCGTTGTCATTAGGAAAATCACTCTCCGCTAGCTTCGCTTCATACTTTTTTAATTCATCAACATCATTTGCAAAGCCCATTTCTGCTATTTCAAGATTTAATTGAGCCATTTCCATATATCCCTTTCTCATACTGTCCATTAAACTAAGTCTTTTTTTCTCCTCAATATATACTATTATAGCATCACGAATAAATTCACTTCTTTTTTTGCAATCTTCTTCAAGGGCTTTATTAAATTCATTATACAGTGTTTCATTAAGATTAACCACCAGTTTTTTTGAACCTGCCATGGGAAAAACGCCTCCTAAAAATCCGTATACTAAGTACTTATCGAAAAGTAACATAATTGTTAATAATTTGCAGCACTAAAATATATTAGATATACAAAAGTGCACAAATATGTACTATATTATTATAATTTAAAATTATTATAATTTAAAATATTAAAATATGTCAAAGCAAATTATTGATATTTCCCCATTCTTAGGCATAATAGCATTATAACACAACTTAAAAAATAATTAAATATAATTTCTAATTTTTATAACTTTTCCAGACTTTAAATACACTCTAGGTACCCTTTTACTTATCATGCAAGTTACTTCATAGTTTATAGTTCCTATTAATTTTGCTATATCATCTGCATCAAATTTTAAATTATCTTTTTCTCCTAAAAGTATAACTTCATCTCCAAGCTGTACATTTTTTATATCTGTAACATCGACCATACATTGATCCATACAAATTCGTCCTACTACCGGAGCAAAGCTTCCATTTATAATTACCTTTGCTTTTTCAAATAAAAATCTAGTATATCCATCTGCATAACCTACAGGAAGGGTAGCTATAATACTTTCTCTATTTGTTTTAAATTTTCTTCCATATCCTATATATTCTCCAGCTGGAAGTTTTTTTATGTGAACAATATTAGTTTTTAAACTCATTACAGGTTTTAAATTTATTTTTTCTCTGCTTACTTCTTCAGAAGGATAATAACCATAAAGTATTACTCCAGGTCTTACTGCTTCAAAATGTGATTTAGGCAAATCAATTATAGCAGCACTATTGGCAATATGTCTAATATTTATTTTAATGCCTTTTTTTATTAATTTATCATAAAATTCATTAAATTTTTTTAATTGAAGTTCTGTATAAGTTTTATCTTCTTCATCTGCAGTAGAAAAATGAGAATAAAGCCCTTCTATAATTATATTTGGTAATTTACTAATTTTATATACATCTTCTACACTTTCATCATTGGGCAAAAATCCTATTCTGCCCATTCCTGTATCTAATGCAATATGTATTTTTGCCTTTTTATTTTTCTTTTGAGCCATATTAGATATTTCTTTAGCTAACTCATAAGAATAAACTGTCTGTTCTATATCATATCGTAAAAGCATATCTATAAGGCTTGGAGGAGTAAACCCTAAAATAATTATAGGTGCTTTAATTCCTCCCCGTCTTAATTCTATAGCCTCATTTAAAACTGCTACAGCAATTTTTGTAGCTCCATTTTCTAAAAGTGTTGGTGCTATATCTAAAGCTCCATGCCCATAACCATCTGCTTTAATAACTGCTATAATATCTTTACTTTTAGAAATTTTCCTTATTTCTCTCATATTATGTGCTAAATTATCTAAATTTACTTCTGCCCATACTGGTCTTAAATGCTTAAACAAAACTTTGCCTCCTATCTTTTGTGCTTAAATATTATTATAAAATTATTTCATTTATTCTCCGTTTGAAATAGATTTTTATTAAGCTTTGGATTAACTTCAAAGTTTTTATAGGTTACCTTAATTTTTTCATTGTTTTTTTCATCGTATATAAATATATACTCAGGTATATAGTTTTCAAGATTAACATACATTTGTGCATTATCAATATTTTTATTTGAAGTTGGAATAATAAGTTTTATAATTTGATATTTTTTCCCATCTATTTCTTTAAAATCATATTTTATTTCTTCATTAGTATATAAAAGTTCAATGTATTTTTCAATAAAAGTATATATAAAGCCTTCATCAAATTCTTTATCAACAGTATATTTAACATTATTTTTTACATCATTAGCATATATCTTGTCCTCTTTATAAATAAAAATTTTATCTTCATCAAGTTTCATAACATGGCCTAAATTTTTATCATAATAATGTTTTCCTTCGTATGTTATTACTTGTTTATCATTTTTTATTTCCATTTTAAAATCTGATGTATATGTGTTTAAATCTTTTAAAAAATTAACTACTTCCTCAGGGCTTTTATTTTTTTTTATGCAAGATCCAAATATTATAGGAAAAATAAGCATCAAAGAAAATAGTATTAATATTTTTTCCCTCATGGCAGCCTCCAAACTTAAATGTACTTCAATATTAATACTATTCTTATTGTTTTATTAATATTCTTTAATAGAAATTTCTTTTAATTATTTTGAAATTTTTTTATTATATAAGGAATACTTTCAATAACATGACTTGCATTTACGCAAAACATCTCTTTAGAAAGCTTTTCTCCAGTATATCCATGTATAAATGCAGAAATATACGCAGCTTTTAAAGGCTCATATTTTTGAGCTATAAAAGATGCTATAATACCAGTTAAACAATCTCCCATACCACCTGAAGCCATAGAACTATTCCCAGTTGAATTTATAAATACATATTCTCCATCAGTTATTACAGTATTATAGCCTTTTAATAGCACTATAATTCCATAATCTTGTGCTAATTTTTTAGAAACCTCTATTCTATGTTCATTTATATATTCTGTTTCAAAGCCTGTTATTCTTGACATCTCTCCTACATGAGGAGTTATTATAATTTTACATTTTTTATTTTCTAAAATATGAAGATTATCTTTTAGCATATTTATACCATCTGCATCTATAATTACAGGGCATTTAGCATTTAATATAACATATTTTAAAATTTCAAAGGTTTTTGCATTATTCCCAAGACCAGGACCTATGGCAATAGCATTGCTTTTTTGTATTAATTCTTTAAGTTTAGTTTCATCATTATAAGATATAGTCATAGCTTCTATAAGCTTAGAACTTAAAATATCTTGTATTTCTTCATTACATGCTAATGTAACAAGTCCTGCCCCGCTTCTTACTGCTGCTTCAGTGCATATATATGAAGCTCCTGTAAAACCTTTTGAACCTGCAATAATTAATACTCTTCCATAATCTCCTTTATGTGAATATTTATCTCTAATTTTAATACTATTTTTTATAAGAGTTTTATCTACAATAAATTCCTTATCATAAAATTTGTCTTCTACAAATTTAGGAATTCCAATATCTTCTACAATAATTTCACCTGTGTATTTATCATTTCCGTAATTTAAAAAACCTCTTTTATAATACTGAAAAGTAACTGTTTTATTTGATTTTATACAATTCCCCATGACTTCTCCAGTATCACCATTAAGTCCTGAGGGTATATCTATAGATAAAGTAAATTTACTATTTTCATTTATTATAGTTATGGCTAAATCATATATACCTTCTATATTCCTTGTAATTCCTGTTCCAAATAAAGCATCTATACACATATCGCAGCGTGCTGCTGCTTCTTTTAATTCATTGGCGTCTTCTAGATTATTTACTTTATTAATTTTTAAATCCATATTTTTTAAAATATTATAATTTGTTCTGCAATCAGAAGTCATTTTATCTTGTGAACCTATAAAAAATATTTCTACATTTTTATTAATTGAAAAAAGATGTCTAGCTACAGCAAAACCATCTCCACCGTTGTTACCAGTTCCACATAAAACTAAAAAACTTTTAAAATTATTAAAATCTATATTTTTAATAATTTTAAGAGCTGCATTTTCCATCAAAACAATACCAGGTATTTTCAAAACTTCTATACAAAATTTATCAATTTTTCTTGTTATAGAACTAGAAGCTATTTTCATCTTCTTCACCTTCATTTGAATTACTTTCAATTAAAGCATAAGCAATAGCATTATCTTCTCCATGACTTATACTTATATGTATTTTGCATTCCCCGTACTTTTGTATTAAAAGTTTAGCTTTGCCTTTAAGTACAACAATAGGTTTCCCTAATGCAGTTCTATCTATTACTATATCTTTAAAATCAAAGCCTCTAAAACCTGTGCCTAAGGCTTTAGAAACAGCTTCTTTAGCAGCAAATCTTCCAGCTATATACTCTGGTCTTAAATTTCTGCTTTTTAAATATTCAATTTCTTCTTTACTAAATAATTTATCCATAAATTTATCATTTTTATCTAAAGCTTCTTTTATTCTTCTTATTTCTACTATATCTACTCCAACACCAATTATCATTAAATTCACCCCTAATTTATATTGGTACTTATATTTTACCACTAAAAAATTTTTAATAATAGTAAAAAATAAAAAAGAGGAAAATTCACCCTCTTTTTTAATAAGCAGATATTTCTTTTAAAGCCTCATCAAAATCTACAATATATTCATCTATATACTCACCTAAAACATCTATAAGATGTATTGGTGAAACGCCTCTATCATATAAAAGCTTTAGAAGATTATGTACTTTATGCCTATGTGGACTTATACTTTCAACACAATCTCTTTCAATATTTACTATAGATCCATTTACAACATCTTGTCTTTCTATTTCAATTCCGTAAGATTGAACTATCATTTCATCTCCACCTAAAGTAAGAGAAACAGTATTTCTTGTAAGCCTATAAAAATAGTTTCTCTTCATATCTTCGCATATTTCATTCCTAATCATATTTTCAACTATCACCATAACATTTCGTTCTATGTATATCTTATAATTTTTATTTAGATATAAACTTGTCCACATTATTAACATTAATTATTAACATATGTGGATTGTTTTTTACTATTTTAAAATCAGCTACATAGAACATTTCTTCACCCCCTGAATAACTCTTTACCACAATATTAACATTATTAACATAAAAACATTGTCGTTTTATGAAAATGTTATCAAATTTCTTATACCCATAATATGACATGTAAATCACATTAGTTCCATTAGTTACAAAATTATATGTATTTTGATTACATATTTTATATAAATTATTGTAAATCATGTCGAATTTAGAATAATAATGACTATATTTTTTTATTTAATACAGTGTCATTTATTACTTGTACAATTAAGCTTTCTTTTATCCTTATGTACTTACAAATATCTTCCAAAATCAAAATACATGCAATAACAGCTCCAATATCTTCCCCCTTATATTCTGTTAAAAAATATTCTCTTTTGTACTTATCCACAATGTCTTTTTTGCATTTTATTTCACTATAAATGGATTCTAAAGTATGATACAAAATAGAGTAAGAAATAGTTACAAAATCCTTTTGAGATTTTTCACTGCCATTTATCACATCCCTTATTATTTTATTTAAAGCTGTATTTTTATAGTACTCTTCTATTTTTATGTTATAATTGTTCCCAATATGCTTACCTAATATATTTGCATCTATTACTGCTATTTCTCCATTTGTGTTGAAAAGTATACTAAATTCTATATCCTCATTTTTTTCTTTTTTTATTTCTTGTATAATTTTTTTCATTCTATAATTAAAACTTGAAGTAAATTTTGAATCTAGTACAAAATATTCAAGTTCTCTAGCTGAAGCTACAGAAACAAAATCAGAAAATTTTCTATATATTTTTTTCATAAATTCTTTATTTTTCATTTTCTCATCCTCCGTTAACACTTTTTTATTTTATGCATAAAATAAAAAATTATACAAAAACATTTAAATAAATATTTTTGTATAGTTTTCTAAATCAAACATATATTTCTTTATTCATTTATTAAAAATAAAGCTGTATTTAAAATTTTTATTAACCTTTACATTCTTTTATGATATACTTTACATTAAGGTATATTGTACTTTTACCTATATATATGTTTACTCAAAATATTTTTGTTTGTTTTGAGTTTACACTTTTATTAAAGTTTTATAAATTATATAAAAAACTGTGGGAGGGTTTTAATTGAAAGATGTAAAAGCTTGTTTATTTGATTTAGACGGAGTTATAGTAGATACTGCAAAATACCATTATCTTGCTTGGAAAAGATTAGCAGAAGAATTAGGTTTTGAATTTACTAAAGAACAAAACGAAAGACTTAAAGGTGTGAGCCGAATGAAATCCTTAGATATACTTTTAGAAATTGGAGGTCTTTCTTTTGATGATAAAACAAAAGAAAAACTTGCAGAGAAAAAAAATAATTGGTATGTAGAGTATATATCTAAAATGGATTCTTCAGAAATACTCCCAGGGGTAATAAGTTTTTTAAACTCTTTAAAAGAAAATAATATTAAAATAGCTCTTGGTTCTGTAAGCAAAAATTCAAAATTAATATTAGAAAAAACAGGTATAACACACTATTTTGATGCAATAATAGATGGAACTAAAATAACTCATGCTAAACCTAATCCTGAAGTTTTTCTTAAAGGTGCTCAAGAATTAAATATAGATCCAAAATATTGTGTAGTATTTGAAGATGCACAAGCAGGAATAGAGGCAGCTATAAATGCTGGTATGCACAGCATAGGTGTTGGTTCCCCTGAAATATTAAATAAAGCTGATTTAGTCATACCATCTTTTGAAGATATGACAATAGAGAAACTTTGGTTAGTTTGATTTAACTAACCTTAAATTTATAATCTTTATGCAAACGCTTGTCTATATTTAATTTTATTTTATGAAAGGAAGATGTAAATATTATGAAACAATATTTTAAAATTGATGAATGGAATATAATCGAGGAAAATTTTTCTCCTGAAGAAAATAGAGTTGCAGAAAGTGTATTTAGCTTAGGAAATGGTCATATGGGACAAAGGGCAAATTTTGAAGAAAAATATAGTGGTGATTCTCTTCAAGGTAGTTATATGGCTGGAGTTTATTATCCTGATAAAACAAGAGTAGGCTGGTGGAAAAATGGATATCCTGAATATTTTGCTAAAGTTTTAAATTCAACAAATTGGATAGGCATAGACATAGTTATAAACGGTGAAACTTTAGATTTAGCTAAAGCCAAAGTGAAAAATTTTAAAAGAGTTTTAAATATGAAAGAAGCTTACTTAAAAAGAAGTTTTACAGCTACTTTATCTAATGGAAATACAGTAAATGTAGAAAGTTTAAGATTTTTAAGTGCAGTATATCCTGAAATTGGTGCTATAAAATATTCTATAACTCCTGTTAATTTTTCTGGAGAAATTATAATAACACCTTATTTAGATGGTGATGTTATAAATGAAGACTCAAATTATGATGAAAAATTTTGGGAAGAAGTTGAAATTATTCCATCGTCAGATATTTCAACTTTAGTTATAAAAACAAAAAAACTTGATTTTCATCTTTCCTCTTCAATGAAATTTGATGTATTTAAAGATGGAAATTTAATAAAAGATGAAATAAAAATAGATAAAAAGGAAAAATTTGTTTCAAATACTCTAAAAATTCATGCTGAAGAAGGAAAAGAAATTGTTGTTTATAAATATGTTTCTAATGTAACTTCACGAGATCACTCTTTAAAAAATTTAGTTCCTTATGGTAAAGAAATATTAACAAAAGCCTATAATGAAGGCTTTGAAAATCTTTTAAAAAATCATATTAAAGTTTGGGAAAACAAATGGTTGGAAAGTGATATAGTTATTGAAGGAGATACTGCTGCACAACAAGGAATCAGATTTAATATATTTCAGCTTAATCAAACCTATACTGGTGAAGATGAACGTTTAAATATAGGTCCTAAAGGTTTTACTGGTGAAAAATATGGAGGAAGCACATATTGGGATACAGAGGCCTACTGTCTGCCTTTTTATTTATCTACTTCTGATCAAAAGGTAGCTAGAAATTTATTAATTTATAGATATAAACACCTTGAAAAAGCTAAAGAAAATGCTAGAAAGCTTGGTTTTAAAAAAGGTGCATTGTACCCAATGGTTACAATGAATGGTGAAGAATGTCATAATGAATGGGAGATAACTTTTGAAGAAATTCACAGAAACGGAGCAATAGCATATGCTATATACAATTATGTAAATTATACTGGAGATAAATCTTATTTAGGTCAATACGGATTTGAAGTTCTTGTTGAAATATCAAGATTTTGGGAAGAAAGAGTTCACTACGCTCCTAGAAAAGGTAAATATGTAATTCATGGAGTTACAGGCCCAAATGAATATGAAAATAATGTAAATAATAATTGGTACACCAATAGAATAGCTTCATGGACAATGGAATATACTTTAGAAGTTATAGATTATTTAAAAAATAATGAACCTGATAGATATAATGAATTGATTAACAAACTTGATCTTAAAGAAGAAGAAATCATTAAATGGAAAGATATTATAAAAAATATGTTTTATCCTGTAGATGAAGAGCTTGGAATATTTCTGCAGCAAGAAGGTTATATGGATAAAGAACAACGTCTTGTGTCAGAATTAAGCGAAGAAGATAGACCTTTAAATCAAAAATGGTCTTGGGATAGAATATTGCGTTCTTGTTTTATAAAACAAGCCGATGTACTTCAAGGTTTATATTTCTTAGAACATTTATATGATGATGAAACTATAAGAAGAAACTTTGAATTTTACGAGCCTAGGACAGTACACGAATCTTCTTTATCACCATGTGTTCATTCCATTTTAGCTTCAAAACTTGGAATGCATGATAAAGCTTATGAAATGTATTTAAGAACTTCAAGGCTTGATTTAGATAACTATAACAATGATACAAAAGATGGATGCCATATAACAAGTATGGCTGGAACTTGGATGTCAGTTGTGCAAGGCTTTGGAGGTATGAGAGTTAGAAATGATAAACTTCATCTAAATCCATTCATACCAAAACACTGGCAATCATTTTCTTTTAAAATCATGTTTAGAGGTACATTATTAAAAGTCAATGTAACTAAAGAAAATATAATAATATCAAACGAAAGTTCTAAAGATTTGATATTATCTGTATATGGTAAAGATTATAAAATTAATGCAAATGATACTTTAAATATTGCATGCTAATAACAAAAATATCAAGTAAAGCTAATAATAATTTCACAAATAGAAAACTATATACTAAATAATAAATAGAAAACTCGGGACATAATCTCGAGTTTTTTCTTTAAGCAAAAATAGCTTTAAAAAATATTTGTTATTTTTAAAACATTTTTCTAACTTTCAATATTACACATATAAATTAGACATACTAAATATATTAAATTTTATTGAAAATTATATTTTTATATAATATAATTAATTCATAAATAATTATTGTTAATTAATAGTCATAGTAATAATGAAATTTATTGGAAAGAAAGGTGATTTAATATAATGAAAGCACTAGAAGTAAAAAAAGACATATATTGGGTAGGTTCTTTAGACCCAGATCTTAAAATTTTTGACATAGTAATGTATACTCCTTATGGCACAACTTATAACTCATATGTTGTAAAAGGAAGTGAAAAAACGGCTTTATTTGAAACAGTAAAAGAAAATACTTTTGATCAATATATCGAAAGATTAAAATCTTTAAATGTTAATTTTGATGAAATAGCTTATATAGTAATAGAACATACAGAACCAGATCACGCAGGCTCCGTAGCAAAACTTTTAGATTATGCAAAAAATGCTAAAATAGTTGGTTCTGCCACTGCTATAAGATTTTTAAAGCAAATAGCAAACAGACCTTTTGAATCTATAGTAGTAAAAAATAATGATACTTTAAGTCTTGGAAATAAAACATTAAGATTTATTGATGCTCCATTTCTTCATTGGCCTGATTCTATATACACATATATAGAAGAAGATAATACGTTAATGACTTGTGATTCTTTTGGAAGCCACTATTGTTTTGAAGATATGTTTGTTGATTTAATTCCAAAAGAAAAGCAAAATGAATATATGGATGCTTTAAAATATTACTATGATTGCATAATGGGACCATTTAAACCCTATGTTTTAAAAGCTTTAGATAAAATTAAAGATTTTAAAATAGACACAATATGCACAGGTCATGGACCAATACTTAGAGGTAATATAGACTTTTATAAAGATATTTATCGAAAATGGAGTACTGAAACTGCTCCTCAAGATAAAAAAGCCAGAGTCGTTATTCCTTATGTCTCTGCTTATGGATTCACTGAAGAAATTGCTAACAAAATTGCCCAGGGAATAAAGTCGAAAATAAGCGATGCAATTATCGACATTTACAATGTAATTTATCATAAACAAGAAGAAATACTAGATAAAATATATTGGGCAGATGCCGTACTTTTTGGCTCTCCAACAATAAATGGAGATGCTTTAAAACCTATACTTGATATTTTAACTTCTATGAACCCATTAGTACATGGAGGCAAAATATCCGCAGCTTTTGGTTCTTTTGGATGGAGTGGCGAGGCTGTACC
Organism: Clostridium sp. USBA 49; assembly: GCF_900167505.1. Taxonomy (NCBI): domain Bacteria; kingdom Bacillati; phylum Bacillota; class Clostridia; order Eubacteriales; family Clostridiaceae; genus Clostridium; species Clostridium sp. USBA 49. The sequence continues at coordinate 83,788 of NZ_FUYD01000009.1, forward strand.
TAATATTGAAGCAAGACTTAAATCTTTAAGAATGAATATTATAACTCCTGGACTTAAAATAAACTTTAAGCCAAGTGAAGAAGATCTTTTAAAAGCCTATAAGTTTGGTGAAAGTGTAGCTATTAAAATAAAAGAAAATACAAATAATGGAGTTAAACCATCAAAAAAATCTAACTTGAAAATTTGGAAGTGTATTGTCTGTGGAGAAGAATTTGAATCAGAAGAAGCCCCTGAGGTTTGTCCTGCTTGTGGTGCAGGAAAAGACCAATTTATAGAAGTAAAAAGAGAAGAAATAAAATTTAAACAAAATAAAAAAGAAAAATACGTTATAGTTGGAAATGGTATATCAGGCTATTATGCTGCAGATTCTATAAGAAAAAGAAATTCTGAAGCAGAAATAAATATAATTTCAAATGACAAAGTTTTAACTTATTATCGTCCTCAACTTTCAGACTACTTAAATAAAGATATTTTAGATAAAAATTTCTTTGTAACTCCTGAGGATTGGTATGATAAAAATAACATAAATGTAACTCTTGGAGTAAAAGTTGAATCTATAAATAAAGATAAAAAAACAGTTACTTTAAACAATGGCAAAGAATTAAGTTATGATAAATTAATTCTTGCAACAGGTGCAAGTAACTTTATTCCCCCACTTAAAGGATTTGAAAATAAAGGAGTATATGTTTTAAGAGATATTGAAGATGCTGAAAATATTAAAAAAGAAATGAAAAATGCTAAAAATGCTGTAATTGTCGGCGGCGGTCTTTTAGGACTTGAAGCTGCATGGGAAATGAAAAATGCAGGTTTAAATGTTTCAGTAGTAGAACTAGCTCCAAGGTTATTACCTCTTCAACTTGATGAAGAAGCTTCTCCTTTATTTGAACAAATAGTTGCTGAAAATGGAATAACAGTCTATACTAACGATGCTGCTGAAGAAATTTTAGGAGAAGGATCAGTAACTGGACTTAAATTAAAAACTGGTAAAATTATTGATGCAGATTTAATATTATTCTCAGTTGGCATAAGACCAAATAAATCTCTAGCAGAAAAAGCAGGTATTTCCGTTAATCGTGGAATATTAGTAAATGAAAAAATGGAAACAAATATAAAAGACATATATGCTTGTGGTGATAGTGCAGAGCTTAATGGTAAAATTTATGGAAACTGGCCAGCAGCTATAGAAATGGGTAAAATTGCAGGTTCTAATGCAGTTGGAGAAGAAATAATATTTAAAGACTTTGTAAATTCTACAGTGTTTAATGCAATAAATACTGAGCTTTTTACAGCTGGTGATATATATCCTAATGAAGGAAACATAAAAACTTTATGTTCTGCAAATAAAGAAAATAAAATTTATAAAAAACTTTTCTTTAAAGATAATAAACTTGTTGGAGCAATACTTTTAAATGACACAAAACAATCTGTAAAAATTATGAAAGCTATACAAAATGCTATGACAATTAATGATGTTATTAAAGATATTAATTACTAAAATTCTTAAGCCACAATTTAAAAAATTGTAATTATGCAAAATATCTTTTTTATATTTTCCATTAATTTTATAATAAAAATGATAGTAATCTTTAAATGAATAAAGATTACTATCATTTTATTTAAATTATTTAGCTGATTCTTCTATTGCAACTGATACTGCAACTGTTGCTCCAACCATTGGGTTATTTCCCATTCCTAAAAATCCCATCATTTCAACATGAGCTGGAACTGATGATGAACCTGCAAATTGTGCATCTGAATGCATTCTACCCATAGTATCTGTCATACCATAAGATGCAGGACCTGCAGCCATATTATCTGGATGAAGTGTTCTTCCTGTACCACCACCAGATGCTACTGAAAAATATTTCTTACCCATTTCATAACATTCTTTCTTATAAGTTCCTGCTACTGGATGTTGGAATCTTGTTGGATTTGTTGAATTACCTGTTATGGAAACATCAACTCCTTCAAGATGCATTATAGCAACACCTTCTCTAACATCATCAGCACCATAGCATTTAACTTTTGCTCTTTCTCCTTTAGAATATGCTATTTCACGAACAACATTAACTTTTCCTGTGTAGTAATCAAACTTTGTTTGAACATATGTAAATCCATTTATTCTTGAAATTATTTGTGCTGCATCTTTTCCAAGACCATTTAATATAACCTTTAAAGGTTCTTTTCTAACTTTATTAGCTGATTTAGCTATACCAATTGCTCCTTCAGCAGCAGCAAATGACTCATGTCCAGCTAAAAATGCAAAGCATTTTGTTTCTTCTCTTAAAAGCATTGCTGCTAAATTTCCATGTCCTAAACCAACTTTTCTATCATCAGCAACAGAACCTGGTATGCAAAAAGCTTGAAGTCCTTCTCCTATAGCTTCAGCACAATCTGCTGCTTTAGTTAATCCTTTTTTTATTGCTATAGCAGCACCAAGTATGTATGCCCAGCAAGCATTTTCAAAACAAATTGGCTGTATGCCTTTTACTATGTTATATACATCTATACCTTTTTCATCACATATTTTTTTTGCTTCTTCTAAAGAGCTCATTCCATATTTATTTAAAACAGAAGTTATCTTGTCTATTCTTCTTTCATAACCTTCAAATAAAGCCATTTATTTTCCCTCCTTACTCATGTCTTGGATCTATTACTTTTACAGCTTCGTCAAATCTTCCATAAGTACCTGTTGCTTTTTTAAGTGCTTCATTTGCATCCACACCTTTTTTTATCATATCCATCATTTTTCCAAGATGAACAAATTTATAACCTATAATTTCATTGTTTTCATCTAAAGCAGTTTCTGTTACATAACCTTCTGCCATTTCAAGATATCTAGGTCCCTTATCTACAGTACTATACATAGTTCCAACCTGACTTCTAAGACCTTTTCCTAAATCTTCAAGTCCAGCTCCTATAGGTAAACCACCTTCTGAAAAAGCTGTTTGAGTTCTTCCGTAAACTATTTGTAAAAATAATTCTCTCATTGCTGTATTTATAGCATCACATACTAAGTCTGTATTTAATGCTTCAAGTATAGTTTTTCCAGCTAATATTTCAGCTGCCATTGCTGCTGAGTGAGTCATTCCTGAGCAGCCAAGAGTTTCAACTAATGCTTCCTGTATAACTCCATCTTTAACATTTAATGTAAGCTTACAAGCTCCTTGTTGTGGTGCACACCAACCTACTCCATGAGTTAATCCTGATATGTCTTTTATTTCTTTAGCTTGTACCCATTTCCCTTCTTCAGGTATAGGTGCTGGCCCGTGATTTGGACCTTTTGCAACACAAGTCATCTTTTGAACTTCTGATGTGTATTCCATTTTTCCATCCTCCCGTTATTAAATATTTAAGTGCAAAAATACTGCCCATAAAATATACTAGTTATATTATAAATATAAATTATAATAACTAGACATTTATATTTTACCACTTGTTATAAATTTCGCAAACTAATCTTTGGAAATGTTAAAGATTTTTATAAAAATTTTTATATTTTTATTTATATTATATCTTAAACATAGAAATTGTTTCTGTTAATTCATTAATCACAGAATTTTCTTCTTGAAGTGAACCTATAATTTGGTTTATAGAAAATGATTGTTTCTCCGTTGATGAATTTACTTCCATAGTAATTATTTTTGATTGTTTTGTAACTTCAAGTATGTTTTCCATAGAACTAATTACTTTACTTTCAACATCCCTTACTTCATTTAAATTATTTTTAAGAATTAAAATTTCTTTTATCAATATATTAGTGTTATTTTTTATATTCATAAATGCTTTTTCTGTTTGCTGCATTGAATTATTTGAAAGTTCAACAATTTCATTGCTTTCATCCATGTGAATTTTAGATTCTTTTATAGCTTTAGTAATATCTTGAATTATTATGCTTATTTCTTCTGTTGAATTTTTAGATTGTTCTGCAAGATTTCTTATTTCTTCAGCTACAACAGTAAATCCCCTACCTGCTTCTCCTGCTCTTGCTGCTTCTATTGACGCATTTAAAGCTAATAAATTTGTTTTATTTGCTATATCTTTAATTGTACTTATTATATTTTCAATAACCTTAGATCCTTTTGAAAGTTTATCAATTTGTTTTGTAAGAATTAAAGTACTTGTATGATTTTTATTCAGCTTTTCTTTAAGAACTTCTAATGCATTAATACCAGTTTCTGTACTTTTTTTTGTATACTCACCATTTTTAATAGTGTTTTCAATTTGAATATTCATTTCATGAATTTTTTGTGATAATGTATCTATTGTTTTATCACATTCTTCAATTTTTTCTGTTTGAACTACTGAACCTTCTAAAGCATTCCCCATAGCAGAAGCTATTTCTTCACTTGAAAAGCCTATTTCTTCTGAAATAATTGAAATTGTATTAGAAGTAGTTTTTAGTTTTTCAATTATATTTGCTGTTTTTTCAACTAAATTTCTAATATTTTCTATGGTAATATTTACGCTGTCTGCAATATCTTTAATTTCATCTTTAGTATTTATATTACAGTTTATATTAAGCTTCCCTTGACCTAATTCGTTTATAGTATTAGATACTTTATTAACGTTTTTAAGTAATATATTAATAAAAATATTAATTCCAATTACTCCTAATAATATAAAAATAATAGTAGTAATACCAACTATAAAATTAACATTAAATATAGTTTCTTCTGCTTTACTTTTATCTACAGCAGTAAGCCACATTCCAATAGCTTTTCCTTTTCCATCAATCAATGGAGTAAACATTCCTTCATATTTTTTATTGTCAATTATTATTTCTGTTATTTCTTCTTTTTTATTATTTATTACAGATTTTTTTATGTAATCAGGTACTTTTATATTCAAATATCTTTTCCCATTTTTATCTTTAATACTTGTTGACACACATTTATCTAAATTAAAAATTGCAGAAAATGTTTCTGTTTCTTTTGATATCTTATCAACTATAATCGTATCAGTCTCAAGAGGTACATCTCCCCTATAAAGTTTACCATTTATCAAATTAAAATCCCCAATATAAGATTGATTTAAAAATGATGTCCCCATTTTTGAAGCTGCTTTTAGCTGCTGTCTTGAAGTATCTGTAATTATTTTATTAACTTGAACATTAATAACTAAAAAAACAGTTATGCTAAAAATACAAAATAACAATATGTAAGCAGACATTAACTTACCTTTTAGTTTAAATTTAAAAAACTTATCTAAATTCAACTTCATTTTAAATTTATCCTCCTGCATGTTTTAGAAGTTTTTATTTATTTAAGAATTTAAGGCTGGTTAATAAGCCAGCCTTAAAACTATCTAGTAACCTTCATATCAGTTACTGGTATATACCCTAATTTGGTGATTATTGGTTTTACTTCGTCGCTAACCATATAATCTAAAAAAGCTTTTGTAAGTCCACTTGGCTCACCTTTTGTATACATATGCTCATAAGACCAAATTGAATATTTTCCATTTGTTATATTTTCATTATTTAATTCAACGCCATCAAATTTTAATACTTTTACTCCTGATAAATTTGCTTTATCATTTATATATGATGTTGCTAAATATCCTATAGCTCCTTCTGTTTCTTCTATAGTTTTCTTAACAGCTCCACTTGAATCTTGAGTTAATGCTTTTCCTTCAACTTCTTCTTTACCGTCTAAAGCATATTTTTTAAAGGTAGCCCTTGTTCCCGATGATTTAGGTCTATTTATAACTGTTATTTTTAAATCATTTCCCCCAACTTCTTTCCAGTTAGTTATTTCCCCTGTGAATATTTTTATTGTATCAGCCTTACTTAAATTGTCTATATTTACTTTATCATTTACAACTAATCCAAATCCAACTACAGCAACTTTATGATCAACTAATTGTTTTGCTTCTTCTGGTTTTAATTTTTCTTCAGCAAAAATATCAGAGTTTCCAATTTCAACTGCTCCTTGCATAACTTGAGTAAGTCCAGTACCGCTTCCTCCACCTTGTATAGTTACTGTTGCATTTGGATTTTTTTCTGTAAACTGTTTTGCAGCTTGCTCTGCTAATGGCTGAAGTGCTGTAGATCCTGCAGCAGTTATAGAACCACTTATCTCAGTTTTATTGCTTTCTGCTTGATTAGAATTATTATCATTATTTTTATTACCACACCCTGCAAATATTCCTGCAGACATTGTTATTGCCAATGCAGTAATTAATAACTTAATATTGTTCTTTTTCATAAATAAGTACCCCCATCTTAATTTTTTCTTTTTTCTTTCAACATTTTCAATTTTATATCCTTAAAGTTATATAAATATTATGATGAGGTTAAAGAAAATTAACATACTTTAAGATAAATAAACTTAATTATAATGTTAATTTAAGTTCTTCTAATTTTTGATTATTAAATTCTTTTTTATTAAATTCTCCTTCAGAATTTGCAACTAATAAAGCTGATACTGCAGCACCAGTAACATTTGTTGCGGTTCTTGCCATATCTATAACTGTATCTACTCCAAGAAGCATTGCCATACCTTCTACTGGAAGTCCCATACTTGATAATACAACTGTTGACATTATTGATGCAGTTCCAGGGACACCTGCAGTACCAAAAGAAGCTATTGTAGTTACTACAATTAATATTATATATTGACTAAAATTTAAATTTATATTATAAACCCTCGCTACAAACATTGCAGCCATAACAGGATATAATCCACCACAAGCATTCATACCCATAGAAGCTCCCATTGGTGCGACAAAGCTTGCAATTCTATCTGAAATTTTAACTCTTTCAGTTAAACTTTTAATTGTTGCAGGTAGCGTCCCATAGCTACTTCTTGTTGTAAATGCAACAATCTGTGCTGGCAATATTGCTTTAAAAAATTTAATTGGGTTAATTTTGGCTATGAAAGTTATTAGGGTTGAATGAACCAAAATTATTTGGATTATGCATGCTATATAAATTGCTACAACAAATTTACCAAGAGGCAATAATGTTTCAAAACCGTACTTAGCAGAAACTCCTGCCATTAATCCATAAACCCCATATGGAGTTATTTTAAGTATCATCTTTGTAATTCTAAACATAATTTGAGCAAAACCATTAATAAAATTTATAACTGGCTTTATAACTTCAGGTTTTTTTGAATTTTCAATAACAATAGCTATTCCTACAAACATTGAAAATATAATAACAGGTACTATTTTTGCATTTGCAGCATCTGCTACCGGATTAGATGGAGTTAAATCTATTAAAACATCAGCAAAAGAAGGTATTTCTCTCGCTTTAAAAGAGGCATCCTTAACAATCTTTATACCTGCCCCTGGATCCATAATAATACTTACTATTAATCCAATTATTGATGCTATAGCTGTTGTTGCTATAAGCCATCCAATTGTTTTAAATCCTATGCTTTTGAGTTTAGCAGTATTATCTAAATTAGTTATACTTGAAATCATGGATGTAGTAACAAGCGGAATAACAAGCATTTTAATTAAATTAACATAAATTTTACCAATTGGTTCTATAACTAAAGCATTTTTCTTAAATATTGAACCAATAGCAATACCTAATATCATTGCTATAAGCACTCTATTTCCAAAGCTAATTTTTTTTGTTTTTAAGAAATATAATAAACCTATTAATAGTATAGATATTATTAAAATTATAAATTGTAACATACTTAATCCTCCTTAAATTTTTATAAGTAAATTATAAGTAAAATATTAATTTATATACCGGCGCCTTGGTATATAAACAAAAAACCTTCTGCCTCTGTAATTTATACAGAGGCAGAAGGTTAAATTCCGCGGTTCCACTCTGATTAGGTATAAAATACCCATCTTTATTCTGACACAATCATGTCATAGCTCTATAACGTGAGCTCACGTATCAGCCTACTTTCTTCGGCTTAATGCTCACAGGGGCACTTCAACTATAATCCAACATAAAGTTCTCTCACCCTAGAAACTTCTCTCTGTCTGATTCATATAGTTTACTTTTCCTGATCACAGCATTTAATTCATACTATTTTACTTATATTTATATTATAAACACTTATGTAAAAAAATCAATATATTTTTATAAGAATAAAATCTAAATCTAGAAAAAGTTTTAATGAATATTAAAACTTTTTAAACTTATCCATTTAAATCAGTTTATAATTATAATAATTTTTAAATCTCAATAAAATTTTAACTTTTACTATTTTAAAATAGCTTATAAACACATGCTTCATAAGGAGCAAGTTTAAATCTTCTTATATCATTTTCTTTATTAGGGTAATTTGAAATAATAAGCTCTTTATCTTTATATAAAATATCCTCTGGAAGAGTAAATTCTGTTTCTTTCCCATAAAAATTACATATAACAATAAGTTTCTCATCTTTATATTCTCTAATATAAGAAAATATTTGAGGATGTTCCCTATTTATAAGTTTATAATCTCCATATACTATTAAAGGATTATTCTTTCTTAAATCTACAAGCTTTTTGTAGTAATAGAATATAGAGTCTTTATTTTTTAAATCATTTTCTACGTTTATTTCTTTATAATTTTTATTTACTTCTATCCATGGTGTTCCTTTAGTAAAACCTGAATTATATTCATCATTCCATTGCATTGGAGTTCTAGCATTATCTCTTCCTTTTGTCATAATTGATTTCATGATTTCTTCATAAGGATACCCTTTTTCAATTCTTTCTTTATATAAGTTCAATGTTTCAATATCTTTATATTGGTTTATATCTGTAAAATATGCATTAGTCATACCAATTTCTTCACCTTGATATATGTAGGGTGTACCTTTCATAAAATGAAGTATAGTTGCAAGCATTTTCGCAGACTCTACCCTATATTCCTTGTCATTCCCCCATCTTGAAACTATTCTTGGTTGATCATGATTATTCCAATAAAGGCTATTCCATCCTTCTGTACCAAGATCAGTCTGCCAAGAACTTAATATATCTTTAAGCTCAATTAAATCTAATTCTTTTAAATCCCATTTTGATTTACCCTTTTGTTCATCTAATCCTACATGCTGAAAATGAAACACCATATTAAGTTCTTTTCTTTCTGGATTACTGTAAAGTTTTGCTCTTTCTATTGTTGCTCCACCTGTTTCCCCTACTGTAAAAGAATCAAATTTCCCAAATGTTTTTTTATGCATCTCTTGAATATATTTATGAGTATTATCAGTATTTCCTAAAATACAATTATCTATATCTTTACCTATTAATTCAATAACGTCCATTCTAAATCCTGCTATACCCTTATCAAGCCAAAAGTTCATCATATCATATATTTCTTCTCTTAATTTTGCATTATCCCAATTTAAATCAGGCTGTTTTTTGCTAAATAAATGAAGATAATACTGCTTAGTATGTTCATCATACTGCCAAGCAGAACCACTAAAATAAGATTTAATATCACTTGGTTCTTTGCCGTCTTTCCCATCTCTCCAAATATAATAATCTCTATACGGGTTATCTTTAGATTTTCTAGACTCTATAAACCAAGTATGTTCATCTGAAGTATGATTTACAACTAAATCCATTATTATTTTAATGCCTCTTTTGTCTGCTTCTTTTATAAGTTTTTCCATATCTTGCATAGTACCAAACTCAGAGGCAATTTCTCTATAATTACTTATATCATAGCCATTATCGTCCATTGGTGATTCATATACTGGTGATAACCATATTATCCCTATACCTAATTCTTTAAGATAATCAAGTTTACTTATTATACCTTGTAAATCTCCAATTCCATCATTGTTACTATCCATAAAACTTTTAGGATAAATTTGATAAACAACTTTGTCATGCCACCATTTTTCCATAAAAAATACCACCTTTTATTTTATCTTATACAAATTGTATGCTTGTCTTGTTAATGCCCTATATAAATACCTTTTGTATAATTTTATTTTTATAATCTATTACATCTTATTTTAATTCAAAATTCAAAATATGTAAATATATTGAATTTTAGACATTATAATATTAATATTTCTTTTATTTCAAAATATAAAATAAAATATTTGTCTGTTTATATTGAAAAAGTTTAAAAAATGCTTATGAAAGAAATTGACAAGATATTTAAAAAAATATAAAATAAAATTACAAGGTTATAAATTATTTTTATATATTAATGATTATCTCACAAAAACTATTTTTTCTTAGAATTGACCACTTTATTAATACGATTACACCAAATTTTGAAAATCAATACTTATAATTTTTATTTAATTTATCATAAGAGCATTTTATTAATACTATTATTTATTATAAAAATTTTAATTAGGAGGAATCATTATGGCTAATACAAACATAACTCCCAAAATTTTGGCTGAAAACATTTTAGACAAACTTGGTGGAGGAGACAATTTATCATCTGTAGTTTACTGCATGACAAGACTTAGAGTGACTCTAAAAAATCCAAATCTTGCTGATAAGGAAGGCCTAAAAAAGATTGAAGGAGTTATGGGACTTGTAGAACAAGGAGGTCAGATTCAAATTATTTTAGGTCCTGGCAGAGTTACTAAAGTAGCAAATGAAGTTGGAGAAATCACTGGACTTAAAATTGGAGAAGTTGATGAAGCCGAACTTTTAAAAGCTGAAATAAAAGCTAAAAACAATACTCCATTTAAAAATTTATTAAAAAAAATATCCAGTATATTCATCCCTCTTATTCCAGCATTTATAGGATGTGGTCTTGTAACTGGAATACTTAATATTTTAGTAAAATTTAATGCTGGCTTTGCAGCAACTCCAACAGCACAAATATTAGTTATAATAGGAAATTCAGTATTTTGGGGATTAAGCTTATTTGTAGGTGTTAATGCTTCTAAAGAATTTGGAGGTTCCCCAATACTTGGTGGTGTAATGGCCGCAATAATAACTCATCCAAACTTAGCAAATATAAAATTATTTGGCAAAGCATTAGTGCCAGGCAGAGGTGGAATAATAGCAGTTCTTATAGTAGTTGCATTTAGCAGCTATCTTGAAAAGAAAATAAGAAAAATAGTACCAGAAGTACTTGATTTATTTATTACTCCATTATTAGTTGTATTAATATCTGGATTTATTGCGTTAATAATATTACAACCAATAGGAGGAGCTATTTCAGATGGAATTGGAAATGCAGTTAAAGCAGCTATAAATGGTGGTGGAGCATTTACTGGATTTATTTTAGGAGGAACTTTCCTTCCACTTGTTATGACTGGATTGCATCAAGGTTTAACTCCAATACATGCAGACCTTATAAAAACTACAGGTATGACATTGCTTCTTCCAATATTAGCTATGGCTGGAGCAGGTCAAGTTGGAGCATCTATTGCTGTACTTGTTAAAACAAAAAATCAAAGATTAAAGAAAACAATATGGTCAGCACTTCCAGTAGGTATACTTGGTGTAGGAGAACCTTTAATATATGGTGTTACTCTGCCTCTTGGTAAACCATTTTTAGGAGCTTGTATAGGGGGAGCTTTTGGAGGAGCAATTAATGCCGCTTTAGCTGTAGGAGCTAAAAGTATGGGATTATCAGGAATACCTCTTTCATTATTAGTAAATAAGCCAATGGTTTATTTACTTGCAGTAATAATATCATATGCAGCTGGGTTTGCAGCAACTTATATTTTAGGTTTTGACGATCCACAAGAATAATATAAAATTGGGCAGCAGAATACTGTTATATAATTAACTTTATAAAATACTGCTGTCCTTTTATTTTAATTAGGAGGAATTTTATGTCTAAAGGTATATCCGTTTTTGTAGGAATGAATTATATTTTAGAAGATAATATAAAATTTATTAAAAGTGCTAAAACTTTTGGCTTTAATAATGTATTTACTTCACTTCATATTCCAGAAGCAAATTATAAAAAGGCTATTTTAGATTTTAAAGAAATTGCCGCTTTATGTAAGAATTTAAATATGAATATAATTGCAGATATTTCTCCTAGAGCATTTAATTATCTTGGATTTGATATAAATAATCTAAAAGCTATTAAAGATTTAGGTGTATCTGCTATAAGAATAGATTTCGGATTTTCTGCAAAAGAAATTGCATATTTCACCCAAAATCCTTATGGATTAAAAATAGAAATAAACGCCAGTACTGTAACAGAAAAATTTTTAAAAGAACTTGAAAGTTATAACCCTAATTATGAAATGCTTCAATCCTGCCACAATTATTATCCAAGATTAAACACAGGAATATCCATTAAAACTTTTAAAAAGAAAAATGATTTGTTAAAAAAACATAATTTGAAAATATCTGCTTTTATTCCTTCTTTAGTAAATAAAAGAGGACCTATCTTTGAAGGACTTCCAACTCTTGAAATTCACAGATTTTTAGAACCTCAAATATCTGCCAAAGAACTTTTTGCATTAGGCATAGATGGAGTTTTTTTTGGAGATGCCATACCTACAGATGAAGAGTTAAAAACAGTTGGAAAAATTTCAGAAAATATTATTGACATTAGAATAGAAACTTTTAAGCCATGCAGTATAGAAGAAAATATTATTTTCAATTATATTCATGAAAATAGGCCTGATTGTGCAGAAGATGTAATAAGATCAACTAATTCAAGAATTGGTTTAAAAAAAGACGATATAATAAATCCAAATAATACTTTAGAGAGAAATTTAGGATTTATAACTATAGATAACAAAAATTATTTAAGATATTGTGGAGAACTTCAAATTTGTAAAAAAGATTTACCTAAAGATGAAAGAGTAAATGTAGTAGGTAAAATTATCGATGAAGAAATTTTTTTAATTAATTATATAGATGATGAAACAAAATTTAGATTTATAAGAAAATAACAGGAGGTGAAGGCTGCAAAAATTTGCAGCATATATATGGAAATTGAAAATTTATCAAAACTTATTACAGAGGAAAGAAATCCAAATACTATGAATATAGATAATGTGAGTACTTTAGAAATGATAGAGATGATAAATGAAGAAGATAAAAAAGTTGCTAAAGCAGTTAGTAAAGAAAAAGAAAGTATTGCTAAAGCAGTAGATTTAATTGCTGATAAATTATCCAAAGGAGGCAGACTTATTTACATTGGTGCAGGTACAAGTGGAAGGCTTGGAATACTTGACGCTTCAGAATGCCCTCCAACTTATGGAGTTTCTCCAGATTTAGTTCAAGGTGTTATTGCAGGAGGATATGCTGCTATGTTTAAAGCAATTGAAGGAGCAGAAGATGACAGTGAACTTGCCATAAAAGATTTAAAAGAAAAAAATTTAACTTGTAAAGATGTTGTATGTGGTATAGCAGCTTCAGGAAGAACTCCTTATGTCATAGGAGGAATGAAATACGCTAAAAGTTTAGGAGCAGCTGTTATATGTATTACTATGAATCCAAAAAGTGAAATGGCAAAACTTGCAGATATACCTATATCCGTCATAGTTGGTCCAGAAGTTATTATGGGATCTACAAGAATGAAAGCAGGCACAGCTCAAAAAATGGTACTTAATATGCTTACCACTGGAGCTATGATTAAACTTGGAAAGGTATATAGCAATTTAATGGTTGATGTTAAAGCTTCAAATAAAAAGCTTTATGCTAGAGCTAAAAGAATAACTATGCTTGCTACTTATGAAAAAGAAGAAACTGTATCTAAGATACTAGAAGAAACTAATTTTGATGTAAAGCTAAGCATACTAATGCTTAAAACAGGCCTTACTAAAGAAAAAGCTCAAAAGCTTTTAAACGAAAATAATGGTTATATATCAAAAGCCATTAAAGCATTACAAGACAATAATTCTAAATAATTTTATTTCTTAAAGTTTTTATAACAAAAGCAGGTTGTAAATTAATACAAAGCCTGCTTTTACTTTTTATTAATTTTTTAATTATTATAAAATATAAAAATAAAATTTATAAAAATACTATTTTATTTTTATTTAAGTTCAAAGCTTAAAACTTGTAAATCTCTTGAATTTGAACCTACCATAACATTAAACATACCTTTTTCAGATTTAAATTCCATTTTATCATTATAAAATCTAAGCATTTCCTCTTTTATCTCAAATATTACCTTTTTTTCTTCTCCTGCCTCTAATTTTATTTTTTTAAATCCTTTAAGTTCCTTTATTGGCCTAATTACACTTGCAGATAAATCTCTTATATAAAGCTGAACTATTTCTTCTCCTGCCCTTCTTCCTGTATTTTTAACATTTACAGAAACTGTTATAGTATTATCTTTTGTTAATATTTTTTCACTAATTCTAAAATCTGAATATTCAAAAGTAGTATAAGTTAGCCCAAATCCAAAAGGCAGTAATGGTAAATTTGGTATATCAAGATATTGTGAAGAATATCTATATTCATTACTTTCATCTGATGGTTTAGGTCTTCCTGTATTAAAAGCATTGTAATATATTGGTATCTGACCTATTGTATATGGAAAACTCATGCTTAAACGTCCTTTAGGATATTTGTCTCCAAATAAAATATCTGCTGCTGCATTACCTCCTTCTGTTCCTGGAAACCATGCTTCTAAAATAGCAGGTGCTTTACTATACAATTTCGTTATTTCCAAAGGTCTACCATTAAATAATACAACAATAGTTTCTTTCCCAAGTTTCAATATTCTCTCCGCAAGTTCTTCCTGCCTTCCTGGAAGTTTTATAAAAGCTCTGCTTGCCCCTTCTCCAGTCATTCCAGAATCTTCTCCTAATGCAAGTATTATAATATCTGCTTTTTCAGCTTCAGAGACTGCTTTTTCAATTTCATAATCATTTCCATCTAATATTCCACAACCATTTGAAACTATAACTTTTTCACTTCCTATTTTATTTATAATACCTTCTTTTAACGAAACTGCTTCTTCAGGTTTCCCTTGCCATGACCATCCACCTAATATTTCATGATTGTCAGCAAAAGGACCTATTATTGCAACTTTATTAACCTCTTTAGATATTGGTAGAACATTTTCATTTTTTAATAATACCATAGAAGATGCTGCTACATTTCTTGCAGATTTTCTATGCTCATCACATAGTATTATCTCGGCTTCTTTTTTTTCATTTGCTCCTTTAAATGGATTTTCAAACAAGCCTAATTCTTCTTTAAGTTTTAATATCCTTAAAACTGCTTCATCTATAAATTCACTGCTTATTTTCCCTTCTTCAACAAGAGTTTCTAAAGATTTAACATAGCATCCAGTCATCATTTCTATATCTACTCCAGCTTTAATTGCTTTTTCTGCTGCTTCTTTTTCGTCTTCAGCTACTCCATGTGCTATTAATTCTTTAATTGCCCCCCAATCTGAAATTGTTACTCCGTCAAATCCCCATTCATTTCTTAATATATCTCTCATTAACCATGTATTGCCACTTGAAGGTATCCTATTTACTGGATTAAAAGATGTCATAACCATTTTTACACCTTCTTCAATAGCTGCTTTATAAGAAGGAAAATAATATTCTCTTAACATACCTTCTGAAATATCAACTGTGTTGTATTCTCTACCACCTTCTGGTGCTCCATAAGCTGCAAAATGTTTTACACACGCTCCAATATTTTCATCTTTTTTTATATCATCTCCTTGATATCCTTTAACAAAAGCACGAGCAAATAAACTATTTAAATATGGATCTTCCCCTGTTGATTCCATTACTCTTCCCCACCTTGCATCTCTAACAAGATCTACCATAGGTGAAAATGTAACATGAATCCCAGCAGCAGAAGCTTCTTTTGCAGAAACTCTTGCAACTTCTTTAGCTAAATCTTTATCCCAAGTACAACCTATACCTAATGGAATTGGAAATATAGTTCTATATCCATGTATTATATCTGCCATAAAAATTAACGGTATCTTTTTTTCACTTTTTTCTAAATAATTTTTTTGTATATTTATAGCTTCTTTAGCTCCACTAATCCCAATAACAGAACCAACTTGCCATATATCTTTCTCTTTTAATCCTAAGTCTTCTAATGGTCCTGTTATTTCTCCTGTTGTTTTTGGATTAAAAAAACTAGGAATTATTTGAATTAATTGACCTATTTTTTCTTCTAATGTCATACTTTCTAATATCTTTTTAATATCTATTTTTTTGCTATTCACATTTTTTACCTCTTTCTTTTAAAATTAATATTTATAATTCAAGCCTCCAAATTAGGAGGCCTTAAATTATTTCATAAATTTTATTGTGCTGGTTTATAATTTTGAAGTTGTTTTTTTATTTCATCTATAATTTTATCTATTCCTGCTGATTTAAGTTTATTTCTATAATTTTCTACAGCAGTCTTTGGATCTCCAGATTTTCCAAATAATATCGGAACACCATACATTACATTTACTTGATTTACAGCTGCTATTTCTGAATCTACTGCTTTTGAATTAAAATTAAAATTAGCAAAAGGATCTTTTATAGCAAATGTATCATAATGTTTGTTCATATCATCTCTTCCTTTATAATCTGAAGCCATTGGTATTTCAAATTCATCAGTTCTTACAGCCCATGCTGATTGACCATATCCATTTTTCTTATCATCAAAATTTTCAGGAGTTATACGTTTACCATTGCTATCTAACTCATAGTTTCTCCCTTTTATACCATACTGGAATAAATCATAAATTTCTTTATCATTCATAAGTAAATCAATCATCATAAGAGATCTTTCAGGATTTTTAGAATTTGCACTAATTGCTGTAGCATTTTGCATTGTATTTGTTTTTATAACTTTTTTATTAGCTTCACCAAAGCAATAAAACTTAGGATCAGAATTTGGTTGAGCTTTTAGAAGTCCACCATACCATCCAATATAACCCTGAGCATGTTGAAAAAATGATGCACCTTTACCTGTATTAAAAGAATTAACAGGATCTTTTTTGCTTGAAAGAACATCTTGAGGCCAATATCCTTTATCTGCCCAATTTTTCATCTTTTCTGCAAATGCATAAAATTCATCTGTAAATGCTGGGTGGAATATATTATTAATTTCGTCTTTAGATTTTGCAGTAAGATACATTGTACTTAAAGCTAGTCCAGGAGCTGGAATCCAAGTGCTTGTACTTTCAATAAACATCTTATATAAATCACTAGCATTATTAATATTAGCATCCCATGGAATTATACCGTTTTCATTTTTCAGTACCCCATTAAAATATTTTTCCATATCATCCATAGAAGAAATAGATTCTATACCATATTTTTTAGAATAATCTCCTCTATAAACAAATCCATGAGGTATATATTCAGTATATCTTGAAGGTATAGCATATATTTTACCATTATATTTTGTATCATTCCACATATCCTGACTTGTCTTTTTCCAAGTTTCTGGAGCATATACTGGCAATAAATCATCAAGTGCTTTGAAAGAATTTTTTTCAGCTAAGCTAAAATAATTAGGGTTAGCTGCACTTGATACATATATCATATCATAGTTTTCTCCTGAAGCAAATACTAAAGGATATTTTGTTGAAATAGCATCCCATGGAATATACTTTATTTCAAGTGTAGCATTTATTTTTTCAGTAAGCTTTTTATTAAGCTCAGCCATAACATTTTCATGGTCTGGAGATTGATTACCCCATAAATACATAACTAGATTTACTTTTTTAGAAGTATCAACTTTTTTTCCATTAGTTGATGAGCCTGTGTCCACCTTCTTTGAGCATCCAATTAAAGTACCTAAGCTCATAGATAAAACAAGTAAAGATGCAATACATTTTTTTATACGAATTTTCTTTTTCATAGATTCCCCTCCTAATTCTACATACTATATATTGATTGTATTAATAATTAAACAGTTAATATCACCACCCTTCTATACTTTATTTTGTTAAAGTTTTATTATAAACATTAAATATATAATGATAATTCAACCAAGCATTATATATTATCCTGCTATCCTTTAACTGATCCAACTATTAACCCTTTTACAAAATATTTTTGTAAAAATGGATAAAATAATATTACAGGTCCAGTTACTATAATAGCTGTAGCCATTTTTATAGATTCAGTAGGTATTTTTGATAAATCTATATTCGCTCCAATTTTTATTAAATTAGTAATATTAGCTGAAGCCATCATATTTTGTAGAAAATACTGTAATGGATACTTTTCAGGAGTTTGTATATAAAGCATAGCATTATACCATTCATTCCAATATCCAAGTGCTTGAAATAATCCTACTGTTGCTAATGCAGGTTTAGAAAGAGGTATTACAATTTGCCAATATATTCTAAAATCTCCAGCTCCATCTAACTTTGCTGCTTCATAAAGAGAATCTGGTATGGATTTCATAAAATTACGCAATAAAAATATTGACCATACATTAGCAAGACCTGGAAGAATCATTGCAAAAATGTTATCTTTTAAATGTAAATATTTAACCATCATTATATAAAAAGGAACTAACCCTCCATTAAATAAAGTTGTAAAATAAATATAAAAAGCAAATTTATTCCTATATTTAAAATCCTTTCTTCCTAATACATAAGCCGTCATTGACATAAGTATTAATCCTGTTGCTGTACCAAAAAGAGTAATAAATATTGTAACTTTGTATGCATTGAATATTTCTTTTCCATTACTAAGCAAAAGCTTATATGCATCAAAACTTATATGTTTAGGAATTAACGAATATCCATATTTTACAATATCATTTTCTGGAGTAATGGAAGCAGATATAACTAAAAAAAATGGTATCAAGCAAAACAATGCAAATACGCTTATAATTAAATAACAAAATACTTTAAATATTTTACTTTTAGTGTCTTTATAAAGATCCAACTAATTCACCTCCATTAAAAAAGTGCATAATCACTATCTATCTTTTTTACAATAAAATTTATAGTAAGTACTAATACAAGACCAAATATTGATTGATAAAATCCTGCTGCTGCACTTAATGAAAAATTAAAATTTCCTATTAAACTTCTAAATACATAAGTATCAATAATATCTGTCTGTGGGAAAAGTAATGCATTATTCCCTATAAGATTATAAAATAAATCAAATTGACCTCTTAATATACCTCCAAGACTAAATAATAATAACATTACAAAGGTAGGTTTTAATAAAGGCAATGTTATATATCTTATTTTTTGAAATATATTAACTCCATCTATTACTGCTGCTTCATATATTTCTTCATCTATACCTGTAATAGATGCAAGATATACTATCATTCCATATCCTGTACCCTTCCAAATATAAAAAATAGTTACAATATATTTCCATATTTCTGCATCTCCATAAAAGTCATGTTTACCTATGCCTAAATTATTTAATATAGAATTTATTAATCCTTGATCATAGCTAAATAAATTATACGCAAACACTCCAACAATTACATAAGAAATAAAATTAGGAAGAAGAATAACAGATTGTGATATTTTTTTAAATAATTTGTTTGATATTTCACTAATTAATATTGCAATAAAGATTTGAATTATATTTCCAAGTAATATAAAAACTATATTATAAAGAATTGTATTTTTAGTAATACGCCATAAATCACCACTTGTAATAAGGAATTTAAAATTATCAAATCCTACAAAACTACTTCCAAATATGCCATTAGAATAATCATAATTAACAAACGCTATATATACTCCAGGCATTACCATATAACTAAATATAAAAAAATATATTACTATAGGTAAGAGCATAATAAATAATGTTTTGTTATTTTTGATTTCCTGTATAAAATTTTTACTTTTTATACTATTCATCATAATTTCCTCCTATTTTCGCTTATATTTAATTCTCAATACTTTGCTTTAGACTATCCCATAATAACTTTAATTTTATGCTGCTTACCATCTGAAAAATCAGGAATTATATTGTTTTGTATTAAATTTCCATCTACATATATTTCTTTAATACCTTTACTTACATGCAAACTGTTATCTACTTCAATTAAATATTCCGAACCTCTAAATTGTCTTTTGTAAGTAAATCCATCCCATTCTTTTGGTATACATGGATCTATTTTTAATCCTTCTATTGTTGGTCTAACTCCTAGTATAAAATGTGTTCCAACTCTATGAAGCCATTGTGAAGAACCTGTATACCATGACCATCCACCTCGTCCATAATAAGGTGATAATGGGCCATCACTATTACCTGGAGTTACATAAGGTTCTGCCATATAATTTTCAATATCATTTGATCTATTAGGAGGACATATTTTTCTATAAGCTTCATAAGCGTGTTCAGCATCTCCCATCAAAGCATAAGCCCAAACAGCCCAAGTTTCAGCATGAGTATATACACCACCATTTTCTCTTAATCCTGGAGCATACCTAGTAATATATCCTATATCTGTTCTAGGCTTTGTATATGCTGGATGCAAAAGTAATGCTCCATAATCTTTTAATAAATATTTTGTAACAGCTTCCATAGATTTTTCTGCTTTATCTTTATCTGCTATACCACTTATAACAGCCCAAATCTGCGGATTTAAAAATATTTTTCCTTCTTCATTTTCCTTTGATCCAACTTTTTCCCAATTATCTGTAGTTGCTTGAATATACCACTCTCCATCCCAACCATATTTATTAATTGAAAATTTTAATGTCTCTAACACATCTTTTGCTTTATCAGCAAATAATTTATCTCCACGGCTTTCTGCTATAGGTATAAAATCTTTTAATATTTTATATAAAAATTCTCCCACCCAAATACTTTCACCTTTCCAATCGTTACCTACTGCACTTAATCCATCATTCCAATCATGATCTCCCATAAGTGGAATTCCTCTTGGGCTTATTCTTAAAAATACTCTTTCTATAGCTCTTTTACAATGTTCATATATAGTAGCCTCTTTATCATCTAAAAATGGGGTTATTTCATCGTATATTGAATAATCTTTTGTTTCTTCTATATAAGATTCAGTTATAAATGGCAGCCATAAAAGATCATCAGAACATCTTGTCCTAGGTCCACCTCCATTTATTGTAAACCACCAATGAAGAACATCCCCTTCTTTAAACTGCTGTTTTGAATGCATTAATATTTGTTTTTTTGCAAGTTCACTTTTATTGGTCAAAAATATTTGAGAGTCTTGAAGCTGATCTCTAAAACCATATCCTGCTGAAGTTTGATAATATGCAGATTTACCCCATAGTCTACAAGAAATAGATTGATACTTTAGCCAAATATTTGTCATAATATTCATAGCATCATCTGGAGTATTAATTTCTTCTGTATCTATAAATTCACTCCAAAATTTATTAACTGCCTTTAATGCCACCTTTGAAGCTTCAATATTTGTAAACTTTCTAGCAATCTTATAAACATCTTCATCTCCTTTTTTAGCAGCTCCTATAGTAAATACTATTGTTTTAGACTCACCTGGATTTAAGCTAACTTCTACTTGAAGAGATGCTGCTGCGTCTACAAATCTTCCAGTTCTTTTTGAAAGTTTTTCCATATTCATAGCTTGAGGGGTTACTTCTGAGTTATACATACCAATAAAAGACTCTTTATCACCATCATAAGATTTAACTTTTTCGCTAGAAGCATGAAAAGCTATATAATCCCAATCTGTATTGTTTGCCCTACCTTTCTCATCTGTAAATTGGCCAAGATATTTTTCAACCAAAAGTCCATTTATTTCTTCATCAAATTTAGAATTAATAAATATTTTATGAAATTCTCTATGTTCATCTGGAGCATTTCCAAGTCCCCATTCAAAAAAGGTTGTTATATCTAATTTTCTTTCTTTTAGATCTTCATTAGTTAAAGTAATCTGCATTATTTCAACTGGGTTTTCAGGTACTACAAATACAATCATTTCATTTCTTATATTGTCCACTTTATGATTAAAAACAGAATATCCAATACCGTGACGTACTTCATATTCTTGATAATCTGCTTTTACTGGAGCCCAAGCTGCTGACCAATATTTTTTGCTTTCTAAATCACGTATGTATACATATTTTCCCCATGAATCTTTAATAAGATCTTGAAAAGCTCTTGTTATTCTGTTTTGTCCTGCATTCCCTCTCCATGAATATCCACCACCAGTTTGTGATACCATAAAAGAATAATCACCATTACTTATAATATTAGCCCACGGTCTTGGAGTCTTAGGATTTGTAATAACATACTCTCTTCCATCTTCTGTGAAATAACCATATTTGCTTTCAAACAATTTTTTCATATTATTTCCTCCCAATTTTAAAACGTTATCTTAATATTTTTGTGTAAGCAATTTTTTAAAATTAACTTATATTTTTCATTTTCATTAATTAGTTTATAATCTATATTTTGAGTTTCTACTTGAACTTTTTTACTAAATTTCATTATTTCTATATTTTGTTTACAAAATACTTCAATTTTATTTTTATCATTTAAAACTAGCTCGCAAGTAGAATAAATTAATTCAATATTTTCATTTATTTTATAGTTAATAGGAAGGAGTAACCCGCTTCTTGGATTTATTGTAATTTCATGGCCATCAAATAGAATTTCTCCAAAATAGTCAAATGCCATTGTTTTTTTATATTCATCATAATTTTGTATAAACATAAATTTTGTATTCTTACCTGATATACTCCTAAATGAAACATCTATATAATCATTTCTTTTTGTTACAGGATAATTATCTATTTTTTCTGCAAGTTTTAAAATTATTTCATTTTTAAAATGGTGATCAAGTTTAAAACCTATACCTAAAACTATTATTTTACCTTTTTCTATATTTTTCTCAAAAGCACAAACTTTTTGATTATCATCTTGCAAGTAAGCAAAACTTTTAATGTCCTTTCCTTTATATATTTCAACATAATCTGCTAGAACTGAATCTATATCTTCTAAATTTACATATTTACCAAAAAAACTTTCACCAACTTCTATATTTAAAGCTTCAATAAGTTTAGTACATGGTTCACCTTTCATATTCATAGTAGGAACGGATGGATATAATATTAATTTTCCTCCCTCTTTTATATATTCAATAAGTTTTTCTTGAATATCTTCATCCATCCAATAACTTGAAAACATCCATAAACTTTTTATTTTTTTTACATTAATTTTTTTATCTCTTTTTACATCATAACCTTCATAAGTTATATTATTTAGTGTAAGCCCTTTACCTACTCCATCGTATAAAAAAGATTCTCTAAATATTTTTAATCTATCATTCATTTTTTGTGTATATTTATTAGAATACTCAGTCATATAATAATCAACATAAAAACCAATATAAGTTACAATATCTTTTTTAGATTCTAATAATTCTTTTTCTATGGATTTTATTACATTTCCTAAATATTGAATTATGTAATAATGTTTTTTTAAAGATCCATCTGAAGATATAGGAGCCTGCCAATCATGTCTTTTCCCAAGAATCCCTATATTTTCATAATTTTCTCCTCCTGCAAACATATAATAATTAAGCGAATTCATTCCATTTGCAATACAAAGCCTAGTTGTTAAATCAAAAGTAGTTGGTTGAAGCCTTGGTATATCATATTGAAATCCTCCTTGAAATTCTGCAGAAAAAAGAGGCTGCTTTTCATTTTGAATTGCTTTAGTAAAAGCATTAGCTAAAACAATATCATGATAATTTTCATGAACAATATTTCCTATGTAGTAATCTCCTGCAGTAATAATTTCGTTAATTTTGCTGGCTTCATAAAGTTGAGATAACCCTATTGGATATTTTAGCCCTCGTTTTGCATAATCATTAGAATCAAAACCATGCACATTTATTACAAAAGGAATTTTAATTCCATATTTAACTGCTATTGCTTTTAATGTTTCAATATATTTTTTATAGTACATTCTCATAAATAACATAAATTCATTTTGAATTTTAATGTTACAATATTCTTTAGGCTCTTTAATTAATTTAATTACATCTTCATACTTTTTTAAATTTGTTTTTAACAAAATATTTAATTTATCTAAAGTATATTTAGATTTAATATAGCAAACAAATTTTTTTAATGTATCTTCATTATAATCTGCTTGATTAGTAACCCATTGAAGCATTCCAACTTCATTATCTAATTGAAACATTATAACATTTTTTCCTTCTGTTATTTGCATTGGAGCTATAACTTTACAAATAGCTTTATACCAATTTTCTACTTTCTCTAAAAAAATAGAATGTAAGTAACTTACAACTCCTGTAGTATGCATTTCTCCATTTTGTTTTTTAGCAATTACTTCTGGATACTTTTCGTTTATCCAATATGGTATACCATGGTTTTTTATTTCTGACATTACATATGGTCCTGGTCTTACCAAACAATACATACCTTGTTCCTCTACTTTTTTTAAAAAATATACTAAATCTCTTTCAGGGGTACTTTCCCCAATTAAATCTATCTCACCTTCTTTAACTTCATGCCACATCCACGGTATATAAGTACTAATAAGGTTACATCCTGCTTCTTTAATTTTTTTTATTCTATCTTCCCAATCTTTTTTAGGAACTCTAAAATAATGAAGTTCTCCACCATATATAAAAATTTTTTCGCCATTTATAATAAAAGTTTCTTCTTTACTGTCTATCAAATTTAGCAACTCCTTTAAACCATCAATTCGTAACGTTTCGATTTTTTTCATATAGTACTCCTTTTAGTACTATATTTATAATTTTAATTTAATTAAATTTTTCTTTACTTTGTGATTTTATGCAAGACTCTCTTTTTATAAGTTTTGCAGGTAAGATCAATTTCCCGCATTTAGAATTTTCTTTTAATCCTTGAAATATCAAATTAGCAGCCATGGTTCCCCATTCATAATTATAATGACTTATAGTAGTTAAAGAAGGTTTAATGTAAGAAGACAATCTAATATCATCATAACCAACTATAGAAATATCTTCTGGTACATTAATTCCATCTTCATTTAATGCATTTATTGCACCTATTGCCATTTCATCATTAGCACAAAATATTGCATCTAATGGTATTTTATTTAATTTAGAATTTAATATAAGAAGCTTAGCAGCTCCATATCCGCCTTCTTCAGTAAATCTTCCTTGAACAATCAAATTAGGATTAAATTCTATATTATTATCTGACAATGCTTTTTTATATCCTTCTAAACGTTTGGTATTATCATATGATACAACAGGTCCGCTTATATAAGCAATATTTCTATGCCCTAATTCAATTAAATATTGAGTAGCATTATAAGCCCCTTGTACATTATCTAAAAGAACAGTATATACATTTTCGCATTCTAATTCTCTATCCATAACAACTATAGGAAACTGAGGACTAGCTACCTTTAAAATTAAGTCATCAGGAATATGAGGAGATAATATTATAGCTCCATCTACCCGTCTTTCATTTAAAAATTTTTCTGTCATTTTATAAGTACATACAATTAAATTGTAATTATTGCATATCGCTACATCTTGTACTCCTCTTAAAACTTCACTGTAGAAAGGTCCTCCAAAATCGCTAACAAACATACATATTATGCCTGTTTTTTTATTTCTTTTTAAATCTTTTGCTGCTCCATTTGGTCTATAGCCCAATTCTTCGGCAGCTTTTAAAACTTTTTCTTTAGTAGCTTGACTAACTTTTCCTGTTCCATTAAGTGCATAAGATGCTGTTGATAAAGCTACATTAGCTAAACGAGCTACGTCCTTTATTGTATGCATATAACTTCATCCTCTACTTTTTTATTCATTAATAAAATATAAAACAATATATTTTCTATTTACATTACTGTAAAAACGTTTCGACTATGATTTTATTATATATGTTATTTTATATAAATGCAATAGTTTACATTTATTTTTCTCAAATATTTTTAAAAATACTGTAACAAAATAGAGTTGTTGATCTTAAAATAAATTAAATATTTCTACCTTTTCTTGTATTTAATTAACAACTCTCCAATAAAAATTCCAATTAAAGCAATTATACTATAAACAAAACACCATATTCAAAAAGTAGTATTAAATAAAATATGTGCAAAGAGAATTAAATAAAGTTTAAAAACTCTAATCTCATTACACATATTTTATTTATTGCATTTTTAATTACAAATTTATTGTTATTTTCTAAATACTATTTTATTTATATTTCCATAATTATAGGAAGTATAATAGGTCTTCTTTTAGTTTTTTCATATAAAAATCTGCTTACAGAGTTTTTTATATTTGATTTTATAACTGTCCATTCTATAATCTTATTATCTAAACATTTATCAATTTCTTCTCTTACTATATCTTTAGTTGCATTAAGTAATTTTTCAGATTCTTTTGCATAAATAAAGCCTCTTGTTATTATATCTGGTCCTGCAATAATACTAAATGATTCTTTTTCTATAGTTACTACTATTGTTAAAATTCCATCTTCTCCTAAATGTTTTCTATCTCTAAGAACTATATTGCCTACATCTCCGACACCTAAACCATCTACCATAATAGCTCCAGAGCTTACCTTTCCTCCTAATTTTATAGAATCCTTTGTAACTTCTACAACTGTTCCTGTTTCTCCTATAACAATATTTTTTTTATCCATTCCTAATTTTTCTGCAAGCATAGCATGATGCATTAAATGCCTATATTCTCCATGAACAGGCATAAAAAATTTAGGTTTTACTAATGTATGTATAAGCTTTAATTCTTCCTGACGAGCATGACCTGAAACATGAACTTCTTCAAAAGCTTCATAAACAACCTCTGCCCCTTTTTTAAATAATTCATTTATTACCCTAGATATAAATTTTTCATTACCTGGAATGGGAGATGCTGAAACAATAACTAAATCTTGAGGTTCTACTTTTAGTATTTTATGTGTTCCAATAGACATCCTTGCTAAAGCTGACATAGGTTCCCCCTGACTTCCAGTTGTAATTATTGTTAATTTATTATTTGGATATTCATTTATTTCTTCAATACTTATATTATATCCTTCTGGTATATTTAAATATCCTAATTCCATTGCTACTTGAGAAACTTGCTCCATACTTCTTCCACTAAAAGCTATCTTCCTGCCATAATTTACAGATGAATCTATAATTTGCTGTATTCTATGTATATTAGAAGCAAAAGTTGCTACTATAATACGCCCCATAGCTTTTTTAAATACTTTATCAAAAGTTTCGCCAATAACCTTTTCCGAAACAGTATATCCTTGTCTTTCTACATTTGTACTATCTGCTAAAAGAAGTAAAACCCCTTCTCTTCCTAATTGTGAAATTCTGTGTAAATCCATCATTTTACCATCTATTGGTGTATAATCAATTTTAAAATCACCTGTATGAATTATAACTCCAATAGGAGTATGTATAGCTAATGTACATGAATCTGAAATACTATGGCTGTTTCTTATAAATTCTATTTTTAAAAAATTATTTTCAACTATATCTCCCGGCTCTACAATATTAAGTTTACAATCATAAAGCATCTTGTGTTCTTTAAGCTTAAGTTCAACTAAGCCTAATGTTAATCTTGTTCCGTATATTGGAACATTTATCTGTTTTAAAATATATGGTACTGCCCCTATATGATCTTCATGTCCATGAGTTAAATAAATACCTTTTACCTTTTCTTTATTGTTTAAAAGATAAGTAATATTAGGTATTACTAAATCTACTCCATACATATCTTCTTCTGGGAAAGAAAGCCCACAATCAATTACTATTATTTCATCTTTATATTCTATTACTGTAATGTTCTTTCCTATTTCACCTAACCCACCTAAAGGAATAACCTTTAATATATCATTGCTATCCATTTTATCACTCCTGTTTTTATATAATTAAAATATTTCTATATTAAATTAAAGTTTTAATAATTTTTATATATATTAACCCACAATAAACTATAAATTAATTTTCACTATATATTTCATAGTGTTTTAAGATTTCTATTTTTATATATCAGCTTATCAATTTTTAATAAAAATATTTTAAATCTTAATGATACTTTTAATTTATAATATGTAATAATTGTTAATTATATTTTATTTATATAAATCTATTTTCACCTAATTTAAAATTACTATTCTATCATTATAATAAAGTATGGTAAAATATATAAAACAAATGAAACTAAAATTTTTAGGAAGTGAATATATGGATTTATTCGATATAGCTAATGCTAAAAATAACATAAATTTAAAACCTTTAGCAGAAAGAGTACGACCTGAAACACTTGATGAATATATAGGTCAAAAGCATATTTTATCTAAAGATAAAATGCTTTATAGAGCCATAGTAACAGATAATATATCTTCAGCTATTTTTTATGGACCCCCTGGAGTTGGAAAAACTACATTAGCTAGAATTATTGCCAATCAAACTAAAGCAAATTTTATAGAATTAAGTGCTGTTACTGCAGGAACAGCTGATATTAGAAAAATTGTTCAAGAAGCCGAAAATAACTTAAAGCTATACAGTAAAAAAACAATACTTTTTTTAGATGAGGTACATAGATTTAGTAAATCTCAGCAAGATTCTCTTCTTCCATCTGTCGAAAAAGGTATAATAATTTTAATAGGTGCTACTACCGAAAACCCTTATTTTGAAGTAAATAACGCACTTTTATCCCGTTCTATGATATTTGAACTTAAGCCTTTGACTGATGAAGAAGTAATACTTGCACTAAAAAATGCAGTAAAAAACCCAAAAGGTCTTGGTAATCTAAATATAGATATAGAAGAAGATGTTTTTAAATATTTTGCTATTCACAGTAATGGAGATATAAGAAAGGCTCTTAATGCTTTAGAAATGGCTGTAAAAACTTCAAAAATGAATGGAAATAAAATTGTTATAACTGTAGAAGATGCAAAAGAATGTATACAAAGAAAAATGACTTTATATGATAAAAATGGAGATAATCATTATGATACCATAAGCGCATTTATAAAATCTATGAGAGGAAGCGATCCTGACGCAGCAGTTTACTATCTTGCAAAAATGCTTGATTCCGGTGAAGATCCTGTTTTCATAGCAAGAAGAATTGTTATTTTCGCTTCTGAGGATATTGGAAACGCAGACCCAATGGCTCTTGTTGTAGCAACTAGTGCTATGACTGCCTGCCATATGATAGGTATGCCTGAATGTAGGATTAATTTATCACAAGCAGCTATATATGCAGCTTGCGCACCAAAATCCAATGCTTCTATAATGGCTATAGATAAAGCTCTTTCTGATGTAAGAAAAACAAATGATAGCGGAATTCCCCCTTATCTAATGGATGCTCATTATAAAGGAGCCAAAAATCTTAATCGTGGTAAAGGATATCTTTATCCTCATGATTTTGGAGGTTTTATAGAGCAGCAATATCTTCCAACATCACATAAGGATAAAATATATTATAATCCTACAGAAAATGGTATAGAAGCAAAATTAAAAAATAGATTAAATACTCTTTGGAAAAATAAAAAAAGATAAAATATAATAAATGATATAAATGATAATAAAAAATGACGAGATTTTTCTCGTCATTTTTTATGCTATTTCAAACTGCATATTATAAAGGCCAGCATATATTCCATTTTTCCTTAATAATTCTTCGTGAGTTCCTTCTTCTTTAATTCCATCTTCTGTTAAAACTAATATATTATCTGCATTTCTTATAGTACTTAACCTATGTGCTATTACAATGGTTGTCCTATTTTTTGATAAATCTTCTAAAGATTTTTGAATATATCTTTCACTTTCATTATCTAAAGCTGATGTTGCTTCATCAAGTATTAATATTGGAGGATTCTTTAAAAACACTCTAGCAATTGAAATTCTCTGTTTTTGGCCTCCTGAAAGTTTAACTCCTCTTTCACCTACATAAGTATTATATCCGTCTTCAAGTTCCATTATAAATTCATGAGCATTAGCTCTTTTGGAAGCTTCTATTATTTCCTCATCTGTAGCATCTGGTTTTCCATAAGCTATATTTTCTTTTATAGTTCCAGAGAACATATAAACATCTTGTTGTACAATTCCTATATTATTTCTTAAAGATTTTAGCTTAATGTCTTTTATGTCCATACCATCAATTTTAACAGAACCTTCATCTATTTCATAAAATCTTGGTATTATACTGCAAAAAGTTGTTTTCCCTGCTCCAGATGGTCCAACTATAGCTACAGTTTTTCCTGATTTTATATTAACATTTATATTTTTAAGAATAGTATTTTTATTATCATAACTAAAAGATACATTTTCAAAAGTAATATTACCTTTTGTATTTTTAAGCTCTATTGCTCCCTTTTTATCTTTTATATCAGGATGAGTATCCATAATTTCCAAAAATCTTTCAAATCCTGTTATACCTCTTTGATATTGCTCAGTAAAATTTATAAGTTTTTCTATAGGGTTTAAGAATATATTGATATAAAGTATATAAACTACAAGATCTGATGTTTGTATTTCTCCTGTACTTATAAATATTCCTCCAAAAAGTATTACTGAAAGATATAAAATACCTTGGAAAAATCCATTTGTACTATAAAATTTTCCCATAACGCTGTAATTATCTTCTTTACTTTGTAAATATTCATTATTGCTTTTTTGAAATTTTTTCTTTTCTACGCTTTCATTTGCAAAAGATTTTACTACTCTTATTCCAGAAAGACTGTCTTGAATTTGAGCATTTACATTAGCTATCTTTTCTTTATTTTTTGTAAATACTGTTTTCATTTTTTTATTATAAAAATATGAAAAATAAGCCATAAATAAAGTTATAAAAATTAATATAACTGTAAGCTTAATATTTATATTCATAAGAATTACAAAAGAACCTGTTATTTTTAATATAGATATAAATATATCTTCTGGGCCGTGGTGTGCTAATTCTGAAATATCAAAAAGATCTGTAACTATTCGAGACATTAGCTTACCCGTATTATTGTTATCATAATAAGAAAATGATAATTTTTGAAGATGATTAAATATATCTCTTCTCATATCTGTTTCCATTTTTGCACCCATAACGTGTCCTTGAAAAGTTATGTAATATTGGCAAAAATATCTTATGATATACATAAAAAGAAGTATGGTACCTACTAATGCTACATATTTTAATATTTGAGATTTTTCTCCTTTATATACATCATCTAATAAGAAATTCACAAATAATGGAAAAACTAAATCTATGACTGACAAAGTTAGTGCACAAAACATGTCCATAAAAAACATAAATTTATAAGGCTTATAATAACTTATAAATTTTTTTAAGATTTTGGTCATTATTATCCCCCTTAATTCTAAAATTTAATACATTAAGTAAAATAATAATCCTCTCTGGTCAGACAAAAGATATTCCCTGCTCGGATTATTATTTTACTTTATTATATATTTAAAGTTTAATGCTAATTTTATAAGTAAAATAATAATCCTCTCTGGTCAGATAAAAGATATTCCCTGCTCGGATTATTATTTTACTTTATTATATATTTAAGGTTTAATGCTGATTTTCATGTTGGATATTTATGATGTAAAAGTAAATATTTTTTGTAAATTTATTGTATTTATAACCTTTTTGTGTTGTTAAACTTTAATAATAAATAATAAGCTTATTTACACATAACATTCTATCCTAATTAATAATTTTTATCAATAGCAATTTTATACTATATATTTTTTAAAAACTGATTTTTGCTTTTTAATAATATTATTAATAATTAATAATAATTAATTATTTTATTTTTCAGAGTCAGCTTCAAAAGAGTGTTTTTCTGGTTCATGTATACCTACTTTATGGCCATTTTCTATCCCGAAATGACTTCCGTTTTGAAAATATATTCTTCTAAGTTCAGGATTGGATTTATGCCTTGTTTTTTTAAGACCTTTATTATTATCCATAAAATTCCCTCCTTAAAAAATTAATAAATCTTCAATATTAATTTAACCAAAAGCAGTTTTTATATTTTAGGAAATTGAAGTATACTTTATTATTTTTTTCATTTAAATAATATTTTATTTTCTGTGAAAGACTATAATTAAGGTGGTGAAAATTTTGAGATTAAACAGTTTTGAATTCACTAAAAAGCTATTGATTACAATAAGTGCAAGCTTTTTTTCAGCTTTAGGTGTAAATATGTTTTTAGTTCCACATAAACTTTTAAGCGGTGGAGTATCTGGTGTTTCTCTTATAATTCAATATTTACTACATATTCCTTCTGGAATTATTGTACTTGCACTAAATATTCCTTTATTTATTTTAAGTATAAAAGAACTTGATAAGGAATTTACTTTTTTAACTATAGCAGGCACTATATTTAATTCTATTTTTTTAATACTTACAAGAAATATATCTAATTTATTTTTTACTAAAGATATGCTTTTAAGCTGCATTTATGGAGGAGTTATAAATGGAGCTGCAATAGGATTAGTTTTTAGTAATCATGGCTCTTTAGGTGGTACTGATATAATTTCAATGTATATTAGGAAAAAATTTTATCTAGAACTTGGTAAAGTATCTTTTGGTATAAATTTATTGATAGTTTCATTTAGTTCTATATTTTTTGGTATAGAAAGAGGACTTTATACTTTAATATCTATGTATATAGTTTCTGCTGTAATAGATAAAATGATAAATGGTTTTGACAGAAAAAAAATGATTTTGGTTGTAACAAATAAAGAAAATGAAATAATTGAAAAAATTAAAACAGATTTAAGAAGAAGCTCTACTCTTATAAATGCTGTTGGAACTTATAGTAAAAGAGATAAAAAAATTATATATTGTGTTTTATCCTTATCTCAAGTTCCTAAAGCAAAAACTATAGTTCAAAATATAGATCCTTATGCTTTTATGTCTGTACTTGATGCTTCAGAAATTTTAGGCGAAGGTTTTAAAAAATCCATATAAAAATAAAATTATAAAAAGGAGCCTTGACCGTGTAAATAATTTTGTGTATTCTCTTTCTTTCGACAAGTAATTTAAGGATAAATTATTTGTAAAATAATGTAATTTAAAGTCAATAATCTCAACTGCTTAACCTGTATTACAATGTATATTATAACCAAATTTAGGCAATAATATACATTGCTAATTAACAGGATAAGGCAATGCTGAGGAGCAACCTGAGCGGTTATTAGTGTTCTATATAGAAACGGATGGTTCTTAACTATCCGTTTTTATCCGTTTCTGGTAGAATCAAAAGCGGTAAACCTCAGGGGTCTGGGGACAGAGTCCCCAGGCTATGCACCTTTATTTAAGACCTCACTAAACAATATATTAAG
>NZ_FUYD01000008.1:0-117431 GCF_900167505.1 Clostridium sp. USBA 49
GACCCATCTCATAGCGGATTGCTCCTTTCATTAAATCTTCATGCGAAGATTTAATAATATGCGGTATTAATCTCCCTTTCGGGAGGCTATCCCCCACTATGAGGCAGGTTATCCACGTGTTACTCACCCGTCCGCCGCTAGAAACAAAAGTTTCTCGCTCGACTTGCATGTGTTAGGCACGCCGCCAGCGTTCGTCCTGAGCCAGGATCAAACTCTCAATTTAAAAGTCTGATTTTAAGCTCATGCTTTATTTATCAAAAGAATTGCTGGTTATTACCTTATTCTCTGTTTAATTTTCAAAGACCAATCATTTCGCTGTCATCTGACAGCTTTTATAGTTTATCAAGATTTATTTGTTTTGTCAACAACTTTTTTATTGGTAATTTTATATACTCTATAAAGTTATTGACTAAACATTGTTGTCGCTCTCAACGACGTTTTTTATGATATCATGAGATAAATTAGAATTCATAAGAAAAAATATTTATTATATTAAAATAAATTCATTATTCTTCATATTTCTTCATTATTCTAATTAATTTTACAATTGATACACCCGGCACTGGAGATTATATAAAAAAGATACTATCAAAAAATACGTAAATATTTTTTATAAATAAAATATGACTAACTTATAAATTGTTACATAATTCAAATTATACCAGGTGTATCTCCATATAAAATAATTAGTATTAAAGAGAAAAAAAGATTTTAATATAATTTTAATTAATGATGTTATATTAAAAAGTTATTAAGTTGTAAATTAATTCTCACTGTATATTTATTTATAGTGTTTCTAAATTTTCATTACAGCTATATATAGTGCTCAAATATTTAATAAAAAACTTTTGTAATATAATTATAAAAGTTTTTATAAATTATTTACTATCTCTTTAAATTTATTTCCCCTAACTTCAAAGTTTTCAAACATATCAAAACTTGCACAAGCTGGAGCCAATAAAACTATATCTCCATTTTCTGATTCATCCTTTGCCTTATATACAGCATCTTCAAAAGAGTCTGCCATAATAATAGGTAAATTTAAATTCTTTTTAGAAATTATTTTTTCAAAAGCAGATTTTATTTTATATTTTGTAGCCCCTAAAAGTATTAACTTTTTAATATAAGGATACCCCTCTTGTGCAAGAGGCTCAAAAGGAATTTTTTTATCATATCCACCTGCAATTAATATTATAGGTTTCCCAAAAACTTTAATATCTGCAAGAGTTCTAGATGGACTTGAAGCAATAGAACTATTATAATATTTCACTCCATTTATTTCTCTTACAAATTCAATTCTATGTTCAACCCCTTTAAAAGTATAAGCTACTTTTTTCATACTTTCTATTGATACATCTTCGCTTAAAGCACAAAATGCAGCAAGATAGTTTTCTATATTGTGCATACCTTTTATAATAATTTTATCTGCTTTACATACTTTATTACCCATTAAATAAAGTATTCCATCTTTATAATAAGCACCTTCTTTAATTTCTTCTTTAGTACTAAATTTTAAAACTCTGCCCTTAGCTTCATTTTCCATAGAATTTGTAATTTCATTATCTCTATTTAGAACCAATATATCATTTTTATCTTGATATTTAAAAATATTTTTCTTAGCATCTACATATTCTTCCATGTCCTTATGA
Organism: Clostridium sp. USBA 49; assembly: GCF_900167505.1. Taxonomy (NCBI): domain Bacteria; kingdom Bacillati; phylum Bacillota; class Clostridia; order Eubacteriales; family Clostridiaceae; genus Clostridium; species Clostridium sp. USBA 49. The sequence goes on from NZ_FUYD01000008.1 coordinate 1,650, forward strand.
ATATCTAAATGATTAGGACTTAAATTTGTTATAACAGAAACTTGTGGTGATACAGTCATAGTCATAAGCTGAAAACTAGAAAGTTCAAGTACAACTTTATCAGTTTCTTTAATTTCTTCAATTTTATCAAAAAGCGGAGTACCAATATTACCTCCTACCCAAGTTTTATATCCTTCTTCTTTTAATATATTATAAATTAAACTTGTAGTGGTTGTTTTCCCATCACTACCTGTTACGCCAAATATCTTTGCAGGACAATATTTTATAAATTCCTCCATTTCAGAAGTTATATATGCTCCTTCTTCTTTAGCTTTTATCAATGAAGGACTGTCAATTCTCATAGAAGGTGTTTTAAAAATAACATCATAACCTGTTAAATTATCTAAATAATTATCACCAAGAATTAACTTAACTCCTTTTTCTTTAAATTCTTTTCCTATTTCACCAAGCTGATTTTCATTTTTTTTATCAAAAGCACTAACCTTTGCATCTAAATTTAATAAAAATCTTATAAGCGGAATATTACTAACTCCTATTCCTACAACAGCAGTATTTTTCCCTTTTATAAATTCTTTAAATTCTTTAAAATCTTTTTTCACCAAATTTCCTCACTTCCATAATAATAAAAATAATTCTTTTTTAATTATACCATTTTCTTATCAAATTACATACTCTAAGTTAATAGTATGATTATATAAATATTTATGAAAAAGATAGAAGAACCATTGGAAGTAAATCAAATTGGTTCTTCAGCAATAGCCTGTAAAATGGATCCTATGAGAAGTAAAATATATGAGAGGTAAAATAATAGAAGTATGATGCTTTAAGATATAATGTTATCTATTAAAAATGCCTATTCCTTAGATTATTTATTTATATATTCAATTTATTCAAAATCAAATATAAAAACGAGTAAAAATACTTACTTTTTATATTATTTTACTAGGTTATATTTAATTTTTATATTGTATATTTATATATAGAATTAATTATATGGAGTTAGAAAAATGGCATTTTTAACATTAATTTTAACTTGTCCTTTAGTTTTTATTTCTAAATTTAAAAAGCAAGAAAATGAAGAATATTATAACTATAAACTTTTAGGTATTTGGTTTTTATGCCAATTATACATAACTTTTAATAACAGTTTTAGATTTCCATTTGGTATAATACTAGCATTATTAGTTGTTTATAAAACAAAATTTAATAAAACATCTAAGTTTATTGCTTTAATTTTAGGAATAATGAGTTTATTTATTAGTTCTATAGTTTATTTAATATTCTCAAATTAAGTTGAAATTTGTCGAAATTATGAGAAAATACTAAAAATAAAAACTTTTATGTTAGGTATTGTAAATTTAGCAATATATATGCTATACTATTAACGTGCCGTAAGGAAAACATTAATATAATTCCCCATAATTTAATAACATATAATATATCCCCATGATAAACCCCATTTAGTGCCGAGCGACCCCATGCTCGGTATTTTTTTTATTTTATAAAGTCTTCCACAGCTTTTATAGAAGGTAATGAACTTATAGCTCCTTTATTAGTAGTAGTTAAGGCAGCTACTGCATTTGCAAATTTAAGCATTTCTTCCATTTCAGATTTGCTTATATTATTTATGTCTATATTATATTTTGAAAGTTTATATAAAAATGCTCCTATAAATGAATCTCCAGCTCCAGTAGTATCTATAACTTTAACATTATATCCTTCTACATTTACTTTACTATTATTAAAATAAGCTGAAGCTCCATTTTTGCCTTTTGTAATTATAAGGATTTTAATATTTTTATAAGATAAAAGGTAGTTAATAGCCTTTTCTTTTTCTTTAATACTCGTAATAAATTCAAGTTCATCTTCACTTATTTTTACAATGTCAGCATATTTTAAAAATTCATTAATAACTTTTTTATATTCTTCATGATTTTCCCATAAAGGAAGTCTTATATTAGGATCAAAAGATATTAGTCCGCCTATTTCTTTCACTGCTTTAATTGCTGCTATATGTGCTTTTTTAACAGGTGCATCTATAAGACTTACAGAGCAAAAATGTAAAATATCTTCTTTATTAAACCAATTTTTATCTATTTCGTTTTCCTCTAAAAGCATGTCTGCACTAGGATTTCTATAAAAAGAAAAATCTCTGTCTCCATCTTCTTTTAATGAAACAAAAGCAAGAGCAGTATTAGCTTTATTAGTCCTATATATGTATTTTGTTTCTACTCCTGTATCTTTTAAAGTTTCAATAAGAAAATCTCCAAAAGCATCAAGTCCTAGTTTCCCTATAAAAACGCTTTCACCTCCAAGTTTAGAAACTGCAGCAGAAACATTAGCTGGTGCACCTCCTGGAGCTCTTTCAAATGAAGATACAGATTTTAATGCTACTCCCTTTTGTTCTGGAATAAAATCAATAAGTGCCTCACCAATAGTAAAAACTCTTCCCATTTTAAAACCTTCCTAACTTTTTATTTTATATTTATTATATATATCATGCATTTAAACTAAATATATAATAGGTAAATATAGAACAGTAAAATAATAACCCAATCATTAAATATATATTTTATTCTTAGAACAGATAGGATTATTATTTTACTAAATTACTAAATTTTAAATTTCTTTATATCTATTATTATGAGATTTCAATTAAAATTCTAATTTTTCTTCAATAAATTTTTCAATTTCATCTATATTTATTCTGATTTGATCCATTGTATCTCTATCTCTTACTGTTACTGTGTTGTCATTAAGTGTATCAAAATCTATAGTTATACAATATGGAGTTCCTATTTCATCTTGTCTTCTGTATCTTTTACCTATACTTCCTGCTTCATCGTAATCTACATTAAATTTCTTTCTAAGTTTGTCATAAACCTCTAAAGATTTTTCTGAAAGTTTCTTTGAAAGAGGTAGTATTGCTGCTTTAAATGGTGCTAATGCTGGATGAAGATGAAGTACAGTTCTTACATCTCCGTCTTCAAGAGTTTCTTCATCATAAGCATCACATAAAAATGCTAATGTAACTCTATCTGCACCAAGTGATGGTTCTACGCAATATGGAATATATTTTTCATTAGTTGTTGGATCTAAATAACTCATATCCACTCCTGAATGTTCAGCATGTTTTTTAAGGTCATAGTCTGTTCTATCAGCTATTCCCCAAAGCTCGCCCCATCCAAATGGAAATAGAAATTCTATATCTGATGTTGCTTTACTGTAAAAAGATAATTCTTCTTTAGCATGATCTCTCATTCTTAAATTTTCTTTTTTCATTCCTAAGTTTAAAAGGAAATTCCAGCAATAATCTTTCCAATATTTAAACCATTCTAAATCTGTATCAGGTTTACAGAAAAATTCAAGTTCCATCTGCTCAAATTCCCTTGTTCTAAATATAAAATTTCCAGGAGTTATTTCATTCCTAAATGATTTACCTATTTGAGCTATACCAAAAGGTACTTTTTTTCTTGAAGTTCTTTGAACATTTTTAAAATTTACAAATATACCTTGTGCAGTCTCTGGTCTTAGGTATACTTCTGATTTTGCATCTTCTGTTATTCCCATAAAAGTTTTAAACATAAGATTAAACTTTCTTATATCAGTAAAATTTTTCTTGCCACATTTAGGACAAACTATATTATGTTCATCAATATAATTTTTTAATTGTTCATTAGTCCATCCATCAGCACTTGCTACTTCTATTCCATTTTCAGTCATATAGTCTTCAATTAATTTATCAGCTCTAAATCTAGATTTACATTCTTTACAATCCATAAGTGGATCAGAAAATCCTCCAACATGTCCTGATGCTACCCATACTTCTCTATTCATAAGTATTGCAGAATCTATTCCAACATTATAAGGACTTTCTTGTACAAATTTTTTCCACCATGCTTTTTTAACATTATTTTTAAATTCAACTCCAAGAGGGCCATAATCCCATGAATTTGCAAGTCCTCCATAAATTTCTGATCCTGCAAATACAAAACCTCTATTTTTAGCAAGTGCTACTATTTTATCCATGGTTTTCTCTACTGCCATTTATTAGTACCTCCTATTTGCTTATATGTTTATAATAATATATAATTGAATATTTTTAATTTAACCAAAGTAATCTATTACTTTACATTATATATACATTGAATTTTAAATAATTAATTAAATATATAAATTATGCCGCAAAAGTATTTTTCTTAAAATTGACCACTATATTTTAAAGTAAGTCAATAATGAATATACTACTTCATTGTTTAATGGAAATTTATTTAAAACTTATTGTAGTTTAATCAATATATAATTTTGATATATTTTTAACTCATTTAATTATTTAACTAATTAAATTTATATAAATTTAAGCCAATTTCATCACTAAATTCTCTATCTACTTTTCCATCAATAGTATCTATTATAATTTCTCCAGTAGCACTTATTACAGCTGAGTTTAAATGTCCTCCATAAATTTTATTTTCTTCATCAGCAACATCAATATGTAGATGTAAATACACCTCTCCATTCATAGTAGAAACATTTCCTAAAAGGCATGTCATTTCATAATCACCTTTTAGTTCTATTGAATGATATTCTTTAAGAGATGGCTTAAATAATCCAACCTTTACATTACTTACGGCTCCAATTCCTTGTATTGAACCTAGTGTTATGTTTTCATCTTGGCAAAGTTTCTTTAAAGTTTCAATAATTTCTTCACCTTTGTTAAGTCTTACTATGTATTTATTCCCAAATTTCCTAAATTCCATAATATTTTCACCTTCCTAAACAAAATGCGTAATAATAAAAATATAATTTTATTTTTATAACTATATAAGTTACTTATTTTTATTTATTATTATATCCTAAGTATAATAATAATTCCAATACTTTTAATTTATGTATTCGCAAAAATGATTCTAAAAATTTTAAACGTTTTAAAACAAAAAAACTGAAATATAGTTAAATAAACTGAAATATAGTTAAATAAACTGAAATATAGTTAAATAATTAAACAAAAACTCTAGGTTTTTAGCCTAGAGTTTTTAATTTATTCATCAAAAAATAAAAATGGCTCCGTGGAGAGGACTCGAACCTCCAACCCTTCGGTTAACAGCCGAATGCTCCGCCATTGAGCTACCACGGAATATCTATTACATGTGTAATTATATCATAAAATAAAAAAAACACAATATATTTTTAAATATTTTTATTGCATTTTATGATTAATTTATGATAATGTCCTAATATGCAACTATTTTTATTAATAACTGTACAAAAATAATTAAAAAGGCATCATCAACTTAGTGCTAATATTATAAAAATTTTGGAATATTTTTTTAATGTTTTTATTGTATTGTTAATAATAATATTTATTATTATAATTATTATTATAACTTATACAAGATAGGTTATAAATTAAGAATATTTTAAAGAAATGAGTTGTTATTGTTCGATTGAAAATCTATATGTTTTCTATGAAATGTTACAACTACATTATACAAGGGAGGATATATAATTGGGAAATAATGATGTATATAAAACATTATATATAGATAAAAATGGTAATGAAATTGTTTATAACCATTCTAAGTTCGTAAAGGCAGTTGATAATTTAAATAATTTTGTTGACAGTAGAATAAAATCAGTTAATACGAAAATAACTAAAGAAGAGGCTTTTAGAAAGCTTAAAAAACTATATGAAAAACTTGATATTGCTTCATCACCTGCTGCTGAGGTAGCATCATGTAGACAAGGTTGTGGTCATTGTTGTAAACTTTTGGTTTTAACAAGTAAGCTTGAAAAAGAATATATAGATGAATATTTATCTTCTCATTACTCTGAGGAAGAAATAAATAAATTTAAAGAAAAAATTAAAAAACATAAAGAGCTTTTATCTAAAATAATTGTATATAGAGATGGAAGCTTTAATAAAGATATAAAAAATGAATATCTATCTTGTAAAATTCCATGTGCTTTTTTAGATGAAAATGAAAATTGCAGTATTTATGAAGTTAGACCATTTATATGCAGAAAATATTTAGTTTTTGATTCTCCTGAAGTTTGTTCTGCTTTAACTAAAGATACTACTCAATATTATTCTACTTTTCAAACAACTGTTAAAGACGCTATAATAAAACTTAATCAATTAACATATGGTACTGATTATGAATATAAGCATTTACAATCATGGTTTATTTAGTAAATCAATTTTAAAATAATTATTTTAAAAAGACAGAAATATCAAAAACATTTTGCTATTTCTGTCTTTTATGTATTTTTTATATAATATTTTTATTTATCTCCATAAATGTTTAAACTAATTCCTTTATTTAAAACCTGCTTTGCATATTCTTTTGCTCCAAATAAAGATAAATCTTTATAGTTTCCACATTCTACTTCACTTCTTGCTGGCACTTCTTTAGCATCTAAAACTTTTTTTAATGCATTTTCTAATCCTGTCTTTATTTCTGAAGTTTCTTTATCTCCCCACATTATTAAATAAAAACCTGTTCTACAACCCATTGGAGATAAATCTATAACTCCATCTAATTCTTCTCTTATAAATCCTGCTAATAAGTGCTCTAAAGCATGAATTGCTGCTGTACCCATAGCCTCTTTAGTAGGTTGTGTAAATCTTAAATCATATTTTGTTACTTTATCTCCATTTTCCCCTATCATTGTAGAACATTTTCTTACATATGGCGCAACTAATTTTGTATGGTCTAATTGAAAGCTTTCTACCTTTACCAAAACAATTACCTACCCTTCTTCAAATGCTTCTATAATTACACGTTATTATTTTTAAATATAAAAGTACTGCGTTTTATATTATCTATTATTAATTAATTCTTTTGTATGATTAAAAACCCATTCAGGTGTAATTTCTTTTTTCCTTGCTACTCCTGTTTTTATAGCAGCTTTAGCTACAGCCTCAGCAACTTTAGGTGCAACTCTTAAATCAAATGCATCTGGTAATATATAGTCTTCTTTAATTTCATCATCACTTATAACGCTAGCTATAGCTTTAGCTGCTGCTATTTTCATTTCTTCATTTATCTCTCTTGCCAAAACATCTAAAGCACCTCTAAATATTCCTGGAAATGCAAGAACATTATTAATTTGATTTGGAAAATCTGAACGTCCAGTTCCTATAATTTTAGCTCCAGCTTCTTTTGCTTCTTTAGGATAAATTTCTGGTATTGGATTTGCCATAGCAAAAATCATAGGATCTTTATTCATTGTTTTAATCATTTCTTTAGTTAATGCTCCTGCAGCAGATACTCCAATAAACACATCTCTTCCTTTTATAACATCAGATAAAGAACCCTTTATATTATATGGATTAGTTATATCAGCAAGCTTTTTCTTTGCACTATCTAAATTTTCGTTATCCTTTGATATAGCACCTTTTCTATCACATACAACTATATCTTTAACTCCCATAGATAAAAGAAGTTTTGCTATTGCAGTACCAGCTGCACCAGCTCCATTTATAACAACCTTTAAATCGCAAAGTTTTCTATCAGTAAGTTTAAGTGCATTTATTATAGCTGCAGCAGTAACTACTGCAGTTCCATGTTGATCATCATGAAATACTGGAATATCACATATTTTTTTTAATTTGTCTTCAATTTCAAAACACTCTGGAGCTTTAATATCTTCAAGGTTTATTCCTCCAAAGGTTGGTTCCATAAGTTTTACTGCTTCAACTATTTTATCTACGTCTTTTGTATTTAAACATATAGGGAAAGCATCTATACCTGCAAAAGATTTAAATAGTATAGCTTTCCCTTCCATTACTGGCATTCCTGCCCCTGCTCCAATATCACCTAATCCCAATACTGCTGTCCCATTAGTTACAACCGCTACTAAATTTCCCTTTGATGTATAATCATATATTTTATTATAATCTTTCTCTATTTCTAGGCATGGTTCTGCAACTCCTGGTGTGTATGCAAGAGTCATATCATCTCTAGTTTTTACTGGAACTTTGCAATGAAGAGCTATCTTTCCTTGATTATCCTTATGCATTTTTAAAGCTCTTTCTTTTAAATCCATTTAAATATCATTCCCTTCGCGTAAAGTTTTTATTTTAAATTTTATAAAAAGCAACTAGTTTAAACCAGTTGCTCTATAGTAAATATTATTGTTGATTTGGTTTCATAGTTGGAAATAATATAACATCTCTAATTGAATAAGAATCAGTTAAAAGCATAACTAATCTATCTATACCTATTCCAAGTCCGCCTGTTGGAGGCATTCCTGTTTCTAAAGCACTCATAAATTCTTCATCTATTACGTAAGCTTCATCATCTCCAAGCTCTCTTTCTTTAGCTTGCTGCTCAAATCTTTCTCTTTGAACTATAGGATCATTAAGTTCTGAATAAGCATTACATATTTCTCTTCCAAAAATAAAGCCTTCAAATCTTTCTGTAAAATTTTCATTTCCTCTTTTTTTCTTAGTTAAAGGTGAAATTTCAACAGGATAATCCATAAGGAAAGTAGGTTGAATTAAATGTTCTTCCGCATACTCTTCAAATAATGCATTTAAAACATCTGCCTTTGTACAATCCTTTAATTCCTTCTTAAATTCAAGATTTTTTTCACGAGCTATAGCTTGAGCCTCTTCATCTGTTTTAATTTGATTAAAATCTACTCCTGCATATTCCTTAACTGCATCTACCATAGTAAGCCTTCTCCATGGAGGAGTTAAGTCTATTTCAGTTCCTTGATATGTTATCTTTGTAGTTCCATTAACTTTTTTACAAACATACGCTGTTAAATTTTCCATAAGTTCCATCATGTCATTATAATCAGCATAAGCTTCGTATAATTCTATCATAGTAAACTCTGGATTATGTCTTATGTCTATACCTTCATTTCTAAAATTTTTACCCATATCATATACTTTCTCAAATCCACCAACAATAAGTCTTTTTAAATATAGTTCTGTAGCTATTCTTAAATACATATCTATATCTAAAGCATTATGGTGAGTTATAAATGGTCTTGCGGCAGCTCCTCCTGCTATTGGTGAAAGTATAGGTGTTTCAACTTCTAAGTATCCTCTATTATCTAAAAATTCTCTTACACTTTTTATAATTTGAGTTCTTTTTATAAAAGTATCTCTTACATTTTCATTCATTATAAGATCAAGTTCTCTTTGTCTATATCTTAAATCCGGATCTTTAAGTCCATGCCACTTATCTGGTAGTGGTTTTAAAGACTTAGAAATAAGCTGGAAGTCCTTAACATGTACAGAAATTTCTCCTGTCTTTGTTTTGAATACAAAACCAGTAACACTTATCCAGTCTCCTAAGTCAAGACTTTTAAATTCCTTTAATCTTACTTCTCCAACATCATCTATTTTTATGTAAATTTGAAGCCTTCCATATCTATCTTGAATATGTGAAAATCCAGCTTTGCCTTGAACTCTTTTAGACATAAGTCTTCCTGCAACTGTAACAGTTTGATTTTCTAAAGTATCAAAATCATCTTTTACTTCTTTTGATGTATGCGTTCTATTCACTTTATAAACATCAAATGGATCTTTCCCTTGAGACTTAAGATCTGCAAGTTTTTGTCTTCTAAGCAATACCTGTTCATTAAATTTAGCCTCCTGCTGCTGAAAGCTTAATTCATCATTTGCCATCTATTTTTCCTCCTTTTATAGTGCCTTAGGGCAGAGCAACTTAAATATAGGTTATTCTGCCCTTAATATTATTATACCACTCTTATTTCAAGAATTTCATATTTAGTTACTCCATCTGGAACTGGAATTTCTACTATATCTCCAACTTTTTTACCAATCAAAGCTTTTCCTACTGGAGATTCGTTAGATATTTTATATTCCATAGGATTAGCTTCTGCTGAACCAACAATTGATAGTTCAATTTCTTCATCAAATTCGTAATCTTTAACTTTAACTATGGAACCAACGCTTACCTTGTCTGTAGATAAATCACCTTCATCAACAACTTGGGCGTTTTTTAACATATTTTCTAATTGAGCAATTCTGCCCTCAACAAAGGCTTGTTCATTTTTAGCTTCATCATATTCTGCATTTTCACTTAAATCCCCATACCCACGGGCAACTTTAATTTTTTCTTTTATTTCAACTCTTTTTATTGTTTTAAGATATTCTAATTCTTCTTCTAATTTTTTAACTCCTTCATAAGTCATTATAAATTTTTTTGAATCTGCCATTTTTTTCTCCCCTTCATGATTTTACTAATAATTCCCTTTAAATGTGCCTAATTTAAATAAAGTATATTGACACATAGAAACATTATTACTATGTTTTAATATAAACAAGCCAATCATTTAAGTTAATATTATAAATCAGCCTTTATATAATGTCAACAGCTAGAAATTTTTTATTTCTTCATTAAATTTTATTTTGTCTAAATATATCCCATTATATTTTAATGAAGCTTCTATATCATTTTCATTCATTTGACTTAAAATAGCTCCCACAAGTTCAAATCCCAAATTTATATCTTTTATATCCCAAGGTACTGAAAAACTTATATCATTTATTGCTAAGTCTTTATTTGTGCTTGGCAGAAATAAATTATCTATGTACCATACTAAATTATCTATTTCTAAATTTTTTGAACTTATTACAAAGTCTGATTTTTTTAAAGCATATTCTACATCATTAGTTACTATAGGAGATATACCATAATTTGCGATAATATACTCTCTTAGATTACTTGTAAAGGTTATATTGTTAGATAGCAGTATACAGTATTTACATTCTTTTGATAATTCATAAATTATATGTTGGTTTATATCTTCTGCAGCATCATATACTACTATACAAGATGATTTTATGCTTTTATTTTTCAATCTAAGTATAAGTTTTATGCTGTTTACAACTCCATATGCAAAAAGCTTTTTCTGAAAATCATTTAAAAATTGAAAGTCAAGATACCTATAAGTTTTTAATGCTAAATATGGTTGTCTTTTTTTTATATATTTTTTAGCTATTTGTATGTTGCGTCTATAAGCTTTAGGATTAAAATTAGGAGGAAGTTTTACACAAGCTATTTTTAAATCAAGCTCTTTTATAAAACTCTCCCCCTCAAAACTTGTGTGAAGCCTATCTTTTACCTTTCCTAAAAAGCTTTCATCGTAATAAGCTTTTTTTATATCTGTATTTACATACACAATGGGATTCATTTTTAACCTCGATGGACTTATTTATAATGATATTATATTTAACTATATTTAAAAAAATTACTTTATTTTTAATTTTTATGTAAAAGATTTGCTATATTCTTTCAATATTTTAACCACATTCTCTGCACTTTTTTCTGTATTTATTATATTTTTAATCTCTGTACAATTTAAAAGACCTTTTATATACCAAGAAATATGTTTTCTCATTTCTCTTATTGCTTTATTTTCACCAAAATAATAAAGAGCAAGTTCAAAATGCCTTATAGCTAAATTTATTTTTTCACTTGGAGTTGGATAAATTATATTTTCTCCATTAAGCGCCTGGTTTATCTGTGTAAATATCCATGGATTTCCCATAGCTCCTCTTGCTATCATAATTCCATCACAGTTTGTAAATTCAATTATTTTTAAAGCATCTTCGGCTGAAAAAATATCCCCATTTCCTATAACAGGGATTTTAACACTTTCTTTAACCTTCCTTATTATATCCCAATCAGCCTTACCTTCATACATCTGTTCACGAGTTCTGCCATGAACAGTTATAGCATCTGCCCCTGAATCTTCCATAACTTTAGCAAATTCTACAGCATTTATTTCTCTATCGTTAAATCCTTTCCTAAATTTAACTGTAACAGGTTTAATACTTGCCTTTTTTACTTCTTTTACAATATCTGAAGCTAAACTTGGATTTCTCATAAGTGCAGATCCTTCTCCATTTTTTACTACTTTTGGAGCAGGACATCCCATATTTATATCAATAAGAGATATATCTTCATTATCATTAAAATAATCACAAGCTTTTGCCATTATATAAGGATCATTACCAAAAATCTGAACTCCTATAGGTTTTTCTTTTTCTGAAACTTTAAGCATATCTATTGTATTTTCACTTTTATAATATAATCCTTTTGCACTTATCATTTCTGTATATACAAATCCGCATCCCATTTCTATACAAAGGCCTCTAAATGCTATATCTGTAACTCCAGCCATAGGTGCTAAAAAAACATTATTTTCAAACTCTAGATTAGCTATTTTCATTACATCACCATTTCTTTATTTTTTTCATATATAATCCTAAGTCCTTCTAAAGTTAAATATGGTTCAACCTTTTCTATATATTTGGAATCTTCACTTATTAAATTAGCCAATCCTCCTGTTGCAATAACTAAAGGATTAATTTCTCCTAAAGCTTCCATTTCATTTTTCATTTTTTCAACTATATAGTCAACCAATCCAGTATATCCATATATTATTCCAGACTGCATACTTGTAACTGTATTTTTACATATTACGCTAGATGGTTTAGAAAGTTCAACTCTAGGAAGTTTTGCCGCCTTTTCAAAAAGAGCATCTGCAGAAATTTTTAAACCCGGACTTATAGTTCCTCCTAAATAATCTCCATTTTTAGTTACAGCACAAAATGTAGTTGCAGTGCCAAAGTCAATTATTATAATAGGTCTTTTATAAATCTCATGTGCAGCTACTGCATTTACAATTCTATCTGCTCCAACCTCTTTAGGATTATCATATTTTATATTTATACCTGTTTTTATACCAGGTCCTACAATAAGTGGAGTTAAATTGAAGTATTTTCTTATCATATGTTCTACAGTATACATAATATTTGGTACAACAGAAGATATAATAACTCCATTAACTTTAGTATAATCTAAACTTTTTTTCATAAATAATTCAGTAACTTGTATCCCGTATTCATCTGCAGTTCTTTTAAAATCTGTTGCAAGTCTCCAATCTGCAATTAAAGTTTTCCCTTTATATACTCCTAGAACTATATTAGTATTTCCAACATCTAAAACTAAAATCAAAATAAGCACCCCCTTAATGATACATATTATATTGTATACTCGTAAAATTATTTGTAAATATAAAAATAAATAATTTTTTATTTAATAATAGCTAGTATATCTCCAGTATTTACTGACTGACCTTTTGAAACTGATATAGAAATTACCGTACCCGAAATTGGAGAAACAATTTCATTTTCCATTTTCATAGCTTCAAGTATAAAAAGCAAATCTCCTTTTTTAATATTATCTCCTTCTTTAACATTTATATTTAATATAGTACCTGGCATTGGACAATTTATTTTTTCTCCTTCTTTTATATCATTATTTAAAATTTTTTCTTTAGAAATTACTGGTTTTGGAACTTGCATTGGTGATGGTTTGTAATTTCCCTCTCTATTACTTGATGAATTCAATACTTTAGATGGCCCATTAAAATCTTCCTTAGCCTCTTCAACCTCAACCTCATATCTATTTCCATTTACAGTTACATAATATTTCTTCATAATATAAAAACCTCCTTTTAAATTATCTCACTTCTTCTAAAAGTTCTACAATTCCTTCTTTTCTCCAAGTCGATTTAGTTCCATCAACTCTTTTTATACTTTTTATTTTAAGATTTGAATCCTGAATATCCATATAAGCTGATAAAGCTCCCATTATAGCGGCAACCAATTCTAACTGTTTTTCATCTTCATTAATCTTATTATCAGATAAAATTATATCAGAAGATAATTCTTCTTTTTCATTTAATGTATCGTATTTTTTATCAGATTTTATTTTAGGATATAAAAAATAAATAATAACCATTAAAATAATTATTAAAGCACTTATCACCAAAGAACCATTTAAATCAGGCATAAATTTTCTCTCCTTATATTTATCTCGTTTTTAAATTTTAAAGTTCCCCATTCTTTTGTGTTTATATTTCACAGTTAACTACAAACATAATTATAAATATTTTGTAGTTGTTAAATTAGTACACTTCCATACTTTTTAGGATAACTAATTTCTCTCTTACTTTGAAGCATATCTAAAATTGCAAACAATCTTATCCTAGATTCAGAAGGTAAAATAATATCATCTATATATCCTTTTTCTGCTGCTTTATAAGGATTTGTAATTTCTTCTTTATACTTTTTTATAATTTCTTTTTCTTTTTCTTTTGGATTATCAGAAGCTATTATTTCTTCTTTATATAAAATTTTTATTATATTTTCAGGTTCTCCTATACAAATTTTAGCATTAGGCCAAGCATATGTAATATCAAAAGATACCTCTTTACTTGCAAAGGCTAAAAAATTACTTCCATAAGCTTCTCCTATTATTAGAGCAATTTTAGGAATTTTGGCATCAGAAAGAGTGTATATAAATCTTGATAAAGTAAGAGCTAATCCATTTTTTTCTTCATCTAAATCTGTTTTTAATTCTTTTATATCAACAAAACTTAAAATTGGTATATTAAAGCAACTGCATAATTTTACAAATCTTATAAGTTTTTCAAAGCTTTCCCTTCCTAAACCGTTATTCTTTTCTATTTTATCTATAGCCATAATACCTACTGTAACTCCATTTAATCTTGCAAATCCTGTTAAGACTTCTTTTTGAAAATTTGAATTTACCTCAAGAAAACTATCCTTATCAAAAATTAAATTTATAACTTCATATATATCATAGTTTTCCTCTTTTGATATTTCATTAAGTCTATTTTCTACACTGCTTAATTCTTCACTAATGCCTAAAGGTGGAGTTTCTAAATTATTAGATGGTAGATAAGTTAAAATCTTTCTAACTGTACTTAAAGCTTCCTGTTCATTTTCTGCAGTAAATTGAGCCGTTCCATTTTTACTTATATTAAAATCAGTAGCATATTCATTTATATCTATGTATCTTAATTCCTTTGAAATTATTTTTTCTGGAGAGTTTATATATAATTCTCCATTTTTTTTAACTATTATTGTGAAATCACTCATAGCTGCACTAACTGATGCTGCTCCCGTACAAGGCCCTGCTATTACTGCTATTTGAGGTACAACACCAGAAGCTTCAGTATTTTTTCTTATTATATTTCCATAAGCTCCTAATACCTCAATTCCATTTTCTATTTTAGCCCCTATAGAATCAAAAATTTGTATTATAGGCGCCCCCATTTTAATAGCCATATCTATTATTCTGCAAATTTTATTACTGCCTGCAATACTTATACTTCCACCATCTACAGTATAATCTTGACTAAATACGTATACAAGTCTTCCATCTATTGTTCCATATCCTGTTACTACTCCCCCTCCATTATTTTCAACAAAAGATCCTATCTCTATAAATGTACCTTCATCTAAAAGATTTTCTATTCTTTCTCTTGCCGTAAGTTTATTTAAATTATGCTGTATTTCTATATTTTCATCTCCTCCTCCTTTTTCATTTTGCTTTTTAAAATTTATTAAATTTTCTATATTATCCAACCATAATTCCTCCTTTAATTATTATAAAATATTATAATTAAATATTTCTAAAAAATAGTATCAACAAATAAATAATATCATAAATGTTATCATTTATAAAATTCTAACTAGTATAAACATTACCATTTTATTTAATTTATACAATTTATACAATTTCATACTCTGTATATTAATAATATTCTTTAAATATAATTTATTAAATATAAAATATATTCTACAAAAATAACAGCAATAGGTTATAATACATCCTATTGCTGTTATTTTTAATTTAAAATATAAAATATATTTATTTAAAGTTTTCTAAAAGGTATTTCTCTGCTTCAGGGCACCATAATCCTTTGTTTTTGCTTACTATTTCAAATAATTTTGCAAAACGTTTATCTGTTTTCCCCTTTTCCTCAAAATCTTCAATAGCAGTAAGCTCCATATCTATATGAGTGTAGATAAGTTTTTTACCTCCAGGAATTTTAGGTAAATTAAGTGTAGTCTCAGCAACACAATTAAGTCCTCCTATATGAGTTACCATAACTGCTGGATTAATCCTTCTTTGTTCTGTAAGCTTTAATGATTCTATTAAATCATCAGTATTTCCACCTGTTGTTCCCATTATGTGAGTTGAAGCATAATGAACATTATAATAATTTATTTCACCAGAAAATTTAGTATCTGTTGGTCCTGCAAAGAAGTTTAAACATCCATCTCTTCCTAAAATTTTATCTGCTTGTTCAACAACAGATTTTACTGGTGCAAAAGCAAATACATCATCAAATCCTGTCCCTCCGCTAACCTCGATTAAATATTTTTCAGGATTTTCTAAATTTTTAGTATTAACAAATATTAAATCTACTCCACATTCTTTAGCCTCTTCTTTTGTAAATATTTCTTCTGCTCTTTTTAACCTGTTATCATCTACATCAGTTACAACCAAAAGTCCAGGTCTTCTATCACAGTGAAGTGCATAATCTATTGCACCAAGTCCCATTGGACCTGCTCCTGCAAGTATTGCTAATTTTCCACCTTCTTTTATGCCCATATGATGAACATATTTTCCCATTTCAGTATGATAATTTGCATGGAAGGCTCCAATTATACAAGACATTGGTTCAGCAAGTGAAGCCTCATAATATGCATCTCCTTTATAATTTAGAAGGCATCCAAGTTCCATTACTTCTTGAGGAATTATAGCATAAGTTGCATCTCCTCCAAAGTACATATAAGAATATCCAGGTGATGCCATACTCCCTTT
This sequence comes from Clostridium sp. USBA 49, assembly GCF_900167505.1. NCBI lineage: Bacteria > Bacillati > Bacillota > Clostridia > Eubacteriales > Clostridiaceae > Clostridium > Clostridium sp. USBA 49. Next base: position 18,344 of record NZ_FUYD01000008.1, read on the forward strand.
ATAATTTAGGGCTGGTTGCTGTGCAAATTTTGTACCAGGTTTAAACTGATTCTGCCATTTCTTTCCAACCTTTACTATATTACCTGCAAATTCATGCCCAATTATTATTGGATTTTCATGAACATCTTTTGGAACTCTTTTATGATTTTCTCCAAGTATTGCACATTTGTAAGTTGACATACAAATACTATCGGATATAATTTCTACTAATATTTCATCATCTTTTATTTCAGGAAGTTCAAATTCCTCTAATCTTAAATCATTTGCTCCATATAATCTTACAGCCTTAGTCTTCATAATCTCTACCACCTTTTCTTATTATATATTTAAATTTTACTTTTTTTTCTAATTCTAAAATATCTTTAAGTTCTGCAGGTTCTGTTCCAGATGTCATAACATTTGCAGCACTAACAGCTGTTGATAATACTACAGCTTTTTCTAAAGAATAGTTTCTTTCAATGCTTAGTGCTAAAGCTGCTACCATAGAATCTCCTGCACCTACAGTACTTTTAACAGGTACTTTAATACCTTCAGCATGAATTACATTATCTTTATCTATAAATAATCCTCCATCTTTGCCTAAAGATACAACAACTCTTTCAACTCCATATTTAAAGAATTCTTCAGAAGCTTTAACTATATCTTTCATGCTCTCAAGTTTTTTATTACAGAATTTTTCAAGTTCATGAATATTAGGTTTAACTAAATATGGACCTGCTTTTACTCCTTCTTTTAATAATTCTCCATCTGCATCCAATATAGTTTTTGCTCCCTGCTCTTTAGCCTTTTTTATCCAAACTGCATAAATATCTTTAGGAACGCCTTCTGGTACACTGCCTGATAAAATTAATATGCTATCTTTATTTACTACTTTAAAAATGCTTTCTTCAAGCCTATTTAAATCTTCTATAGATACAATATTCCCAGGTTCATTTATATCTGTATTTTTTTTATTGATACTATCTATAATTTTAAGATTTGTTCTTGTTTCTCCTTTAGTAAACACAAAATTATTTTCAATATTTAAAGAATTTAAATAATCTCTTATAAATTCTCCATTTTTCCCTGAAAGAATTCCAAGTGCTATGCTTTCTCCATTAAGGCTTTTAATAACTTTTGAAACATTTATTCCTTTTCCGCCTGCATCTAATCTTATAGATGATATTCTATTAACATCTCCAGCTTTAAAATCATTAATTTCTACAGTTTTATCTACTGCTGGATTTAATGTTACTGTTACTAATTTAATTTGCTGTAAAGGTTTCATAAATATAATTCACATCCTTTGTCGTTTTTAATTCTTGAATTTTGTTTTCATCTTCGCCTATTATAGTGGCAATATTTGAAAGTATATTAATATGCTCATCTCCAACACCTGCTATTCCAATAACAAGATAAGCTTTCTCTTCACCAAAATCTACGCCTTCTGGAAATTGAAGTACTACAATGCCGGATTTTTTAATAAATTGTTTAGCTTTTCCTACCCCATGAGGTATAGCTACACCATTACCCATATAAGTACTCAAATCATTTTCTCTTTCAATCATTGCTTGAATGTAATTTTCATCAACATATCCACTTTCTACTAAAAGTTTACCTGCCATTTTTATAGCCTCATATTTATCTACTGAAGGTAAATTAAGCTTAATATTGCTTTTTAATAATATTTCATTCTCTTTATTTTCATAATTAGTTTCTAACTGTACTTTTTTTTCGCATGAACTTTCCTTTTTGTTATTTAAACTTGAAAAAAATTTAAACCCCACGTTGAATTCCTCCTATATAGTCTGATTTTTATGGTTAATTAAATTTTGTTTTATAAAACTCATCAAGAAAATTATTTAATTTTAAATATATATCCTCTTTATCAGCTTTTTTTAAACAATCAATAAAGTCAGGTTCTTCAATTAGTTTTGTACTTAAAAATCCCATAATATCTAGATGCATTTTATTACAATCTTTTGGTACTAACATAATAATGGCAAGATTTATATTTTCATATTCACCTTCTGTATTTATTACAGATAAATGTTCTTTTAGCCTAACTGCACCAAAAATTAATTGTTTTACTCCTGATGTTTTACAATGAAGCAGCATAGTTTCAAATCCTGTTAGAATTGTACTTCCTATTTTTTCTCTTGCCATTAAATCTTTTTCAATATAATCTTTATTATTTGGGGAATCCCCAAGTTTAAAGCTAACTTCTTTTATAATTTCATCTATATTATTAAAATTATTATAATCATATACAAAAACATTATCTAAAATTTGCAAAATGCCTTCTGTGTAAATGTTAATCTTTGATAACTTATCCTTTAAATTCGTTGAATCTTCTTGTATTTTATTTTTATTAATTGGAGTATTTTTAATCTGTTTCATCAAATTATCTACTAATTCTTTATCTTTTTCAAAAAACAATGGATTTACTATTGCTACTGGAAGTTTTGTTGTTTCAATAGGTACAGTAGAAATAATAAAATCTATACCTTTATTTATAAGAAAATCTTCATCTATATTAATTGAAGATATAATATCAATAACTTTAATATTGTCATATTCCTTTTCAATTCTTGCTGCAAGAAGTCTTGATGTCCCTATGCCTGTGGTACAAGAAATCACAATTTTATAAGTTCTTTTTACGGATTTCCCTTTTTCTAACACTGCTCCTAAATGCATAGCAATATAAGCTATTTCTGATTCAGGCATATTGATATTATATTTTTTTTCAACTGGTTCAACACATTTTTTAGCTAATTTAAAAATCTCTGGATAATGTTCTTTAATTTCCTTAAGCAGAGGATTTCTAATATTCATTTTCATCTTTAATCTATTTATTGCTGGTCCTAAATGATTAGTAAGCCATAATATAGACTGCTCATTGTATTCTAAAAAGCTTCCAGTTTCAATTTCTGCTATTTTAATCATTTCTTTAGCTAAACTTTCAAGTTCATTATCTGAATTTTTACCTTCAAAACTTTTTGAACCTCTTAAATGCATAGTTATATAGCCTACTTCATCTTCTGGTATTTCTATATTAAATTCCTTTGATATTTTTATAGATAAATATTTAGCTATTTTAAACTCATCATATTTTTTAAGTCCTTGTAAAAAAACTTTATCCATTCTTATTTTTTCATCTTTTTTTATTCTTTCTATAGCAAGAGCTAAATGAACAATAAGAGCAACACATGCATTATCTGCTAATTTATAATTAAATGTATTTTCTACTTCAAATATCAAGGTTTCTAATTTCCTAATTATATCTTTATCTATAAAATTTAATAATTTTTCTCTTGTATTTACATATACAGATAAATTTTCTCTAATCAAATCTAAAAGTTCCACTTCATTCATATTTTCATAAATTAAATTAACTATAGCTTTTCTAAATTCTTCTTCTTTACCTTCAATATATACTCCAACCCCTGGTTTTCTTATTAATTTTAATTTATAATCTTTAAGCCACTTTTCAATTTTATCCAAATCATGACTTACTGTTCCTTCGCTAACATTTAAAGATTTAGTAAAATTAAAAAGCTTTATAGGTTCCTTTTCATTAAGAAGTTCTGATAAAATAATAATTTGCCTTTCTTTTGAAGAATAATTTTTTATCTCTTTGTTTTGTTCTAAACTATTTAAAACATTTTTTCTATCTTCATCTTTTCCCTTTAGCTTTATACCCATGCCTGATTTTTTATCCAAACTGCAATTATAAGCTTTAAGAAAACCTTCTATATCTTCAAGTTCCCTTAATACTGTTCTAGAGCTTATTCCTAATTTTTCAGCTATACTAGATACAGTTATATATCTATATTCACTGCATATTATTTTTAATATTTCCTTTTGTCTTAGTGTAATTTTTATTTTATTCATGCTTAACCACCTTATTATTAAAAGGGGTAGCAGCGGATATTACTCCGCCGCCTGCCTATTTATTTTTAAGTATTATAACAATCTTTTTACTAATTCATCATATTCTGGGCTGTTCATAAAATTCTTTATAGATATATGCTCTGCATTTGGAGCTTTTCTTCTTGCCCTGTCAGTTAAACTTTCATGAGTTATAACTATTTCTGCATCAGATGGTACTTCATCTACCGCACAGTGAACTACTTCTATATTAAGTCCAGCTTTTTTAAGTTTATTTCTTAATGTAGTAGCTCCCATAGCACTAGAACCCATTCCAGCATCACAGGCAAATATTATTCTGCTGACATTTTTCTTTGCTGACACATTTGACACATTCTTTAATTCTTTAACTTTATCTTTAGCATCAGTTAGTTCTGAATCATCCATCTTATCTGCATTTTTCTTAACAAAGTAAGATGCTACTAAGAAAGATACTACTGTTGATACAGTAACTCCAGCTATTACTCCAAAATAACTTCCTTTAGGTGTCATTGTTAATAGAGCAATAATACTTCCTGGTGATGGTGTCGCAACAAGCCCAGCTCCTAAAATGCTAAAGGTTAATACTCCACTTGCTCCACCTGCTATTACTGCTAATAATAATGCTGGATTCATAAGAACATATGGAAAATATATTTCATGTATTCCACCTAAAAAGTGAATTATAATAGCACCTGGTGCTGACTGTTTTATCATACCCTTTGCAAACATCCAATATGCTAAAAGTATTCCAAGCCCTGGACCTGGGTTAGTTTCAATTAAGAAAAATATAGATTTACCAAAATCCTTAGCTTCTTGAATTCCTATAGGTCCTAATACTCCGTGATTAATAGCATTGTTTAAGAAAAGAATTTTACCTGGTTCAACAAATATAGAAGCTAGTGGGAGTAACCCTGCATTTACTATTGCCTCAACTCCAGATTTTAAAATATTATTTAATCCTTGAACTACTGGTCCTATTCCTAAATAAGCAATCAATGTAAGTAAAGCTCCAATAATTCCTGCTGAAAAATTATTTACTAACATTTCAAAGCCTGCAGGTATTTTTCCATCTATTGCCTCATCAAACTTCTTTATAATAAAACCTGCTAAAGGTCCCACAATCATTGCACCTAAAAACATTGGTACACTAGCTCCAACTATAACTCCCATTGTAGCTATAGCTCCAAGTACTCCACCTCTAACTCCGCTGACAATCTTACCACCAGTATAACCTATTAAAAGTGGGAGAAGATAAGTTATCATAGGTCCAACTAATTTTGCTAAATTTTCATTTGGTATCCATCCAGTAGGAATAAATAATGCCGTTATAAGTCCCCAAGCTATAAATGCACCAATATTTGGCATAACCATACCGCTTAAAAAACGTCCAAATCTTTGAATTTGTTCTTGAGTCTTTCCCTTTTTAACTGCTGCATTAGTTTGTAGATTTGCCATCTTACTTCCCTCCTATTTTAAAATTATAAATTATTTAGTATAATTATTATTACGTCTTAACAAATGTTTGCTAATTAGATTTTTCGTAAATAAAATATTATGATTGTTATTAATATAAATGAATAAGGCTTTCTGCAGAACTCCTTTTCTTTATCTTGATTTTATTATATATTACAAATCGTTTTCATTCAATTTAAACATACACGACATTAGTCCACATCTATTAGTGACAAAATTAAATATTAAAAAAATAAAAAACTGAGATATCTCAGTTTTTTTATTTTACAAAACTTTTCTTAAAAAATCTTTTGTTCTATCTTCCTTAGGACTTTTAAATATTTCATCAGGGGTTCCCTGCTCAAGTATTTTCCCTTCATCCATAAAAATAACTCTATCTCCTACTTCTTTTGCAAAACCCATTTCGTGAGTTACAACAACCATTGTCATTCCCTCTGAAGCTAATTCTTTCATAACATCTAAAACTTCCCCTACCATCTCTGGATCAAGAGCTGAAGTTGGTTCATCAAAAAGCATAACATCTGGAGACATAGCCAAAGCTCTTGCTATAGCAATTCTCTGTTTTTGTCCTCCTGAAAGTTGTGTTGGATAACTTTGAGCCTTATCAGAAAGTCCAATTCTTTTCAATAAACCATAAGCTATTTTATCAGCTTCTTCTTTAGAAACTTTTTTTAACTTTCTTGGAGAAATAGTTATATTATCTAAAACTGTCATATTAGGGAAAAGATTAAATTGTTGAAAAACCATACCCATTTTTTGCCTTAATATATTTATATTAGTATTTTTATCTGTAATAGATGTACCTTCAAATATAATTTCTCCTTCAGTTGGTTCTTCAAGACGATTTAAACATCTTAAAAAAGTACTTTTGCCAGAACCACTTGGACCTATAATAACAACTACTTCACCTTTATTTATTTCAATATTTATATCTTTAAGTACATGAAGTTTACCAAAATATTTATTTAAATTAGTTACTTTAATCACTAGTTTTCATCCTCCTTTCAATCCAGCCCATAAGCTTTGAAAGAGAAAAAGTCATAACAAAATATACAAATGCACCTATTATTAAAGGCTCAAAAGCTCTAAAAGTATTACCCCTTACTGTGTCAGTATTATACATAAGTTCTTTAATTCCTATAACTGAAACAACTGAGGATTCTTTTATAACAGTAACAAATTCGTTACCAAGTGCAGGAAGTATATTCTTAATTGCCTGTGGTACTATTACATATCTCATAGCCATACCATAAGGCATTCCAAGTGAACGTGCTGCTTCCATCTGACCTTTGTCAACTGCTTGGATACCAGCTCTTATTATTTCAGAAACATAAGCTGCACTATTTACTGCTAATGCAATAATTGCTGAAGGTATCTCTGGTAAATTTACTCCTATAATATCTGGTAATGCATAATATATAATAAAAATTTGGACCATAAGAGGAGTCCCTCTTATAAACTCAACATAAGCTGCTGCTATAAAATTAAATATTTTAATTTTCGATATTCTAAGAAGTGCAAGGAAAAGACCTAATATGCTCCCAATTAAAACAGTAAAAAAGGCAAGCATTATTGTAAATTTTGCACCATCTATAAAAAACATATAATATTTAGGCAAAAACGAAAAATCCAAATAAGTTCCTCCTATCTTTTTTATTTATTTATTTAAATATAATTAAAATTTAATCTACAGATTATTATGCTTTAGATTATTATGCTTTAATCATATTATAATATTTATTTAAAAACTACTTTAATTAACCATATTTAATTCTTATGTTAAATATAAATAAACATAAAAGTAGGTTAGGCATTGCTGCCTAACTTTTCTAATATTAATTTAATATTCTATATTCTATTTTGATTCAAATAAGTTTGTTGCTTCAGTAACTAATTTATCTATAGTTTTATCTTGTATAAGTTTTTCTATTGTTTTGTTAACCTCATCTACAAGTTCTTTATTTCCTTTTTTAAATGCAACTGCTGAACCTGCTTCTTCAGTTTTTAAATTTATATCTGATATTGCTAAATCGCTATTTGCAGAAACATTAGATTTAGCAACTGGCTCTTCTATAATTGCTGCATCTATTTTCTTAGTTTTAAGTGCTAAAGTTATATCTGAAATTTTTGAAAGAGCTTTAGCTTCAGAATTTGGCATCTGTTTAGCTGCAATTTCTTCTTGTATAGCACCCTTTTGAACGCCAACTTTCTTTCCTTTTAGATCATCTATAGATTTAATTTTATCTTTATCTTCAGCTCTTACTACAACCTTTTGAACTGCAGTATAATATACATTAGAAAAATCAACACTCTTTTTTCTATCTTCATTTGGAGTCATACCAGCTAATACCATGTCTATACTTCCAGCTTGAAGAGCACTTAAAAGCCCTTTAAAATCCATTTCTTTTATTTCAAGCTCAACTCCTAAATCTTTTGCAATAAGCTTTGCAATTTCTATGTCAAAACCTACAACTGTTTGTTTGCCATTTTCTTCTTTAATAAATTCATAAGGAGGATAATCTGGACTAGTACCTAAAACTATCTTTCCTTTTTTCTTTATTTCATCTAATTTACTTTCTGATTTTACTTGTTTATCTGAGTTTGTATTATCACCAGCAGATTTATTACTTCCACATCCTGATAATCCTACTGTTAAAATTGCTGTAAGAGCAAATGCTGCCAATTTAAAATATCTCTTTTTCATTTAAATTTGACCCCCTGTATTTAGTGTTAGATTTATATATTTATTTTGTATTTTTCATATTTCACGAAACATTATACACGTTTTTTTATAATTATGCAATTAAATTTTTATTTTTTTATTAATGTCTATAATTGCTTTATGATAATGCCCTAATATACAACTATTTCCATTAATAGCTGAACAAAAATATAAAAAAAGCACCAGTAAAGCTACTGGCAATAGTATAAAAATTTTAGAACATTTTATTGATTTTAAAATTACTGATATTAAATTTTTATTTTTTTATTTATGTCTAAAAAAATAAAAATTGGTTAAAACTATACATAAGAGTATTTTGTATAACTTTATTATTAAATTACTTTGATTATATTACTTATACTTTTAAAACTAACTTGATATATTTTTATATTTACCTATTTTATAATAAATTTTATTTAATATTACCTTAATTAAAAGTGAGGTCTTAGTTATGAAAAATTTTTTAATAGCAGCCGCTGTAGATATAATAATTATTATGGCTTCATACTTTTTGTTTAAAAATATAATAAGTGGTCCAACAAGACATAAAATTTATGAAAAATTTCTTAGTTCCTTTGCAAAATTTGTTATTATTATTTTTTTAGCATCATTGGCTATAACTGGCATTGCAGCATTTATAATGTATCGTACTAGATACATTCAATATATAAACATTATAGCACCTGCTCTTGTATCAATTTTAGTGGGATTTGTAGTTTCTACAGTCCCTACAAAAGGTGCAGGAGATAAAGATAAAGTAGAAAAACAAAAATAAATTAGATTCCCCCTTTAATTTTTAATAAGGTCTATGGTATTTTTTTCATAGACCTTATATTGTATTTTTTATAAAAATCTCTTGATTTTTTCTCATTTTCATAATATAATACTTATTGTACTTCGGGGTGTGGCGCAGATGGGAGCGCGCGTGGTTTGGGACCATGAGGTCGCAGGTTCAATCCCTGTCACCCCGACCAAAATAAATGAGTTATCATACGATAACTCATTTATTTTTTTATATCTTCTATATTTCTAAATAATTTACAGAAACTATCTCATAAATTCATAAATCAATTGGATAATTGCCTATATATTTTATTAATGAGTTATAATCATAAATAAACATATAGTTTATTCTTATGTTTTTACCTTTTTTAAATCTTTGTTGAACTTTTTTTTATTTTTAAATATAATTATTATATAAATCTTATCGGGGTGTAGCGCAGTTGGTAGCGCGCGTGCTTCGGGAGCATGAGGCCGCAGGTTCAAATCCTGTCACTCCGACCATTATAAAATTTTTCCATCCCATCTATCAGTATGTTCTTTAATTTTTTCTTTTACGTGTTCCCCTATTTCTTTGCTTATTTTTCTATTTAAAACTAATTCATCAATAGATAAAAATCTATCTTGATTTATAAACATTTTAAGCTGTTCTTCACTAAATCCCTTTTCTTTTGCTAAATCAAAAGCTGTTTTATTGTTCTTTTGTGCTTCTTCTATTTCAGAATAAGTAGCTCCTATTTTATTTAATAAAACCTTTTTTGCACTTTTTGTTATTTTAAGTTCTTCATTTTCATAATTACATGGATTTTCTTCTTGAAAACACTCATTTTTATCTTCTTGATAATACTGATTTTTTTCTTCTTTACATTTCATAAATTTATAAATGGCACAAGCAGCAGCGCTTATTCCTATAACAGCAAATGTTCCTGCAACTATATCATCACACAAATTTTTATATTTTCTTTTCATGTTAGTAATCCTCCTATTTTATATAATCTTAGTATATAAAATTTTTAATATATAAATTTTATTACTTCTTATTAATTTAATGTATCCAAATTAAATCAAATTAATGTACTCAAATCATATTTATAATTTTAATAAATATTTTTCATATAATTTAAATAATTATTTTAAAAAATATAAAAATATTTCATATAAAAATAAAAGCCATACATAAATTAAATAAAATCTTTTATGCATAGCTTTTATTTTTATATCACATAAATAATAATTATTAATTAATTTTTTTATAAAAACAAATATTATTTTAATATTATTTGTTTTTATTATTTTGATAATTTTTTGCTTCTATATAAAAACTCATAGCTTTATAGCAGCCTGCCATAACAGTAACAACTACAATAAAAATTACTAGAGCTATTATAAATACCATATTTCCCCCTAGAAATTACAATTGTTATTTTATTTAATAAAATATGTCTTAATATAATCTATGAAATAATAGGGAGAATGGCTATCATTTATTTTAAATATAATTACAAATATTAAATTATTTATTGTATTATTATTTTTCTATTTTTCTTTCTATTTTTTCTATTTCTTCATCTGCCTTTCCTGCAGCTTTACAAAGAGCAGCTGCAAAAAAACCAATTATTCCGCCAACCATAATTAACAATACAGTTCTCATAAAACTCACTCCAATTTTAAATTTATAATAATTATTATTTATTATTTTTTATTTTTTTATACATTTATTTAGATTATCAACTTTTTTATATGAATATATAACATACTAATAAACTTATATATATATTTATATATATTAACTATAAAAGTTAAATATAGTCTAATAAAATAAATAATATAAGTAGGTGAGTTATTTTTCTATTACATCAATATATAGTAGTCAACATTTAATAAAAAGACTTTTTGTGATATAATCATGCTATTGCTATACTAAAAATAAAATTATATAATAACTTTATTTTTAGATCTTTATATAAATATAGGAGGTATATATGTTTGATAATATAAAAGCTGCTATTTTTGATTTAGATGGAACTTTGATTGATTCCATGTGGCTTTGGGAAAAAATAGACTATGATTTTTTAAAGCTTAGGGGATTGCAAGTACCCTCCGATTTATTTGATAATATAGCACATTTAAATTTTTTAGATACAGCAAAATATTTTAAAAACAGATTTAATTTAAAAGATGATGTTGAAAAAATAATGAATGAATGGAATGAAATGGCCTATAATGAATATGCACATAATATTAAACTTAAACCTTATGCAAAAGAATATCTAAATTTATTAAAAAGTAAAGGTATAAAATTGGCAATTGCAACCAGCAATCATCCAAAACTTCTTGAGGTAGTTTTAAATAATAATAAAATATATGATTATTTTGATGCTATTAGTACTACACTAGAAGTTAAAAGGGGTAAAAATTTTCCAGACATTTATCTTCTTTCTGCAAATAAATTAAATGTTAGTCCAAATGAATGTGTAGTATTTGAAGATATAGCATCAGCTATTAAAGGAGCTAAAGCTGCTGGTATGAAGGTTATAGGAGTTCATGACATTCATTCAGAGCATCAAATTGATGAAATTATTAATCTTGCAGATCATTTTATTTATAAATATGAAGAATTAACTAAAGTAGTATAATTTTAATAATTTGAGCAACCAATAAAAATCTATTGAATATACTATAATAAAAGCTAAATAAGGAGATAGATTTTATTGTTTACATTTATTTTAATATTAATTTTATGTGCCTTTTGCTTTATAATTTATCAGTATTTTTCTAATAAAATAATAATGTATAAAAAACAAATTATACTTCTTACTTATGAGAATGATAAATTAAAAACCAAACTTAGAAAAATTTCAGAATCCAAAACTTTTTCAAATGATGAAGATAAAGATATCTATGACATAGATTCTAATCAGGAGTAGTAATTATGGAAATTATAAATTATATTGATAATATAAAAATTTCATCTTTATTTAAAAGTTTCACTAAAGATGATTTAATTAACCTTTTTAGTAAAATACCTTATGAAATAAAAAAATATCACAAAGGAGATATTATACTTAGCGAAGATGATTCTTGTGATACTTTAAATTTAATCCTTGATGGAATTATAGAAATACAAAAGATAGATTCAAGTGGTAAAGTATTATCTATAGCAGAATTTAAAAAGGGAGATATATTTGGAGAAATGCTAATTTTTTCAGACAAAAATACTTCTCCCATAAATGTTATAGCCAAAAATAATACAATAGTTTTACATATAAATAAAATTTCAGTTATAAAACTTTGTCAAAGCAATTCTGAATTTCTTTTAGAATTTTTAAGAATTTTATCTAATAAAGCTATGATACTAAATTTAAAATTAAAAGAAGTAACACTTAAAACTATAAGACAAAAAATTTGTGAATATATTTTAGCTCAATATGAAAAACAAAATTCTTTTGAAATAAAAATTAATATGACAAAAAAAGATTGGGCCGATAAGATAGGTGTTCAAAGACCTTCTCTTTCTAGGGAGCTTATAAAAATGAAATATGATGGAATTATAGATTATGATAAAGATATTATAAAAATAAAAGACTTAGAATTGCTAAAAAGCTTTGTATAATTTTATAGCAAACTTACAAATAAAAAGCTGAAACTTTATATTATTTTAAAAGTTTCAGCTTTTTATTTATTCTTCAAATTTAAAATTTTTTAATTTGTCCTTAAATAAGTCTCCCAAAGTTACTTCTTCTGATTTATCTTCGAGAAATTCTTTAATTTCTTCTCTTTCCTCATTGTTTGCTGCTTCTTTGATACTTAAGCTTATTTTTTGAGCTTTTTTATCTATAGATAATATTTTAACTTTTACCTTTTGTCCTACTGAAAGTACAGATGATGGTTTAGTAATTCTTTCTTCTGATATTTCTGATATATGTACAAGGCCTTCAATTCCTTCAGAAATTTCAATAAAAGCTCCAAAATCAGTAAGTCTTACTACAGTTCCTTCAACTATATCATTTACTTTAAATTTATCTGACACATTGTTCCAAGGATTTTCTGAAACTTCCTTAAGTCCTAATGAAATTCTGCCTTTTTCTTTATCAAAATCAATTACATAAACTTCTACTTTATCTCCTACTTTTACCACTTCAGAAGGATTTATAACTCTTTTCCAAGAAAGATCTTGATTATGAATTAGTCCATCTACTCCCCCTAAATCAACAAAAGCACCAAATTTTGCAAGCCTTGTAACAGTTCCTGTTCTTTTTTGTCCCTTTTCAAGAGAAGCCCAAAGCTTTTCTTTTTGTGCCTCTATTTTAAGCTTTTCTACTTCTTTTCTTGAAAGTACAACCTTTTTCTTATCTTTATCTATCTCTATAACCTTTACCTCTAATGTTTTTCCTAAAAATTTTTTTAAGTCTTCAACATACTTTAAAGAAAGCTGTGAAGCAGGTATGAAAGCTCTTACTCCTTTTATATTTGCAATAACTCCACCTTTAACAACTTCATTAACTTTAACATTTAAAGTTTTACCTTTTTCTAAAGCTTCTTTAAGCTCATCCCAAACCTTAATTTCTTCAGCCTTAACTTTAGATAAAGTTACATTTCCTTCTCCATCATTAACTTCTAGTATATAAACATAAATCTCATCACCAGGTTTTACAGATTCTTTTAAATTTATATCCTCTTCATAACTAAACTCTTCTTTTGATATAATTCCATCGGCCATATAGCCTATATTTACAAAAACTTCATCATTAGAAACTGAAATTACAGTTCCTTTTACTACATCACCTTTTTTTATTTTTTTCATGGAATTATTTAAATCTTCCATAAAATCTTTCATTGATTCCTCACTCACAGCTTTTTCACTCCTTAAATTCGTTTAAAAATTTATTTATTATAAATATTTAAACTTAATTTAAATTTTTTAAAATTATTATCTTATAATATACTTTCTATGAAAGATATTATATTTTTAGTAAATTTTAGTCCTTCCCTCACATCATCATCTTCAGCTATTAATGGATCTTCTGATGGATATCTTGTTTCTATATAGTATCCATTTAAAATTGCACAGTCCTTAATAAATTTTCTAAATTCCTTATTATAAAAAGCTGCTTTTTTACATAATTTAATCAAACTATGCCCTTCTTGAAAAATTCCTGTTTTATAAATTAAATATCCTTTTAAATATTTTTCTACAGCCTGCTGAAGGTGAAATAATACTAATCCATTGTCTGCATTGTTTTCATAAAGTATTTTAGCCGCTTTTAAATCCTTTTGTGCCGTATTAAACCATTCTTTATATTTTAAACTATCGACCATATATAATAATTCCCTTCCTGTATATCAAATTGGCAAATGTAGTCGTATCTTCTTTATAAACTTCCCACTCTTCTGGTCTATATAATATAAAATCTACATCTCTTTCATAATCTACATTAATTAATAGTTCTGTTAATAGCTTTTGTTTATCTTCATAATCACAAATTATGCATAAATCAATATCACTATCATCTCTAGCACTACCAGTAGCACAAGATCCAAAAAGAATTATTTTAAATGGATTGCAAATATTAATTATTTGATTTTTAACATTATCTATTTCTTCTTTAAATGGTACCATATTTATCAGATCCTTTTAATATTTATGTTTATAATTATTATATCAAATTTATTAATTGATAAACATAAATTAACAACTACATTATTAGTAAAATAAAATCCAATTTTCTTTTATTCCAATACAACTTTACCTTCTTTTAAAACTATATTTATATGAGAACCTTCTTTAAACTTGCCACGAAGATAACATTCAGAAATTTCATCTTCAATATATTTTTGTATAGTTCTTCTTAAAGGTCTTGCCCCATATTTTTCGTCATATCCTTCTTTTATTAAAAAGTCTTTTACTTCTTCAGAAACATTTATAGTTATATTTCTTTCTCTTAACTCTTCTACAACTTCATTAATCATTAAATCCATAATTTTATAAAGTTCTTCCTTTGTAAGAGATTTAAATACAATTGTTTCATCAACTCTATTTAAAAATTCTGGTCTAAAATATTCTTTTAATGCTTCTTTAACTTTATTCTCAAGTGCATTATAGTTATCTTGTGCAAAACCAATACCATTATTTTTAAAATTAGTCCCTGCATTAGAAGTCATTATTATAATTGTATTTTCAAAATAAACAGTTCTTCCTTGACTGTCTGTAAGTCTTCCATCTTCAAGTATTTGAAGAAGCATATTAAATACGTCTGGATGTGCTTTTTCAATTTCATCTAAAAGTATAACTGAATATGGTCTTCTTCTTACTTTTTCAGTAAGCTGACCTCCTTCATCGTATCCTACATATCCAGGAGGTGCTCCTATAAGTTTTGATACAGTATGCTTTTCCATATACTCTGTCATATCCATCCTTATAAGAGCTTCTTCATTTCCAAAAAGCTCTACTGCAACTGCTTTTGCAAGCTCAGTTTTACCCACTCCAGTAGGCCCTACAAATATAAATGAAGATGGTTTTTTCTTTTTCTTAAATCCTAATCTATTTCTTCTTATAGCTCTTGATAAACTTACTATAGCTTCATGTTGACCTATTACACGCTTATGAAGCCTATCTTCTAAATTTAGAAGTTTTTCTGCTTCTTCTTCAGTTATACTCTTTACAGGAATTTTTGTCCAAGCCTCTATAACATAAGCTATATCTTCAACAGTCAAATAAACATTATCACATTCTTTTTCAAGACTTGCTATCTTATCTTGAAGTCTATACTTTTCTACTCTATATTCTGCTGCTTTTTCATAATCAGTTTTCTTAGAAGCTTCTTCTATTTTATCTTCAATATCTTTTAATTCTTCTTTAAGTGCTTTTAATTCAACTAATCCTTTATTTTTTAGATTTGCTCTAGAACTTGCTTCATCTATAACATCTATAGCCTTATCTGGAAGAAATCTATCTGTAATATATCTTTCAGAAAGATTTGCTGCAGCTTTGATAACTTCATCTGTTATATGAACCTTATGGTAATCTTCATAATAATGCTTTATACCTTTTAAAATCTCTATTGTTTCTTCTACCGTAGGTTCTTCTACAATTACAGGCTGAAATCTTCTCTCTAAAGCAGAATCTTTTTCAATATATTTTCTATATTCCTCTAAAGTTGTAGCTCCTATTACTTGAATTTCTCCACGGGCTAAAGCTGGTTTTAAAATGTTTGCTGCATTCATAGCTCCACCTTGAGCTTCTCCAGCACCTAATATATTATGGACTTCATCTATCACTAATATTATATTACCATTTTCTTTAGCTTCTTCAATTATAGATTTCATTCTACCTTCAAACTGGCCTCTAAACTGTGTTCCAGCAACTACAGCAGTTAAATCTAACAAATAAACTTCTGAATTAAAAAGTTTTTCTGGAACTTCTTTAAAAGCAATTCTTACAGCCAGCCCTTCTGCTATAGCTGTTTTACCTACACCAGGCTCACCTATTAATATAGGATTGTTTTTAGTTCTTCTATTTAAAATCTGTATTACTCTATCTATTTCACGATTTCTTCCTATAACTTTATCTACCTTATTTTCTAATGCCTTTGTTGTAAGATTTATACCATAAGTATCTAAAAACTTTCTCTTTCCTTTTGGTTTTTTAACTTTTTCATCATCTTTATCTCTTTTTAAAGAACCAAAGAAAGGATCTTTTTTATTTTCTTCCTTTTTTTCAATTCCCATAGGTTCTGGAAAAGCTCCATTTATAAGTCCATTAAATATATCGTTATCTGCCAGTTCATCTATATTCATATCTTTTAACATTTCATTCATTTGTTCAGATAAATTTTCAACTTCCTCTGGGCTCATCCCTGTTTGCGCCATAAGCTGATCTATTATTGGAAGTCCCATTTTTTTAGCACATGGAAGACATACCCCAATGGTTTCAGTTTTTCCATTTAGTGTTCTTGTTGTAAATATTGTAGCTATATTTTTATTGCAAATTGAACATAATTTCATAGTTTACCTCTCTATATTTTCATTTAATACTTTATTATGATATCCAAATTTTTCAATGTATTTTTATAATAAAATAATAATAATAATCTCATATTTTTCACAATAATAAAATATATTCATTTTATTATTATTATTTTATTAAATTTAATTTTTCATTTTAAATATCTATAATAAATAGTATACTATCTTATATTATAATAATTTTCAATAAATTATCCAACAAAAAATTTTTATTTATTATATTTAGTTTTTTATTTTTTTGTTAATTTTAGCTTGTGAACTTACCCCACCCACAAGGGTATGGGGCTTCCTGCTTCTTAGGTCTCGCAGCCTACTATCTCCATAGGCTTAATTCCGATAGTCCCTACCGTATTTATCTACAGGCTTACGCCACTTCTATTTTAGTTCCTTTAGACCTTGTTTAAGAATGCTCTTACTTGCATTTATGTCCCTATCGTTTTAATTCCACATTTAGGACATAGCACAAAATGACTTTCTTTATACCTACATCAATACCTATTGCATTAGAATTTTGAAGTAGTTTTTACTCTCAACATTGGTGCAACAAATAGAAACAAAGTACTTATAAGTGAATAATTAAAAATATAGCTTAATTACTAATTTTTAGTAAATTTTCTATCATAATAAACAATTTAAAATCATAAATTGGTATAATATTAAGTTAAGGGAGTATCAAACTCCCTTAACTTAAAGTTTTTCGTCCTCAACTACAAATATATGAAGTTTTACAGACTTAATTATAAAAATAAAAACTAACAATAATATTATATTTTTTCTCTATTTTTAATAATTATCCATCAATTATATTTTTAACATAAATGTTATTAAATTTTATAATATAATTAACCCACAATAAACTGTAAATTAATTCCCACTAATATTTATAGTATTTCTAAATTTCTATTATATCTAATATAATAGTAAACATTTATAATAGTAACCATTTAATAAAAAAACTTTTTATTAAATAATCATAATATATTTATTTATAACAAAAATATATTGTTTTTTTCGCATTCAGCAATTATATCATCTGTCCATACAGACGCTTGTACTTCTCCAATGTGTGCCTTTCTTAAAAAGAACATGCATATTCTTGACTGACCTATTCCCCCTCCTATAGTAAAAGGAAGTTTTTCATTTATAATAAGTTTATGATATTCTAAATTTAATCTATCTTCACAATTTGAAATTTTTAATTGCCTTAAAAGTGCATCTTTATCAACTCTAATTCCCATAGAAGAAACTTCAAAAGCTCTTTCTAAAATAGGATACCAAAATATTATATCTCCATTAAGGGACCAATCATCATAATCTGGTGAACGTCCATCATGTTTTTCCCCTGATTTTAATATATCCCCTATTTTCATTATAAATACAGCACCTTTTTCTTTAGCTATAGCATCTTCTCTTTCTTTTGGAGTTAATTCTGGATATCTATCTTCTAATTCCTGTGTTGTTATAAAATAAATATCTTCTGGTAATATTTTGCCAAAAATAGGATAAATAGAATAAACATAATTTTCAGTTTCTTTAAAAACCTTATAAATCTGTCTAACAACATGTTTAAGCATATTTTCTGTTCTATCGGATTTTGATATAACTTTTTCCCAATCCCATTGATCTACATATATTGAATGAAGGTTATCAAGGTCTTCATCTCTTCTTATAGCATTCATATCTGTATATAAACCTTCTCCAACATTAAATTTATACCTGTAAAGAGCCATACGCTTCCATTTTGCAAGAGATTGTACTATTTCTAAATTATTATCTTCTATAGATTTAGCATCAAAAGACACAGCTCTTTCTACGCCATTTAAATTATCATTTATACCCTTCCCGCTTTTAACAAAAATTGGTGCTGATACTCTTGTTAAATTTAATTTTTCAGAAAGTCTTTTTTCAAAAAAATCTTTTATAGCTTTTATAGCTATCTCTGTTTCAAGTAGATCTAAATGCCTATTATATTCTTTTGGTATAATTGTTTTCCCTGCCATTATTTCTGCACTCCCTTAAACTTTATATCTTTTAATTATAATATACTTTTTATAATAAATACATATATTTTTATAAATGTATTTATATTTTAAATTGCAGTATTAAATAAATAATTATTTCAATAATATTTAATAAATATTTAAAAATCATATATTGTAAAAAATATATTATACTTGCATTATACAATAGATTTTATAAAAAATTATTGTATATTTATTTAAAATAAAAAGAACGGCAATATTTTTAAATTTAAACCGTCCTTTATAATTTATATATGAACATTTATTTATTTATTTTTAATATATTTTAAGCTTTTTAATACTTTTAATTTTTAAAATCTTTAATTTATACAATTTTTATTATTTATAATTAGTATTCTAGCTATATTTTCAGCAGCTCTTTCTAAGTTTTCACTGCCTTGCTTTAAAGCATCTTCTATAGAGGAAGCTCCGGGCATTATACCTATTATTGAATTTATGCCTTTATCATAAAGCACTTCTATTCCATCTCCAATTCTGCCTGCAAAAGCTATTACTGGAATTCCTAATTTTTGCGCTGTCATTGATACACCGTAAGGAGTCTTACCAAATATAGTTTGGTGGTCTATACTTCCTTCTCCTGTAAATACATAATTTGCTTCTTTTATTTTTTCTTCAAGATTTGTATATTTTATAACAAGTTCTACACCTCTTTTAAGCTCTGCATTTAAAAATGCCATAAGTCCTGCTCCTAAACCTCCTGCAGCACCAGCTCCAGGAATGTTTTCTATATCTTTACCTAAATCTTTTCTTATTATTTCTGCATAGTGAGCAAGATTTTTATCAAGCTTTTCTATCATTTCAGGAGTTGCTCCTTTTTGAGGACCAAAAACATATGAAGCTCCTTCTTTACCAGTTAGAGGATTAGTTACATCACAAGCTGCTTCTATAATAACATTTTCAAGTCTTTTATCTAATCCAGATAAATCTATTTTGTAAAGTTTTTCTAATGCTCCTCCTCCAAATTCAATTTCATTTCCTTCTTTATCTAAAAGCTTTGCTCCAAGAGCTTGTATCATTCCTGCTCCGCCATCATTTGTAGAACTCCCACCTATTCCTATAAGAATTCTTTTTACATTTTTATCAAGTGCTGCTTTTATAAGTTCTCCTGTGCCGTATGTTGTAGTTAAAAGAGGATTTCTTTCTTCTTTTTTTAACAGATGAATTCCACTTGCGCTTGCCATTTCTATTACAGCAGTTTCTCTATCCCCTAAAATTCCAAACATAGCTTTAACTTTATTACCTAAAGGTCCTGTAACTATTGTTTCTATTATTTCGCCATTTGTAGCATCAACTAAAGATTGAACAGTTCCTTCTCCGCCATCAGCCATTGGAACTAATACGCATTCAGCATCAGGTATTACTTTTTTTATTCCTTTTTTCATAGCTTCTGCTGCTTCTTTAGCACTCATACTTTCTTTAAACGAATCTGGGGCCAAAACAAATTTCATAATTCTGTCTCCTTTCAATATGCCTGTAAAAAATAAGCTTATATATTTATTTTAATAATCCATATATTATTGTTGAAATTATTGTCATGGATAATCCTATTAAAGATTCATAAGGTATAAGCTTTAATCTTTCTTTCATATCCATAAATACGCTCCCACCAGTTGCATGAAAAAAACTTCCATGTGGTAAATGGTCAAGTACTGTAGCTCCTGAATGAATCATCGCTGCAGCTGATAATGGCTTAACTCCTAAATCAAGTAATGTTG
This sequence comes from Clostridium sp. USBA 49, assembly GCF_900167505.1. NCBI lineage: Bacteria > Bacillati > Bacillota > Clostridia > Eubacteriales > Clostridiaceae > Clostridium > Clostridium sp. USBA 49. Next base: position 38,992 of record NZ_FUYD01000008.1, read on the forward strand.
GTCCAAATACTTGACTTCCAACCGCTGTACCTGAGGTTGTTGATGCTGTAGCTCCTGACATTAATATACCTGCTATTGGTGCTAATGCAAAAGCTGGAAGTCCTAAAGTATTTAATCCATTTATAATAACATCCTTTAATCCTGAATTTGATATTATTCCTGCAATTGCTCCAGTACCAAGAAGTAATATAGCTACCCCACTCATTCTAGCTAAACCTGCAGTTGCATATTTGTTTATGTTTTTTATTTTACCCATAGCTAAAGCTCCAATTATTCCACCTACCGGAAGTGCTATAAGAGGATCTATACTTATATTAAATAATGGTCTTAATGCTAATAATAAAATTGCTACTAATGGCCCCACTATGGCTCCTAAAAATCCTGGTTTTTCTTCAATATTTATTTCAACTTCACTAATTTCTACTTTTGAACCTTTTCTAGCTAGTTTTTTAGCTATTATACAAGTCACTATAATTCCTGCAATTCCAGGTATAATTCCTGCTGCCATAACTGAAGTTAATGGAATTTTAAAACTATCTGATGCTGCTATAGCATTGGGATTTGGAGACATTATGTTTCCTGCCTTACCTCCTCCTATCATAGCAATAAGTATTCCAGTTTTAGTTAAATTAGCTTTTTTAGCAATAGCCATTGCTATTGGTGCAACTGTTATAACTGCTACATCTATAAATACTCCTACTGTTGTTAAAACCATAGTTGCTATAGCTAATGCTATAAGTGAATTAGATTCTCCAAGTTTGTTTACTATCGTTTCAGCAATTTTTCCTGCAGCACCTGATTCAATAAGAACTCCAGCAAGCACACCAGCAGTTAATATTCTAAGTACTGCTGTAATAATTCCTTTGGCACCATCTAACATCAAAGTAACAGTTCCTGAAACTCCAGCTCCTCCAACTATTCCTCCAATAATTGCTCCAAGTATTAATCCATATACTGGATGAACCTTTTTAATAATTAACACAATTGCTACTATTAATCCTATTATTGCTCCTAAAGCTGTAACTGTAACCTGCATATAAAACTTACCTCCTCTTTATTTCATCTGTAATAAAACAGTATGATTACGATTACGATTTAAATTATAGATATTTTTGTAACCTATTTCATCATCCAAAGGTTTAATATTTTTGGTATGTTTTTTGTTCCTTTGCACAATTTATTTTAATTTATGGAGTATGCAGGCTGTAAAGAGTTCTAAAAGTTCAGTTAAATTTCTAGGATTTTTACCTGTTATATCTTCTATTTTCTTTAATCTATAGTTTAAACTATTCCTATGTATATGAAGTACTTCTGAAACATGATTTACTTCTCCATTAAGAATAACATATGTAGTAAGTGTTTCTATTAAATCTAATCCTTTAGATTCTTTTTCTAATTTTTCTACTATGTATTCTAATTTATTTTTCTCTATACTTTTAGACAATATATCTATAAAAGAAATTTCTTTGTAATAGCATATATCTTTATTTATTCTAAGTTTTTCCATAATTTCCATAGCAGTTATAGCTTCTTGCATAGATTTTGCCATTATTTTTCTATCATATCCTACTCCAATTTTTACAGGCTTTTTTAGTTCATCAAATATAGTATTAATTCTTTTATTTATTTTGTAATCAACTTTCATAAAAATTAATATATTTTCACGATTTAACTTTATTGTATATTCTCCTTCTTGAAGGTATCTAGATATTTTATCTAAAATATTTTTTTCACTGCTGTCTTTTATAACCACAGCTATACGTTCTATTTTTAAATCAATATTTAATGTAAGAGCTTTATGTAAAAAATCATCATCATAGTCTTCTCTTAAATATGCCCACTGATATAAGAATCCTTCCTTAACCTGCTCTCTTGCTTTTTGCTCGTTTAATACATAAGCTTGGTTTATTAAAAGTTCAGCAGTAACTTTAACTATAGATGCAAAAGCTTCAACCAAGGCAGGATCTCCACTTATACCTATAACCCCCATTACTTTATTATTAAAATGTATAGGCATATTTACTCCTGGTTTAGCTCCTCCTTTAGCTTCATATACAGCTATAAGTTTATCTTTATCAATAGCTTCTATTGCTCCTTCATGAATTTCTCCTATTCTGCTTTTATCCCCACTTCCTATTATTCTTCCCTCACTGTTCATTATATTTACATTATATGGTATAACATCCATCATTTTATCCACTATATCTTGAGCTATTTGTTCTGTAAGTTTTATCATATCTGCCTCCAAAATATATGATATTTTTTAATATAATGCAAAAGAGGGATATCTATTTTTTAGAATTCCCTCTTTATATATTATATTTATTTTACTTTTTAGGTCTTGAAATTTCAACATTAACTTTTCTTCCTGAAATTTTTTTACCATTACATTTTTTAATTATAATATCTACAGCCCTCTCGTTAACATCAACAAAAGTAAATTTTTCAAAAATATCTATATTTCCTATATCTTCTTTGTTAATTCCAGCATTTTCATTAAAAAACTGTAAAATTGATTTAGGATTAATTTTATCAATTCTTCCTACTGTTAAAAACAGCCTTATAAAACCTGTTTCAACACTTATGTTATTTTCTGTATATTCATAAGAAATTTCTTTATTATAAAGTATATTCATAAGTGCTGCTGCTACATCTACAAGATTATAGTCATCATCAAGTTCTGTTGCTAAAGGTACAAATCTTTTATATTCATCTTCTTCTAAAGTTTCTTTAATTCTATCTAAAATATTTCTAAATTTAGCTTGAAATATATCATCAATTGTTGGTATTTCTTTCCTCTTTATCTTACTCTTTGTAACTTTTTCTATTTGCTTTAAAGTCATATATTCTCTTGGGGTAACTAATGAATATGCTATTCCTTCCTTTTTGGCTCTCCCTGTTCTTCCTATTCTATGAACGTAAGATTCAATATCTTGAGGTAAATCATAATTTATTACATGAGTTACATTTTCAACATCTATACCTCTTGCCGCAACATCTGTGGCAACTAAAAATTCAAGGTTTCCTTCTTTAAATTTTTTCAACGTATTAAGCCTTTGATTTTGACTCATATCTCCATGCATTCCTTCTACACTATAACCTCTAGTTTGCATAGCTTCAACTAATTCATCTACGCCTTTTTTAGTTTTACAAAATATTATAGCTGAAGATGGTTCTTCTACATCAAGTATTCTGCAAAAAGATTCAAATCTATTATTTTGCTTAACTTCATAGTAATATTGACTTACAGTAGACACTGTCATAGTATTTTTAACTATAGATATATGTTTTCTATCGTCTTTCATATATCTTTTTGAAAGTTTTTTTATTTCATCAGGCATAGTGGCTGAAAAAAGCATAGTCTGTCTATCTTTATTTGCATTTTTTATTATTTCTTCTATATCATCTATAAAGCCCATATCAAGCATTTCATCAGCTTCATCAAGTACCAGAAATTTTATTGAGCTTAAATCTATTATATTCCTTCTTATTAAGTCTAAAACTCTTCCTGGAGTACCTACTATGATATCTATGCCATTTTTTAAAGCTCTTATCTGTCTTTCTATTGGTTGACCTCCATATACAGGAAGTGTCTTTACTTTTATATATTTAGCTAAACGCACAAGTTCATCATTAACTTGTATTGCTAATTCTCTTGTTGGAGCAAGTATAATAGCATAAATATTATTTTCTTTTTTTTCGAACTTACTTAGTATAGGAGCTCCAAAAGCAAGAGTTTTCCCTGTACCAGTTTGCGCTTGACCTATAGCATCAAAGCCCTGAAGCAAAACTGGTATAATTTCAGCTTGTATTCTTGAAGGTTCTTCAAACCCCATATCATCTATTGCTTTTATAACTTTTTCATTTAAACCTAAATCACTAAATTTAACATTTTGTTTATTTTCCATGAATTATAATCCCTCTTTCAATATCAATTATTTTATTATAATATAGTATTTCAATATATACAAGAGAATATTATTTATTTAAAGATTAAACCCAATACTATTGTTAAAATATGTAATGTGTTCATAATAACAAAATTTTTAACTGCCAAGGCAAAAGTATCTTTTTTAGAAGGATTTGCTTTAAATATTTTTATATTTTTAAAAACTGGAATAAAAGCAAATAAAGTAATTAAAGACCAAATAGGATCAATTTCTAATAAAACTAAAATTATTATATCTATAAAACCTATATAGTAAAATATTTCAAACAATTTAAGTGCACTCTTTTTGCCTATGTAGTAAGGTAGTGTAAATCTTTTATTTAATACATCATCTTCTATATCACAAATATTATTAGCAAGCATTATGTTAGCAATTCCACCCATTTCAGGTATTGCAAGTAAAAATAAAAAAAATACTTCTTTTATATTTATATTAAGACTTAATATATTATTTATATAAGTTAATGACACTAAATTTTTATCTGCTATGTGAATAAATATTGATAAAAACATTATTATAAATCCCATAAAAAAGCCTGAAAATGCTTCTCCTAGCGGCATTCTTGATATTGGAAGCGGTCCAAATGTATAAAAAATTCCTACTGCAAAAGATATAATTCCTATTAAAAGTACAATAACATTTGTTTTTATTGTAAGTAAAATTCCAAAAATAACAGCAATGGATAAAAGTATATATATTATTGCTGATGCTGTTTTTTCTTTTATTCCATCTCTAACAATAGCATTATGGAATTCATATCCATATCCTTCTTTTTTATATGCTTTTTTAAAATCTATATAATTATTTATAGCTGTTGTAGTCATATCAAAAGTTATAAGAGATATAAACATTATAATACAATTTAAAATGTTAAAACTTTCATATCTATAAAAAGCAAATACACTTCCTAATATAAAAGGTATAACACTAGCTACTTTTGTTTGAATTTCTACGTATTTTAAAAAACTTTTTATTGACATTTTTATCCCCCTTTGTTTTAATTAATACTTATTATATATTATATAATATTTTTTGTAAAAGCAGCATATTTAAGCCTCAAATTTGACAAACTTAAAAAAAAACTATATTATTTACATATATTTACTACTGAAGGCATAACTATAATTATCTCATAATATAAGTTTGAATTTAATTTTGAACCTATAAAATGGAAGGAGGAGAACATTATTAGTTTTAATTTTAATTTTACTAAAGCTAATATAAAAAAGTTTACTGCTTCACTCTTAGTAATAGCTATACTTTTGGCAGTAATATATAGCAATTTTAAAACAGTTACAATTGTTATAGATGGTAAATCGACTCAATATAAAACTTTTAAAAATACTGTTAATAAAGTTTTACAAGAAGAAAACATAGTATTAGGCCCTAAAGATAAAGTTAAGCCAAGTTTAAATTCAAAAATATCTAAAAATAGTACAATCAATATAAAACGCGCCTTTAATGTTAATCTTTTGGCAGATGGTAAAAATTTAAATATTTTAACTGCTGAAGAAAATGTAGCTTCTATGCTTAAAGCTGAAGGAATTGCTTTAAGAGAAAAAGATAAAATAACTCCACCAATAGATACAAAAATTGAAAAAAATATGAAAATTGAAATAATAAGAGTAGATGTAAAAACTTTATCTGAATCTAAAAATATAGATTTCAATACTGTAATCAAAACCGATAATAATTTAGTTAATACTGTAAGAAAAACTGTTCAGGAAGGTAAACCTGGAGAAAAAAAGGTGAATATTGAAGTTACATATGAAAATGGCAAAGAAGTTTCAAGAAAAATTTTAGAAGAAATTATAGTAAAAAAACCACAAGATAAAATTATAGTTGCAGGAGCTCTTCCAGCACTTACTATATCAAGAGGTGGAAATGCCATCCCTTATACAAATGTTTTCACCGCAAAAGCTACTGCTTATTCTCCTACAGGCGGTGCTATTTCTGCCTACACAGCATCTGGCAGAAAGGCTGTAAGAAATCCTAATGGATATAGTACTATTGCAGTGGATCCAAATATTATACCATATGGAACAAAACTTTATGTTGAAAATTATGGCTTTGCTATTGCTGCAGATTGTGGTTCTGCCATTAAAGGAAATAAAATAGATGTATTTTTTAATACTAAATCTGAAGCTTTAAAATGGGCTGTAAAATATGTTAAAGTTTATGTTCTTAAATAAAATTTTATAATTGTCTAAAGATAAAAATATTAAATATTATTAATCAAAAACTTGTTTTATATTATGAGAAAAAGTGCTGCTAAATCTAGTTAAATAGCTAGCTTCAGCAGCACTTTCATTATTTAACAAAAACAAATTTTCTCTGAGACCAGTAGCTAAATAGAAATATTGTTATTTCAGTAAAAATCTTAGCTAAAAATAAAGATAAGCCTATTATACTGTAATATATATTAATCACTCCATAATTTGCAAACATTATAAATGCTGCAAGTATAAAATATCTTGGTAAAGAGGTTTTTACTGAAACTCCCTTAAACTTTGAAAATACAAAAAATTTGTTTACTGTATAATTAAATATTGCACTACATATTCTTGCTCCTGCTACTGCCAAAAATAAATTTGAAGTGAAAAGTTGTATTATACCTAAAAGAAAGAAATCAATAACTCCAGCCATAAGAGAAGATGTACTAAATTTAATAATAGGAAGATATACTCTAAGAGAATCTTTTAAAGGATGAAAATGTGAAGATTTATTTTGTTCCAAATATACTGTATCTATATCAATTTCATGAAAGCTATAACCCTCTGGTACAGCCTCCAAAAGCATATTCATTTCATATTCAAACCTGTCTCCTGAAATCTCACAAAGCCAATTTAGCATGCTTACAGAAAATCCTCTAAGACCAGTCTGAGTATCATAAACCTTTGAGCCGCTTGCAAAGGAAAATATAATTCTAGTCAAGCTATTTCCAAAGCGGCTTTTAATTGGAACTTTACCTGCAAATTTTCTGCTTCCAAGTATTATAGAGTTATTATAATCTTTTATAGATTCTGCAATTTTTACAATATCTTTTGGTAAATGCTGTCCATCGCAGTCAGCAGTAACAATTCCAGTACATTCATTTGTTTCTTTTATATATTTAAAACCAGTTTTTAATGCTGCTCCTTTACCTTTATTTTGCTCATGAGTTAGTACAATACAACCAAGATTTGAAACAGTATCAAAAATATATTTATATTTTTCTCCACTTCCGTCATCTACAACTACAATATCATAATCACAAATATCTCTTAAATTATATATCAAATCAATAAATTTTTTGCTAGGTTCATAAGCTGGAATTAAAATTGTCATAAATTACACCTCCTTAGATTTCTATCTTTTAGTACTGTGCTGTATCTTCATTCATAGATAAAGTAATATTTAAATTCCCATTTCTGCATCTTAATGCATCTAAAAATTCTTTTTGGCTCTTACTACTGTCCATTGTTACAGTAAATACAAGCTGAAATAAACTTCCCAAATCTGTTGTTTTTACTTTTATAAGTTCATGCCCTGTTGTATATTCTGCAAATATATCATCAAAAGCTCCTTCATAATCCAAATCTTCTGGTATAGTAATCTTTAAAAGCTTATGCGAAAACTTTCTTGCTCCAAAGTTTGTTAAGTTAAGTATATACATTAATGTACAAAGAAAAACTGTAAATAATACTGCATACCCATAAGCCCCTGCTCCACAGGCAAAGCCTGCTGCCATAGTAAATAAAACAAATGCTATATCTTTAGGATCTCCAGGAGCACTTCTAAATCTAATTATAGAAAAGGCTCCTGCTAAACTAAATGCTCTTGCAATATTACTTCCTATTAAAAGGACTATAATAGCTATAACTGTTGGTATTATCACAAGTGTTAAAGAAAAATTTTGTGAATATGCTCCTTTATTTGAAGTTTTCATGTAAGTTATGCTTATTGCAATACCTAATATAAATGATATAAGTATAGTTAAAACTGAATCCATTAAAGGAATTGATGCGCTAATTGATGAGTTAGATACTGAGCTAAATATTGATCCAAACATTTATTTGTTTCTCCTTTCAATTTTTTATTATTTATAAGCATTTTTTCATATTCCTTGCCATACTTTGAAAAATTAGTTTTATAAACCTTATATTTTGATAGAAGTTGTGCAAGCCAAATAGGGATATTTTTTTCAGCTTTAATTTCCATAAGCCATTTGCCCTTTTCTAAAAGCTGCTCTCCATAATCTCCTGCTTCAAGTTTTAAATCATATCTTCTAGTTCGTATATTTGTATCAAAAGTTATTCTTAATTCTTTATTATCCTTTCCAAACATAGCCCTTCTATCATAAGCTAGGTAAAGCTTTGGCCTTACATTATAAAGTTTTAGAATATATTCAATTTCATTTATAACCTGTTTATTCATGTAAGTTTGAATTTCTGGCTTTTTACTTGTGCTTAAAAAAGTATAAGCTTCTTTTAATTTTATAGAAGTCCTTCTTTTATTAACTACTCCATTGAATTTTTTCTTAATTTCCAAATATACTTTGTCATTTTCACTTGGAACACCATAAGCTCTAAGTCGAAGCTTTTCTTTATATGTAGGCTTCATTAAAGAGTTTCTTATTAAATAATTATCTTCACTATCATAGTAAATATTGCTTATTGTATAAAAATTGTCATCTTTGCTATAATCATCCTTATCCATATACTCTTGAAGTTTTACGCTCAATGATTTATATACATCATCATTAAGTAAAAACTTACATTCATTTCTATTAAAAACCTCTATAGCCATTTAATTTATCCCCCTCCTTGCTTTAATTTTTTTATTTAAGCTTATTTTAAAACCTTAACCTTAAATAAAGCTTAAACAATTTTACTTTTCTGTAAAATTTCCTTATGAATTTATCTTACAAAAATAAGCTTAAACAAACCTTAAATATTTTTAATTGATTAAATTTAATTTAAATATAAAACTTCATTTAAGTTTCATTAAAGGTTTCTATGCTATAATAAATTTACAAAAATCTATCTTAAACATTAGGAGAAGATACTATGAGAATTTTAATAGTAGAAGATGAGCTTCCTTTAGCTGAAGCTTTAACACAAATATTAAAAAAAAATAATTATACTGTTGATGCTGTTAATGATGGGGAAAGTGGTCTTGATAATGCTTTAAGCGATATATATGATTTAATAATTTTAGACATTATGCTTCCTAAAATGGATGGTATAAGCATTCTTAAGACTTTAAGAAAGGAAGGAATATCTACTCCTGTAATACTTTTAACTGCAAGAGGAGAAATTTCAGATAAAGTGACAGGACTTGACAGTGGAGCTGATGATTATTTAGCAAAACCATTTGCAAGCGAAGAATTACTTGCTAGAATAAGAGCTATATCTAGACGAAAAGGTGAGGTACTTCAAGATAATTCTTTAAAATTTGGAGATTTGCAGTTAAATCCTTCTACATTAAAACTAGCTAAAGATGATAAAGAGATTAAGCTAATACTTAAAGAAGCAGAACTTTTAGAACTTCTTATTACAAGAAAGAACTTAGCTACTTCAAAAGAACTTATAATTGAAAAACTATGGGGGTTTGACTCGGAAGTTGAACATAACCATGTAGAAGTTTATATCTCTTTTTTAAGAAAAAAATTAGCTTATCTAAATTCTAAAGTTACTATAAATACTGTAAGAGGTGTTGGATATATATTAGAATTAAACTGATTTTAATAAAATTAAAAGGAGCTAATTATGTTCAAAGAGCTTAGAAATAAATTTTTAATATTAAATTTAATTATTATTTCTATTATGATGATAATATCTTTTTCAAGTATATATTTAATTACATATAAAAATGTTCGTAATGATATAAATATGGAGTTAAATAGATTATCAGATATTAATGGAAAGGTAAATAATATACAAAAAGAACCTAAATTAAATTACAAAGGTCCTAATAATATGGAAGATCCTCATCCTAAACGTTCATTATCCTTTACATTGATAATTGATAATAAAAATAATATTATAAGTAGTCAATCTGTATTTGATATGGATGATAGTTTTTATGAAGAAGCAAAAGAAAAGGCTTTATCATCAAATACTGACAAAAGCAGATTTAAGCTTGACGATACTTATTGGGAATTTATGTTTAGACCTTCTTTAGATAATTCGGGTTATAAAATAGTTTTTTTAGATGTAACTGATAAATACAATTATTTAACAAATCTTATTTATACTTTTTCAGCTGTTGCATTGCTAATGCTTATTGCAATTTTCTTTATAAGCAAATTCTTTGCAAATAAAGCTATAAAACCTATTAAAGAAACCTTTGATAAACAAAAACAATTTATTGCAGATGCTTCTCATGAGTTAAAGACACCCCTCACTGTTATAAATACTAATGCAGAATTACTTTTAGCAAACAGTGAAGACACTATAAAAAATCAGTCTAAATGGGTTTACTATATAAAATCTGAGGTTGAGAGGATGATTAAATTAACTAATGATTTACTCTATCTTGCTCAAACAGATCACTCAGATATAAAGCTAATTTCCACTGATTTTAATTTAAGCGAAACTATAGAAAATGTTATTTTAACAATGGAAGCTATTATTTTTGAAAACAATATGTTCTTAGATTATAATATTGAACCTAACATCATATGTTATGGAAATAGTGAACAGATTAAGCAAGTTGTAATGATTTTATTAGATAATGCTTTAAAATATACAAATCCTAATGGTAAAATTTCACTTTCACTAAAAAAGTATAATAATAAAGCTATACTTACTATATCCAATACTGGAAAAGGAATTCCTGAAGAATATCTAAACAATATATTCGATCGATTTTATCGCCTGGATAAATCTCGTTCTAAAAAAAGCGGAGGTTATGGATTAGGACTTTCTATAGCAAAGTCTATAGTTGAACAGCACAAAGGTAAAATATCTGTTAAAAGCATTATAAATGATATAACTACATTTACAGTTGAGCTTCCCCGTATAAAAAGCAAGTAAAAAAAAATCTATCTTCCTATGTTAGCAAGATAGATAAAAAACAATCCAGTAGTAAGCATATCAAAATGCTTTCTACTGGATTGTTTTTAATTTCTTTACTATAAAGATTTCTATTTTATAATATCTTTTTTATATTTTTAACACCTTTATTTGTTATTTATGTCCCCAGAAGTTGATTGATTTTCAGTTTCAGGTAAATTTTGATCTTGTGTTCTTGGTGGACGTTGTCCTTTTTCCCCTCCATGACCACCACCTGGCATAGAGCTTCTTGGAGTTGTTATCCCTGATTCATTAAGCCAAGTTACTGAATCTGAAATTGTAAAACTTACTATTTTAGTACCATTTTCATATTTGCCATCTTTATAAAATCCGTCTGTTAATGTACCTGTTGAACTTCCTCCAGAATAAAGTGTATAGCTCTCTCCTTTTTTAAGTTCAGGTGAACTAATAAGTACAGATTGATACTCTTTTAAAGGTGCAAAGGTTGCTATAGAATTTCCTTTACTATCTTGTAAGTTTACAATAGTTCCTGCCTTCTGAGTCTGTGGATAAGTCATTGCTATTGAATACTGAGTTGATGTATCTGAAGGTGCTTGCATCATCCCTAAGCTTCCAGCAGCTATCAAAAATCCTCCTGTCATTTCAAATGTACCATTGTAATCTAAAGCTCCATTCATATTAGCCGTTGGACCATATACAACCACTGTCCCTTTAGTTATTTTTATTGATCCATTTGAATCTAAACCATCACCAACAGCATTAACAACAACATATCCACCATTTATATTAAGCATATTGTTTCCTGACGATTCTAAATTATTTGGTGCTGAATTCCCAATTGTTGAAGATCCATCAACACCTCCAGCAACATTTATACCGTCATCATCTGAAGTAACATGTATTTCACCATCTGAAATTGTTATTAAAGAACTTTCTATACCTTCATAACTCTTTTTAATATTTATTTTTCCACCCTTTATCCCTAAAATTGTATCTGCATGCAATCCATCATCACCAGAAGTTATTGTAAAGTTACCTCCTTCTATAATTGCATTATTATTACTATGCAAAGCATCATCAGAAGAATCTATATTAAATGTACCTCCTGAAATTCCTATATCTGCAACAGCTTTTATTGCCTTTGCACTTTCAGTTTCTAACTCAGCTTCAGTTGTTGTATTAAAATTTTTATTATCCTTTCCACCTGGTCCATCCATACTATCTTCAGCTTTTTTAGTACCATTTACACTGCCTCCACCTGAAGTAATACTAAAATTACCATCTGAAATAAGTACTGCTGTTTCTGCTTGTATTCCATCATTTTTAGCTTTTAAATTAAACGTTCCATTTTCGATAGCTACAATCCCTTTAGTATTTTCTGTATCATTATTAGACTTTACTGCATCTCCACCAGCTTCAATAGTTATATTACCTTCTTTTACTCCTATTATATCGCGACCAACTAAGCCATCATCAACTGATGTAATTTGAATATTCCCTCCTGTAATTTTCAGATCATCTTTACTTGTAATTCCATCTTTATAGTTTCCTTTAACAATTAACTTACCTGTCCCATTTATAACAAGATTATCTTTACTAAATATTGCTGCACTAGGTTCATCTGTAGAGGAATCTTCTAAAACATATTTTGTTCCATCATATATTGAATTTGTTGTTCCTTCCTCTAAGGAAATAACTGTCTTTTCTGAATTTTTTATATAAATAGCTGCATTATCAGGACTATTTATTTCTACCCCATTTAAGACAAGTCTAACAGTCCCTTTATCCTGAACATCTACAATAATTTGACCATTATCTAATTTCCCGCTTATTACATAAATCCCTGCTTTATTTATAGTAACTTTACCCTTATTAATTTCTGCTCCTGAGCCCTTTAAATCGGCAGTTGATCCATTTAACTCAATATAATTTGGGTTCTCATTTTTCCATTCAACATATGTGTCTTCTTTATCATAAGTAATCAATCCGCTTATAACACTTTTTACAGTTTTATTCCCGATAATACTTGCTTTAACTTGTGAAGCTGCAGATCCTTTTGTATCAGAATTACTTTCTGTTTTACTCTTTGATGAGCAGCCATATAACAATGTAGTACATGTAAGAACTGTAGCTATAATAAGATTTATAGATTTTTTATTCATATTTTTAGTCTCCTTTTCATGTTTGTTTCTATTTAATTGTAAATATTTAAAGTTTAATAGAGCCATCTAACAAAATAACTAATACTCTCTACTAATAATATAGAACATATTATTACTCGTATTATAATTTTAATAGGCTATATTTAGATTTTGGATATCTATAATATGTTTTTTACATATTAATTGTATGTACTAAGGCTTAAACAAACCTTAAATAAATTAAAACTGTTTAGCTTTATCTTTGTTAATGAGCATTATAAATATTAAAATCAACCCTATAACAACAAATAAAATTCCAATCACATAGTAAAATATTAAATGCTTTGAATCAGCACCTGCAATATCTATAATGCCCTTTAAAAAACTTCCAAAAGTTAATATTGCAATTCCAGAATTATAAATATTAAAAAACATTCTATAAGCATTAAATCTAACTATACAATTTGCAAACACTAAAATCAAAGAATAAAAGAGAGAACCTCCAATCAATGGATATAAAAACATCCAAGTCATAGCTTCTGAAGATACTCCGTGAGCAAAAATAGCGTAAATTTTATTTATAACTATGGCAATTATTGATAATATTAAATAGATTAATACTGTTTTTCTAATATGTTTGCTTTGTTTTTTCATATTAATATCCAAAATAGACAATATCGCTAACCTGCCTTTCTCCATTTTTTCTACCATCTGTAGGATTATTTATGATTTTACCATTAAAATACATTGTAGAGGATCCTCCTCCATCTAAGTTATATGCTGTAGTGCAGCCTCTATCCTTAAATTCCTGAGCAAGCTTTAATAAAGAAAGTCCTTCATTATCGCTAGTACGCCCATCAGAAACAATTACAATATAATGTAACTTTGAAATCTGACCAATGGCAGTCCTTGGATTACTATTCATAGATTTTCCTACTTCACTTGAGGTATCTACAGTAATTTCTCCATCTTCAACTAGTCCAGGCCCAAATGACAATACCTGCCATGTACCTTTATCACTTAAAGATTGCATACTTACTTCACTTTCCGAAACTATAGATAAATTTCCTTCTTTATCTATAACAAGTGCTTCATTGTTTCCTCCAGTGCTTCTGTATACAATTCCGTTACGCAATACATAACCTGTATTCCTAAATCCATAATAATCTCCATTTATAGCAAAAATAGCATTTTTTTCTTTTGCCATAGTTGAAGTTTCAGACTTAATATTGCGTCCATAAGTGTTATTTGCAAAAGCTGTTTTTAAATAAGAAGCATCAGAAAGCTGAATATCTGCCACATACATATTTGTGTCATATTTACGAACTTTTTCAATGGTAATTTTAATATTTTCATCCTGATATGAATTATCTGTAATTAAAGCCTTTGATTTATCCTCTGATTGTTTAATTTGTATTATTTTTTGGTCTGCTGATGAAAGCGATGTTGAAACCTTAGATACTGATTTTTCTAACACAAAAGTATCTAACAAAGTAAAAGTAAATGCTGCTAACAATAAAATAGAAAAAATAGCTGCCCATCTATAAGGTTTTGCTAAAAAGTTTTTCATTTATTACTGCATCCTTTCTTTAAAAATTTATATGTTGTTAAAGAACAATCTTATAAATTTATGGTATACTTAAAACCTTAAATAAAGCTTAAAAAATATTAATTTATTAGAAATTTAAAAAAAATCTAGCAAAAACAAATTTTATTTTAAAAAATTATCCACATTTTCTTTGGAATTATCCACAAAATGTGGATAATTTTTCCAAAACAATTTAAAATTAGTATAAAATAAAATTATAAATATCATTATTAAAAATAAATAAACTATTTGTGATAAATATTGAGTGAAGTTTAAAAGCTTTTTACTACAGTTTTTTATTAATCAATTTATAAAAAGTTCATATAATATTTATTGTAGATATTTACTATATGTGTTAACTTAAAATTATAAATTTTAATATTACATTAAAAGATTAATTAGTTTTTTTACATTAATAGGAGGAATTTTAAAATGAAAAATATATTAGATAAACTTTCTTATTATTTTAAAGATTCATATGGATTGGATAAACTTACAAAATATCTTTTTATTTTAGGGCTGCTGCTTTCTTTTTCAAAATATACTTCAATAGCAGGAGTTGTTTTAATATTTTATGGACTTTTTAGAACATTTTCAAAAAACAAATATAAAAGACATCAAGAACTTTCAGTATTTGAAAATTACCTATTAATATTAAAGCAACGATATTATAGGTTTAAGTCTTATATTAAAGATTCTCGTAAATACAAAATATTTAAATGTCCTAACTGCTCTCAAAAACTTAGAGTTCCTAGAAAAAAAGGTAAAATTATAATTACTTGTAAAAAATGTGGCATCGAGTTTAAGGGGAAATCATAAAAACATAATTTACATATTAATTTAATCAAAAATGACTAAGCAAAATTAGTGCTTAGTCTTAAAATATAAATATTTAATATTGAAATAAAATATAGTTTAAAAATAAGTAGCGTAGTTAGATTTGATTTTACACAAAGCTAATTACGCTCCCTAAATATTTATTTAAAAATTATATTTAATTAACATATTTTTAGCAGCATTTCTTAAATCTTCTATAGTTCCATCATTTATTATAACTTCATCACATAAATTATTTATTATATAAGGGATATCTGATTCTGTATTATGTTCACTATTACTGTTTTTTACTGTAATTTCTCCATCTCTATCTATAAGTCTTTGCTTTTTAACTTCTTCATTTACTTTAATACCTACAATCAAATATCCTTTTTCTTTCCAATAATTAAAATCCGTAATAGTACGTCCTCCAACAATTATTGAAAGTTCCTCATTTCTTATAATAGCTAACTGATTAAGAAGTTCTTTTTTATATTCTTCATCGTTTAGCTTAGTATTATCCCACCCATATTTCTCCTGCCATCTTTCATATATAAGGGCTAATATATAGTCGCACATTATGTTAATATCAAGCTCTCTTATTTTATCTGCAATAGCTTGACCTATGTATCTTTCTTTTCCTGCCCATTTAGGGTTTACCTTAGATACTTTCATCATTTCTCTGCATAATACACTCATTTTGTAAATTTTTGCATTTTTTCTTAAAGTACATATCTGCCTTGCAAGTTCATCTTTTCCCGAACCCATTCCTCCAAAAATTACTATACCATTAAATGTTTTACTCACGGTAACTGCCCCCTTAATCAATTATTTTTTAAATTTTGCCATAGTATATCTTCTCTTTTAGAAATAAATTATATTAAATCTTCAAAAATTTTTACATTGATTAATGTTGCAAAAATGAATATATTAATATTTTAATTTTTAAAAATTATCATCATGTTTTTTATAATTCCCTAAAATTTTAAAATATCTGCTATTGTTTTTTACAGCTTCAATAGCTAATTGTACAGTTTCATCCTTAAGGTTTCCTTCAAAATCTACATAAAAAAGATATTCCCATGGTTTATTGGGTAATGGTCTTGATTCAATTTTAAGTAAATTTAAGTAATTTTCAGAGAAACATTTTAAAACATTATAAAGACATCCTACTTTATGAGAAGTGGAAAATACAACACTTACTTTATTATTATGAATATCTTCTTTTAATTCTCTAGATATTATTACAAATCTAGTGCTATTAGTACTATTAAAATTTATATTACTTTTGAGTACATCTAACCCATAAAGTTCTGCTGCTTTTTTACTTCCTATTGCTGCTAATTTTTTATTATTTTGATTTTTTACATATTCAGCACTTTTAGCAGTGTTTTTATATGGGATAAGTTTCCATCTAGGGTAATTTTTTAGAAATTCAGTAGATTGACTAAAAGCTTGGGGATGGGAATATACTTCCTCAATATCTTCTATAGAAGCTCCTTTTATTCCTAATAAATTTTGATCTACTTTTAAACAAATTTCTCCTGTAATATAACAATCATATTTGTTTAATAAATCATATACTTCAGCTATAGCTCCTGTTGAAGAATTTTCTATAGGAAGAACTCCATAATCAATTTTATTATTTTTAAGCTCTATAAATATATCCTCAAATTGTTCTACGGGTTTTGTTGAAACATCATATCCAAAATACTCTAAAAGAGCCTGCTCGCTAAAAGATCCCGAAACACCTTGAAATCCAACTATTATATTATTTTTTTCATAAGATAATATAATTTCGTTTTGCATCTCTCTACTTATTTTCATAATGGAATTTAAAAATTTTTCAACTGAATCTGAAAATCTTTTATCATTTAAATGTTTAATACCATTTTTAATAACTTCTTCTTCTCTGGATTTATGAAATACTTCTAAATTATTTTTCTTCTTATATTCAGCAACTTCTAATACATATTTCATACGCTGTTCAAATAATTTTACAAGTTCACTATCTATCTTATCAATTTCTTCTCTAATTTTTAATAAATCATCCATTTCCCATCACCACCTAAAATTTTATTGACAATATAATAAATCTAAAACAGCCATGGCTGTTACTGCTTCTACAACAGGTACCGCTCTTTGTACAATGCAAGGATCATGTCGTCCTTTAACCTCTAATTCTGTATTTTCCATCTTAGATATATCTATTGTTTTTTGTTTTTTTGATATAGAAGAAGTAGGTTTAAAGGCAGCTCTAAAAATTAAAGGCATTCCATTAGTAATTCCACCTAATATACCACCATTATTATTTGTACGTGTTTTTACTTTCCCTTCTTCTATATAAGGTTCATCATTTGCTTTAGACCCTTTTAACTTTGAAATATTAAAACCTTCACCAAATTCTACTCCTTTAACTGCAGGAATAGAAAATAAAAGATGAGCTAAAGTGCTTTCTACAGAATCAAAGAAAGGCGAACCTAGCCCTGCAGGTAAGTTTATTGCTGCAGCCTCTATAACTCCTCCTACTGAATCTAAATCTTTTTTTGCTTCTATTATTAAATTTTTCATATCTTCACCTTTTTGTATATTAAGAACAGGGAAATCATTATTTCTAAGTTCTTTTAAAACTTCAGGTGATATATTTACCTTATCAAAAGGGTCATCATATATGTTACCTATTTGATATAAATGACTTCCAATAATTATATTATCTTTTTCTAAAATTTGTTTTGCAACGGCTCCAGCAAACACTAAAGCTGCAGTTAATCTTCCAGAAAAATGTCCTCCTCCTCTATAGTCGTTAAAACCTTTATATTTAACATAGCCAGTATAATCTGCATGCCCTGGACGGAAAACATTTTTCAATTTATCATAATCTTTAGAGTGTTGATCATTATTCCATATCACAGCACAAAGAGGAGTACCTGTAGTAAATTCATTAAAATATCCGCTTATTATTTCAAAACTATCTTTTTCATTTCTTTGAGTTGAAAAAGTGTTCCTTCCAGGAGCTCTCCTTTTCATTTCAAACTCAATTTGTGATAAATCAAGCTTAAATCCTGAAGGAAGTCCATCGATTGTAATTCCTATTCCTTTTCCGTGGGATTCACCAAAAATTGAAAATTTAACTTTCCGTCCCCATACTCCACTCATCTACTATTCCTCCTTAAATTTATTTGTTAAATCTATAGAAAACTTAACCTGTTATTTTTCCCTTTCTAATCTGCTTATAAAGTATTTTTAGGATATTTTCCCACCTAACATTGAGAAATCTTTAAAAAATTCAGGATAAGATTTTTTTACAGAGTCACTGTTTGTAATAATTACAGGTTCATCACATTTTATAGAAGCAATAGAAAGAGCCATTGCTATACGATGATCATTCCAGCTGTCTACTGTTCCTCCTTTAAGTCTCTTTTTACCATGAATTAACAATCCTTCTCTCTCTTCCTTTATATCTGCACCTAATTTATTTAATTCAGTACTAATTGCTTTTAATCGGTCAGACTCTTTTATTCTAAGTCTTCCTGCATTTATAATTTTAGTAGTACCTTCGCTCAATGCTCCTAATACTGCTAATATAGGTACAATATCAGGGCATTGTGATGCATCAATTACAGTTCCTTTTGTATGTGAAGCTTTTGCAATAATTTTATCTTCTTCTAAAGATATATTGCCTCCCATTTCTTTTATAATATCTATTATAACTTTATCTCCTTGAAGTGAATTAATATCTAAATCAATACATTCTATTTCTTCTCCAAATACTCCTGCCACAAGATAGAATGCTGCTTGAGAAAAATCCCCTTCAACTTTATAATTATTGGCTTTATATACTTGATTACCTGGAATATAAAACTCTTTATAAGAATGATTTTCAACATTTATAGAAAACTTTTTTAAAATATCTAATGTTAAATCTACATATCCTTTAGATTCTAACTCTGTTGTAATAAAAATTTTAGAATCTCCCTCTAATAAAGGAAGAGAAAATAAAAGTCCAGTAATAAATTGGGAACTTATATTCCCTTCTATTTCATATTCTCCAGAATTAAGTTTACCTTGTAATGTTAAAGGTAACCCATTTTCATTACTATAACTAATATTTTGTTTTTTAAATATTTTATAGAAAGGATTGAGAGGACGGTTTTTTAACCTCCCCCGTCCATTAAAAGTAACTTCATCCCCAGTTAAAAGAGCAATAGGTATAAGAAATCTCAAAGTTGATCCTGATTCAATGCAGTCAATTTCTCTATTTATTAGTCGTAAAGGATTAGCTCCATTTATTATTAAATTGTTACATTTATTTTCTATTTTAACTCCTAGTGCCTTCATTCCGTTGCAAGTTGCAGTAATATCATCAGAAAATATTACATTTTCTATATTACTTATACCTTGAGCAAGACCAGCAGCTATAATAGCTCTATGACAAAGACTTTTTGATGGTGGAATTTTAATAGAACCTTTAAGCTTTGATGGTATAATACGAACACAATTCAAAACTAAACTCCCCTTTAAAATTTAATATATTTTTCTATATCTTCAGGTTTTATTTTTTTTATAAAACTTTGTCCTATTTTTTTTAGAAGAATAATATTCATATTTTTGCCTGTATTTTTTTTATCTAAACTTATGGCATTTATTATATCCTTCTTATCCATAGGTGGAAGTTTATATGGAAGGTTATACTTAGCTATAATTTTTTTTAATAAATCTGAAGTACCTTTTTCTGTAATTCCAAGTTCTTCGCTGCTTTGAGTAATTGCAATCATACCCATAGCTACTGCTTCTCCATGAGTAAATTTTTCATATTTAAAATATTTTTCAATCCCATGACCTATAGTATGCCCAAAATTAAGCAGCATTCTTTCACCTGTATCTTTTTCATCTTTTTCAACAACATCTTTTTTTATGCTGCAGCAAGTATATATAACTTCATCTATATTTTCGAGCAATTCTTCTTTTGATTTATATTTTAATAAATTATAAAAAAGTTCTTCATCTTTTATAGCTCCATATTTTATAGCCTCTGCCATACCATCATACAAAACTCTATCTTCTAAAGTCTTTAATAAATCTGAATCTATATAAACAGCTATAGGCTGATAAAAACTTCCTATAAGATTTTTCCCATGTTTTGTATTGACAGCAACTTTTCCTCCTATACTACTGTCAATTTGAGCAAGTAAAGAAGTTGGAATTTGTATAAATGGAATACCTCTAAATAATATAGATGCAGCAAATCCTCCTAAGTCTCCAACTACACCGCCCCCAAAAGTAATGATTAAATCCCCTCTAGTTAATCCAAATTCTAAAAGCTCATCACAAACTCTTTCAAGTACTTCAAAACATTTGCTTTTTTCTCCAGGTTCTATTATAATTTTCTGGGTTATAAAATTTTCTCTTATTAAACTATTTTCAATTTTTTCGCCATATAACTTTTCAATATTTGAATCAGTTATTATGGCAATTTTTTTATTATTATATATTTTTTTTATTTCCTTACCAATATTATTAATAATTCCTTTATCTATATATATAGAATAAGTCTTATTAGGAAGATTTACTGTAACTGTGCGCATTATACTAACCAAGCTCCTTTCTTTTTAAGCTAGCTTTTTCAAATTCAGATTTAATAAAATCACAATTATTTTCCATTATGGCATTTTTTATCATTTTAATGTTGTTTTCAAAAATATCTAATGTATTTAGTATATTCTTTTTATTTGAAATTAATAATTCTACCCATAGAGAAGAATTTATTTCAGCTACTCTTGTGCCATCTTTAAAACTTCCTCCAACAAATAAAGAAGTTTCTAAATTTAATATATCACTACTATTTATTAAACTTACTGCTATAACATGAGGAAGATGACTTGTAAGGGCAATAATCTCATCATGCTGCTTTGGATTAACTCTAACAGTATTTTTGCATCCAATTTTTCTTGCAATATTTTCTAAAAGTTGAATATTCTTTTCTTTGTTTCTTTCTACTGGAGTAAATATATAACTTGCTCCTGTAAATATATCTTTTGAAGCATATTTTAATCCTTGTTTTTCTTTTCCTGCCATAGGATGCCCACCAATAAACTCTAAATCATCAGGAAGGAAAGAATTAATTTCATTAACTATTTCTTCTTTAATACCACCTATATCAGTAATAATAGCCCCAGATTTAAAACTGTTAATATAATCTTTTACAAATCTTAAAGCTGACTTAGGGTACAATGCAATAATAACTATATCTGAATCTTTTAAGGGTACCTCTGGTTTTGTATATCCTTTATTTATTATTCCCATTTCTTCAGCAGTTTTTAAAGTATCTTCATTTATATCAACTGCCCATAAATTTTTGGGATTTAACTCTTTTAAAGCCATTGCATAAGAACCACCCATAAGTCCCAGTCCAACTATAGTGATATTAAAGTCTAAATCCTCCAATATTATCACCCCATTGATTATAAAGTTCTGCCATTTATCTTGGCTATTTCTTTTAAAGATTTCATAAGCGCATCAAATCTTTCAGGTTTAATAGATTGCTCACCATCACATTTTGCATTTGCAGGATCATTATGAACTTCTATTATTAAACCATCTGCTCCAACTGCTATAGCTGCTTTTGCAAGAGGCTCTACCATCCACCATAATCCTGTAGCATGACTTGGGTCTACAATAACTGGCAAATGAGTTAGTTTTTTAAGTGCAGGTATAGCACTTAAATCTAAAGTATTTCTTGTGTAAGTTTCAAATGTTCTAATACCTCTTTCACAAAATATAACATTTTGATTTCCTTCAGCCATTATATATTCAGCAGACATAATAAATTCTTCAATAGTAGCGGAAAAACCTCTTTTTAAAAGAATAGGTTTATCTGTTTTGCCAACTTCTTTTAACAAATCATAGTTTTGCATATTTCTTGCACCTATTTGAAGTATATCTGCAGATTCCATAACTTTTTCAATTTGATTTACAGCCATAACTTCTGTTACAATAGGCAATCCAGTTTCTTGTTTAGCTAATTTTAAAAGTTCAAGACCGTCTTCCTTTAATCCTTGGAAACTATATGGTGATGTTCTTGGTTTGAAAGCACCGCCTCTTAAAAATGTTGCTCCAGATTCCTTTACCTGCTTTGCAATGCTTATAATTTGTTCTTCACTTTCAACAGAACAAGGACCTGCCATTACCGCTATTTTATCACCACCTATGCTATTTTCCCCTACTTTAATTACACTATCTTGAGGATGAAATTTTCTATTAGCTAATTTAAAAGGTTCTTGAACACGCAAAACTTTATCTACATTTTCATCTGTTAAAAATTGATTTGGATCAATTTTCCTTGTATCACCTATTAATCCTAATACACAACAATTTTCACCTTCAGACATGTTAACCTTAACCCCCAAACTTTCTACTTTTAATTTTAATTTTTCAATTGCCTCTTTTTCTGTATTTGGTTTCATAATAATAATCATAACTTTTCCTCCTTCAATTATTTATAATAAAATATAATAAAAAAAGAAGACTCCAATGAGTCTTCCTTACTTATAGGCTTATATACATTAAAGGCAAATTATATAAATCTATTATATGCAAACAGCATACTTTCCTAAACTCATTAGAAAAGGAAACTTCTTTATTTTTTTGTAAGACAAATAACCAGCGCTAAAGTAAAAGCCCCAGTAAAGATAAAAGCTAAAGTAAAATTGTCTTACAAAATTTTTTCTAATTGAGTTTTCCATATCGTTTGCCTCCAATTAGTTGTATTTATTTTCAGAATTATTTATATATATTATGCAATTTTTTTTTATTATTTGCAAGTACTTTTTCAAAAAAATTCATAAAATATTTTTAATAACTGTAAATTTATTTATAGAATTGTATTTTTTTGAACCTTAATTTTTCTTAAAACTCAATATTTTTAAAACTCATTGGGTTTTACATTATCATTTTTCCTGCTTATTTCTACCTTATCATTATAATGTGCTATTTCTCCATTATCATTCATTTTAATTCCCATTGCAGTTTTTTGTTTATTTGTAAATTTAGGTTTATTTTTCATGTCACATTCTCCTTTCTAAAAATAGAATTTCCAGTAAAAATATAAATATTCTTTAATATTTATATTTTATAAAAAACTTGTTTAAATTCTTTTACTTTTATATAATTAATTTGTTTAAATTTAACTTCAAAGAATATATTTACCTGAAAAATTTACTAAAAAATTTAGGAGATGATATTATATGGATAATAACAGAATAAAAAATTTAACTGTACTTGCACAAACAAAATATTTAAGCCTTTATGATGCTGAATATATAAATAAAAAAGGTATTAAAAAGCATTGGACTATTGCATCTAGAAAAGATTTTAATACTTTAAAAGAAAAATTTTTTAAAGGCAGGGAACAAAATATTGATGCTGTTATAATTGCTGCACTTCATAAAGAGAGCAAAAGCCTTGTTTTAATAAAGCAATTTAGAGTACCTTTAAATGATTATGTGTATGAAATACCTGCAGGACTTTTAGATGGAAATGAAACTATTGAACAGGCCGTTAAAAGAGAATTAAAAGAAGAAACAGGTTTAAATCTTATTAAAATAAATAATGAAAAAAGCAAAAATAAAGTTTATGTATCCGTTGGAATGACAGATGAATCTGTAGCTATGGTTTACTGTACTTGCGAAGGAGAGATTTCAAATAAATATTTAGAGGATGATGAAGATATAGAAACTATTTTAGTATCTCAAGAAAAAGCTAAAGAGCTTTTAAAGCAAAATATAAATATGGACATAAAAGCATGGATGACACTTCAAGTATTTGCATCTTTAGGTGAAGATTTATTTTACTAGGCTTATAATTTTAATCTTTCAATTTTCATATTTGTAAAATTTATATATAATTAACAAACAATATTCAATATTGACATAAAATTTTCATATTTTTAGATTAATATGTAATTACAGAGGAAGTTAAATCCCCTAATTTAAATCCCCTTAAATATAAATAAAAAATCGCAGTTGGTTTTCCCCCTTTCCAACTGCAATTTTTTTAGTTTTACAATCATTATATTAGTTTTAACATTATTTTACATATTTTTCATATAATAATCCTGCAATTTTCTTGGTCCTTCTAAAATATCTTTCCCAACAAATAATGTTCCATCATTTTTAGTTTTAACACTCCATTTTACAAGGGCTATATTTCCATCTGTAATTTCAATTGCTGTTATACATCTTGGATGTACACAGCTTCCATCATTAAAATAAGGTGGTTCTCCTATTTTGGGGAAAAATGGCTTATGGTTATGTCCAGCAATAATCATATGCTTTTCTTTTATTACCCATTCAGTGAGTTTTTTAGCCATATCTTTTTTCTTTGTATAATTTTTTGCTGCACGAGTTGGATCATTTACACCTAAAAGATTAAGTGGTTTCCATAAAAATCTTACTAAAAATCTAGACAAAAGCCAAAAATCACTATTAAAACGGTCTACTTGATGGCCATGGATTAAAAGAATTTTATTCCCCGTATCTTTATGCTTTAATACCAAACCTTCATGCACCTTTATATTGTCAAATAAAGGAATATAAATATTTTCTCTCTCACTAAAATGTTTATATAAATTTTTTTTTACAAATTTTTTGTTTTTCTTTACCATATCATGATTTCCAAAAATAAAATAAAGTCTTCCTTTTCTATAGAAATTAGATAAAAGCCAAAATACATGACTATGCTCATTTATAATAGAATCAATTTTACTATTTTCCCAAAGTTCATCTCCATCACCTATTTCTATATATGTGTAATTTTCGTTATAATAATAATTTAATGCAGAAAAGTATATATTTTGATTTCTTGCAAAGTCATCTGCAAAACTGCCATCTCCTCTATGACAATCACTCATTAAAACAATTTTTGATGAATCATCAAAAATAATTTCATCAGCTGATTTAAAAACTTTAGATACACATTTTAATGTGTTCATTTTAGTCCCCCACAAAACATTGAATTATACTATACTATATTCAATGTTTAAGATGTAAGGAACAGTATATATTAAAATATTTCTTATTAATATTTTCTTAAATCTTCTTTTTTTATTTTATGAAACTAATTTTAATATAACAGGGAAAGTTAAAATACATAAAAGAGTTGTAAAAAAAACTATTCCCGCTGAATATTGTTTTTCTTTATTAAAGCTTTCTGCATATAATGACAAAGTCGCCCCTGCAGGCATAGCTTGTAAAATTATCATTGTATTCATAACTTTTGAATTATCTTTTATAATTACAGATATAATATAAAAAAATATAGGTATTAAAATAAGCTTTAAAAACGTACCATAATATATAGTCCAATCTTTTAAAAGGCTCTTAACATCTGTTTTTGATAAAATAACTCCAACTATAATCATTGAAAGCGGTGTAGTCATAGAACCTACACTTTTTATACTTTTAGTTAAAACTATAGGAAGTTTTATATTAAAAACCATTATAGCTACACCTATGTATACTGCAACAATTCCGGGATTTAATAATACTTTTTTTACATCTTTTAAAGATAATTTATCTGAAAAAAGTGCAATTCCATAAGTCCAAACAAATAAAGAAAAAAACATATTAAATATTGCTGCATACGCTACTCCTTCTCCACCATAAATACTATCCATTACAGCAAAGCCTATAAATCCACAATTAGAAAACACATTTGCAAACTGAAGTATTTTTCTTTTATTTACTTTAACTGGTAATAAACAAATATATGAAATAATAGGAGTTACTATAAAAACTATAAAGCTATAAAAAAAACATTTTAAAATATTAGCTTTAATGTCTTGGCTATAGCTAAAATTAAAAGAAGATACTATTAAAAGCGGAAGCGTTATTTTTAAAAGTATTTCTGTTAATCCTTTATTTATTTCATCACTTATTATCCTTTTTTTACTAGCTATAAATCCTACGAGTATTATTAAAAATACTGAGATTACTTCTTTTATTACTGCTGAATTATTAATCATTTCCTTCCCCCATTTTTATAATATTACTTTATATTGTATAAATATAAATCTATAAGAATTATTTTATATAAAAGGCATTTAATATGCAAATTTATTAATCATATTTATAATTTTTATAATTTAAAATAATAAAACAGTAATTATATCATTTCAAAATTTATATAATATAAAGATTGATACTATACAATCTGGGGGTACATAAATGAAAGAATTTGTTTTTGGGATTATAGGTGGAACTGCACTTTTAATGTATGGTGTAGATATGATGAGCAAAGGATTAGAAAAAGCTTCTGGAAAATTTATGAATAAACTTCTTTCTATATTAGCCGGAAATGTATTTACTGCTTTTCTTTGCGGTACTATTTTTACGGCCATAGTTCAAAGCAGTACAGCCATTACTGTGCTTACAGTTGGTTTTGTAAATGCTGGTCTTATGAATCTTTCACAAGCAGTAGGAATAATTTTTGGTGCTAATATTGGCACTACAATTACAGCACAACTTATGGCTTTCAGTCTTGAATTTAATATAACGGATTATGCTCTTCCTGCTATTGGAATTGGGTTTATTGTTACATATATTTCTAAAAATGATACTTTTAAATACATAGGTCAATCTATAATGGGATTTGGTTTCATGTTTTTAGGACTAAAATTTTTAAATTCCGGTGTGCCTTTTTTAAAAGAAAGCGAAACTTTAAAATACTTCTTTAAAAATTATGCTTCAATTCCTATAATAGGAATAATACTTGGAATTGTTGCAACAGGTCTTGTCCAAAGCAGTAGTGCTACTGTTGGACTTGTTATAATTCTTGGACAGGCAGGTCTTATCGATCTAACTTCAGCTATATGTATAATGCTTGGAGATAACATAGGCACCTGTTTTACTGCCCAAATTGCAAGCCTTACTGGTAGCAAAAATGCTAAAAGAACAGCTTGGGCTCACACTATTTATAATGTTATAGGAGTTATTATAGTTACTCTTTTTCTCCCTTATTTTGTATTCTTAGTAAAATATATAACAGAATATTTTCAGCCTAATGCAGATATAAGCATACAAATTGCTAATTCTCATACTATTTTTAATGTACTAAGTGCCGTTATATTCCTTCCAATACATAAATATTATGTAAAGTTTATTGAATGGATAGTGTAAAAAAATGTCGCAAAATAAATTATATTTTGCGACAATACTTTTTTATTAAGTTACTTTTTACCAATCACCTGAAGAACCTCCACCTCCAGATGAGCCGCCTCCGAAGCCTCCAAAGCCTCCGAAGCCTCCTGAATCATTATTATGCCAATTATCATCGTGCCAGTCATCATTTCTTCCTCCAAAGAATGAATTCCAAAAGAATAATTTAAGTAAAAATCTTATTATTTTGCCTCTGAAAAATATGAAGTCAACAAGCAAAAATCCAACTATAAAAATTAAACCATTAGAAGATTCTTCTTCATTAGAAACACCTTTTTTATTAATATTTTGTTTAATATTTTTTTCTAAAGTGACATTATATTCTGAAGCAATTTTATCAGCAAATATTGAATAAGCATCCTTTATTCCCTTTCCATAGTCTTCATTTTTAAAGTCAGATACTGCATAATCTTCCATAATTCTATGAGAGTATATATCAGTTATAACTCCTTCAAGTCCTCTTCCAACTTCAACTCTCCATTTTCTATCTTTTATGGATACAAGTATTAAAAGCCCATTATCTTTATCTTTTTGCCCAATTCCCCATGATCTAAATAACTCATTTGAATAGGATTCTATATCTCTTCCTTCTAATGAATTTATTATAACTACTACTTGTTGTGCTCCTGTTTTATCCTCCAGCTCTTTACCTACAGAAACTAAATAATTTTTATCTTCATCTTTTAATATCCCAACATAATCATTTACATATTTTAATTCAGTAGGATTAGGAAATTTATTAACTGCTTGAACTTTACAAATAGGCAGTATAAAAAACACCAATATTAGAATTATTGTTAATAATTTAAATTTATAAGCTAACTTTTTCATATATTATTTAACATTAAAATCTACTTTAGGAACTTCTTTTGCTCCTGCAGATGCTTTATAATATGGTTTCTCAGTAAACCTGAATATATTTGCTATTATTGAAGTTGGAAATTTTCTAATAGTAGTGTTATAGTTATCTACTGCCTTATTATAGTCTTGTCTTTTTATAGCAATTCTATTTTCAGTACCTTCTAAAGCTACCATTAAATCTCTAAAGTTTTGATTTGATTTTAGTTCTGGATATCTTTCTACAACTACTAAAAGCCTAGATAATGCATTGGACAGCTGATTATCTGCCTCAGCCATTTCAGTTACATTACCTGCATTAACTAATCTGCTCCTAGCATTTGCAATTTCATTTAATATATCTTTTTCTTGTGCTGCAAAGCCTTTTACTGTCTCAACTAAATTAGGAATTAAATCATTTCTTCTTTGTAAATCTGTATCTATATCAGCTTCTGCTGTTTTTACAGCCTGCTCAAGATCTACCAATTTATTGTAGCTTCCTGCTATAGATGCTATTAAAACTATTAGTATACCTGCTATAATAGCAAGTGTCGTTAAAGTTTTTTTCTTCACTTTAAATACCTCCCTTAAATTATAATTTATATTTTTATAATATTATATCGTATGAATTTAATATAATTTATATGTAAAATTACTTATTTTTAAAATTTTTAATATCTTTAATAAATTCAAGTACATTTTCTTCTTTAGTAGCCCAAGATGTTACAAGTCTAATAGCTGAATTTTCTTCATCTATTTTTTCCCATATAGAGAATGAATATTTTTCTTCAAGTTTTTTGATTAATTCATTAGGGAAAATCGGAAACAGCTGATTTGATGATGAATTTGTTAAAAATAAATATCCAGATTCATATATTCCGTTTTTTAAAATTTTAGCCATATTATTAGCATGCTTTGCTAAATCAAAAAATAAATTATCTTTAAAAAGCTCTAAGAACTGTATTCCAAGAATCCTTCCTTTAGCAAGCATTGCTCCTTTTTGTTTTATATGAAATCTAAAGTCTTCTTTAAGAGAATCTTTACAAATTACAAGTGCTTCACCTATTAATGCTCCATTTTTTGTCCCACCTATATAAAAAGCATCTGAAAAATTAGCTAAATCAGAAAGAGTTAAATTATTTTCTTCTGAAGTCAAAGCTGAACCAAGTCTTGCACCATCAATATATAAAATAAGATTGTTTTCTTTACAAAAATTACTTATTTCCTTTAACTCATTCTTTGTATATATAGTTCCAATTTCTGTAGAATTTGATATATAAACTAATTTAGGTTTTACCATATGCTCGTCTGTATGTACATCTAATACTTTTTTAATAGCAGATATAGTAATCTTTCCTTCTACGCCTTTTACAGGTATTACTTTATGACCTGTAGCTTCAATAGCTCCAGTTTCATGAACAAAAATATGCCCTGTATCTACTGCAATGGCAGCTTCATAAGGTCTTAAAAAAGCTGAAATAGCAATTAAATTTGTTTGGGTACCACCAGGTATTAAATGAATATCTATATCTTCTCTTTTAATTTTTTCCTTAAGTAAGTTAATAGCTTTTTTAGTATATATATCTTCCTCATATCCTTCAAGCTGTTCCATATTAGTTTCTAATAAAGTATTTAAAATTCTTGGGTGTGCTCCTTCGCTGTAATCATTTTTAAAACTATACACTTATAGCCCTCCTAATTATTTTATTTAAGTATTTCTTTATAAACACGCAAAACATTTTTATAAAAAATCTTCTCAATATCATTATAACTAAATCCTGCTAATTTTAAAGCTTTTTCTAATTCTGGCATTTTACTTGCATTATCTAATTCTAAATCTTGATATATACCATCAAAATCACTACCTAATCCTACACAATCAATTCCTGCTAAATTTACAATATGCTTAATATGTTTTATCATATTACTAATTTTTGAACGTGATCTTTTACCTGTCTTTGGTTCTTCTAAAAAATCTCCTGCAAAATTAATTCCTATAACACCCCCTCTTTGAGCAATTTTTAAAATCATATCATCTGTAAGATTTCTAACATTATTTGTTACACTTCTAGAATTAGAATGACTTGCTACAAATGGTTTTGTTGTATATCTTAATACATCTTCAAAACCAGCATCGCTTAAATGAGAAACATCAATAATTATTCCTAGTCTTTCCATTTCTTGCACAAATTCAATCCCAAAATTTGTAAGTCCATCTTTTGTGTTAGGTATATGAAAATCTTGTCCTTTTTTATTGGATAAATCTATATTAGGCCAGCCTATTCCATTAGGGTAATTCCATGTAAGCGTAATCATTCTTACTCCTAAACGGTAAAGTATTCTTAAATTTGATAATGAAGAGCAAGTAGTTCCACCTTCTTCAACAGTTAATAAGGCTGACATTTTACCTTCGTTTTTATTTTTAATTATATCATCATAACTTAATGCTAATGATATCATATCCTTATTTTTTTCTATTTCTGTGTAAAAACAATCAATTAAACTTAAACATTCTTCTAAAGGATTTTTTACATTTTGTAAATTTACAAACATAGCAAAATTTTGAAGTAAATAATCCCCTTTTTTCATCTTTAAAATGTCCACATTTAAATTATTTTCCCTTAATTCAATATTTTCCCCTTCTCTTTTTTTATTTAATATAACACTAATAGTATCACAATGCATATCTACAACTTTCACTTTTAATATCCCCTTTATTAAAATATATTAAATACCCTAATTTTATTATTTTACCACAATATTTTAATTCATTTTCTATTTTAATTAAAAATTAATAATCAAAATATATAGCTATATATGATTACTATTAAACAGCTATTTTAATTTTACTAAATTTATATATATTTCTTTTACATTATATATGGGTTTTTCTTCACCAAAGAATTTCCATCTAATCCAGTCATCAAGATAAATTGCAATAGGAGTTAATAAAAACCATACTATAGCAAATGGTATGCATATTTGGCCTTTAAAATCCCCCCATCTTTGTGAATAATCCCATATATTAAGCTTAAACCACATATTTAAAATTAATCCTGAAATAAATTCAATAATAAGAATTATCATAGTTCCCAATATGCATTGCTGCCAAATTTTAAATTTATAGACTTTTGGAAATTCGTCTAAAAGCCCAATAAGTCCTCCGCAAAGTCCTCCAACAAAGAGCATAGAAATATTGGTCCATCCTCTTATAAATCCTTCAAATGTAAAATAAGCCATTCCCATAATAAACCATATTATAATAAACTTTTTCATTTCACTCTCTCCCATATTTATGTTTTATCACTAAATTTTAACTTTAGTATTTCCTTTAAAAATAAAGTTAATTCATTTTAGGTATAAATATCCAATATGAGAAGTAAACATAATCTATTAAAATAAGAATATAATCGGAAAATATATTTTCAAATAAAGTTATTTTTTATTTATTAGCATTAAAAAAATATAAATTATACGTTATAATAATGTTATATTACTAAATATTATACAAGGAGGATTTATGATAAACTTAAGAAAAATTTTATTACCTGCAGTATTTTTAGTTGCATTAACTTTAAAGCCTCATTCAACTTTAGCTGCTCCTAATATGTTAAGACTTGGTGGAGCTGACCGGTATGAAACGTCTATAAAAATCTCTCAAGACTCTTGGAATCAATCAGATTATGTAGTTATAGCTTCTGGGGAAAACTTTCCGGATGCCTTAAGTGCATCTCCTTTAGCAGCAAAATATAATGCCCCTTTAATTCTTACTTATGAAAACACTATGACTACCAACACAATTTCAGAGTTAAAAAGATTAAAAGTTAAAAAAGCCTTTTTAGTAGGGGGAACAGGAGTATTATCTCCTAATATTGAAAATCAGCTTAAAAGTTTAAACATAACTTTTACCCGTGTTGCAGGCATTGATCGTTATGCTACAAGCCTTGAAGTAGCTAAAATTATTGGTACTTCTAAGGGAACTGTAATTGCTTCAGGAGAAAACTTTCCAGATGCCTTATCAATTGCTCCTATAGCTGCACAAAAACAAATGCCTATTTTGCTAACTACTAAAAACTATATACCTAATAATATTAAAAATTTTATAAAAACGAATCCTTCTTCAAAATATTACGTTATTGGAGGAAGTGGAGTAATCAGTGATTCTTCTTTAAAATTTTTAAGCAATTATGAAAGATTAAGCGGAACTAACAGATATCTTACTAATTTATCTGTATTAAAAAAATTTTCAAAAGAACTTAATTTAAATCAAATATATTTTGCTTACGGAGAAGATTTCGCTGATGCCCTAAGTGGTGCTGTTGCAGCTGCTAAAAATTCAACAGCTATAATATTAACAAATAACAGTGTTTCTAATGAACTATCTGGTATTGATAATTTAACCAATTTAACTATTTTAAAAATATTAGGTGGTACATCAGTTATTTCTGATAATACAGTGCAAAACTTTATAGATAAAAATTTTAAATCAAAGGTTGTTTTAGCATACACTACTTATTATAACTCTAATGACAATTTATCTTATAATTCATTAATTAACCATGCTTCTTTAATTGATTCAATAGCTACAGACACATTTAAAATAGATAGTAATGGAAATATATTTGGAAATGTTCCCAAAAATCAAATAAGCTACGCAAATAATAATAAAATTAAAGCTTATGCTATGGTACATAATGATTTTAATGCAGATTTAGGAAAAGCTGTACTTGAAAACGAAGACAAAAGAAAATTTTTGATTAATAATATATTAAATGCTTTAAAAACATATGGTTACAATGGTGTTAACATTGACTTTGAATCTTTATATTATTATAATAGAAGCCATTTTACATTGTTTATGAAAGAGCTTTATTCAGCTTTAAAGCCATTAGGTTATAAAGTTACCGTCGCTCTTCCCGCTAAGACTTATGATAATTTAAAAAATTCTTGGACTGGAGCTTATGACTATGCTCAAATTGCAAAATACGCTGATCAGATTGTACTTATGACTTATGATGAACATTGGTCTGGAGGTTCACCAGGTCCAATAGCTTCAATTGGATGGGTTCAAAAGGTAATAGATTATTCTCTTACTGTTATTCCTAAAGAAAAAATTCTTCTTGGTCTTGCCGCGTACAGTTATGATTGGCCTTCAAATGATGATTTAGCTAAAGCCTATGGAATTTCATACACATATAATATAGCTAAAAAGTATGGAGCTTCTATTCAATGGGATAATACTTCAAAAAGTCCTTATTTTACCTATAAAGACAGCTCTTCTCTTGGACATACTGTTTGGTTTGAAAATGCACAAAGTATTAATTATAAACTTGATATTGTAAATAATAAAGATCTTTTAGGTATAGCATTTTGGAGGCTCGGACTTGAAGATGAAGATTATTGGACAAGCATAAAAAATAAACTAAATAAATAAATTTATATACTTTTATACTTTATTTACAGCTTAAAAATATATAGTATTAATATTAAAAGCCATGCTATTTTGCATGGCTTTTAATATATTGAAATTATATATAGTAAATATAATTAATTAATAATATTTAATAATAATTTATATTAAAATATCTACTATTAGTTATTATTAATCATTGTAAATATCATAGTATTCTTCTCCCCAATACTTTTGTATAAATTCATCTCTTCCTGATATTTTTCTATCGCTCTTATATTCTGTAGGACTTTTTTTGTAAAAATCCTGATGATAATCTTCAGCCTCATAAAATTTAGATGCTGGAAGTATTTGTGTTACTATAGGTTTAGGAAATCTTTTTGATTTATCCAAATTTTCTTTTGAAGTTTCTGCTTTTATTCTTTGTTCTTCTGTTGTATAAAATATAGCTGTCCTATAAGATGAACCTCTATCTTGAAATTGACCTCCATCATCAGTTGGATCGATTTGACGCCAATAAGCTTGAAGAAGTTTATCGTAAGTTATAACTTCTGGATCGTAGGTTATTTTTACGGCTTCATAATGACCTGAATTTTGAGATTTAACATCTTTGTATGTTGGATTTTCAAGATATCCCCCTGTATATCCTGAAACAACTTCAATTATTCCATCTAAAATATCAAATGGTGAAACCATGCACCAAAAACATCCCCCTGCAAATATTGCTGTTTCATATTTTTTATATTTATTATCCATAATGTATCACCTTCTAAATAAAAAAAATTATTTAATAATAATTATATATTTTTATTAAATTAATATCAATCGTAATATAACAATTAATACTTTAATTTGTAGTATAAAAATAAGGTATTGATTATGATTTTAAAAATACTATACAATAAATCTATAATTTTTTATAAATCGTAATTATAGATAAGCAACTCATTTATTTCTCCTCTGCCACTTCCCTTACTATTGATGTTTCTTGTTGCTTTTACTCTCACTATATTATATCCTTTATAAATATCCTCAAAAAAGTTATCATTTCCATTTACATTTTTAGGATCTGAATTACTTAACATAAAACAAGCACCTTTTTTATCAACTACTATTCTTACCCAATCTGCAAGCCTCTTTTGACTTTCATCATCAAAAGGTATTTTTGAATAATCATTAAAACTTGATGTTTCATTCAATGGTCTATATGGCGGATCTATATATAAAAAAGAATTTTCATCTATAAAATTAGTTACATTTTCAAAATCCCCTATTAATAAATTTACTTTTTTCAGAGCACTATTAACTGCTATTAAATTATCTTTATCACATATAGTTACCTTTTTCCTTTTCCCAAATGGAACATTATATTCTCCTTTTTTATTTTGCCTATATAATCCATTAAAACATGTTTTATTTAAAAATATCATTTTGGATGCATGGTCAATCCATTCATTTGAAAACATATTGTAATTTAATGTTTTCTTTTCTATATTAAACAATTCTCTTTGCTCATAGAATATTTCTTCTTTTTTAATCATATCTCCTTCTAAATATCTGTTTTCTAATATTTCTAGTTGCTCAATCAGCTCATTGACATTATTTTGAGCAACATAATATGTTAATATAAGCTCTTCATTTATATCATTTAAAATTATTTCTTCAAAATTATATTGAGATTGCAAAAAGAAAAAAACTGCTCCACCACCTAAAAAAGGCTCAATATATCTTTTTACTTTACCTTGTAATAATTTTTGTGGATAATAATTTTGAAATTGAGCTAATAGCTGATTTTTCCCCCCTGCCCATTTTAAAAATGGTCTTGCATTTAAATCTGACAAATTCTATTCCTCCTAGTACATCTGTAGTATTCGTTTCTTTGTTAATTCCAAATATTCTTCTTCAGTATCTATTCCTATAAAATTTCTTTTATTTTCTACTGCAACAACGCCAGTTGTTCCCGAACCGCAAAACGGATCTAATACAATATCTCCTTCATCAGTACATGCCATTATACATCTATATAGCAACTGATATGGTTTTTGTGTTGGATGTATACCAAAATTTTTTTCTCTTTTAGGAGTAGTTGGTATTTCCCAAACACTTCTCATTTGTTTTCCACCGTTTAATTCTTTAATAAAATCATAGTTAAACTTATGCTTTGCATTTTTTGATTTCTTTGCCCAAATCAAAACTTCATGGCTTGCAGTAAAACATCTGCAACTCATATTTGGAGCTGCATTGGGCTTAAACCAAACTATTTCATTAATAATATGATAACCTATCTCCATTAATGCAAATGCTATTGAATGAATAATATGATATGTTCCTGATATCCATATAGAACCATTATCTTTTAATACTTTATCACATGCCTCTAACCATTTTTTATTAAAATTATAATCGCTTTCAAATCCATTTGAGCGATCCCATCCACCCTTATTAACACATGCAATTTTCCCTGACTTACATGTTATTCCATCATTACTTAGTCTATATGGTGGGTCTGCAAATATCATATCAATACTTTTTTCTTCTAAATTCTTTAATATTTTTATACAATCGCCTAATATTAACTCAATATTTTTATCTTTATAAAACTGCATATACTAACACCCTTTATATTGAATATACTCCTTTAATTTTATCATAAATGTTTTGTTATAAAAATGACTATTTTTGAAATATAAATAAATACTCATGAGCGATGAGATAAAAATTTCTTTTTACACTAATTTCCCTCCAATAATCTGTTTTACTACAATTGTGTTGCTCTTTTATTATTATTTCCTTAAGCTTAAATCTCTGATTTATAAATATATTCATTACCTCATATCCTAAGGGCTTAATATATCCATTTTTCCTTATATCTGCAATCAATATTGCACAGTATTTACCTTTCTTTAATACTCTGTAGCATTCTCTTGCCACTTTTACCATCTCAATTAAAAAATTATCATACTCAAGCAAAGATAAATCTTCATCAATTGCTTTGCTATATCTAATAATATTACTATATGGAGGATGTGTACATATTAAATCTATAGAATTATCTTTAATGCCAAATAAATTTCTTGCATCTCTTTTTAACAATATTGTTTTGTTATTTGCTTCTATATTTTTCGTTCTTTCTAATGATTTTTTAAGTGCATTTTCATTTATATCACAGCCTATACCTATTCTATTAAGCAATCTACATTCAATTAAAGTAGTACCACTACCAACAAATTGGTCAAGTACAACATCATTTTTATTTGAGTACCTAAGTATTATATTTCTAGGTACATATGGGCTCCAATTACCTGGATAGTCTCCTTTATGTGTAGAATAATTCCCTCTATCCTTAAAACTCCAAATCGTAGTTGTTTCTAGTTTAAATTTTTCACTCATATTAACTCTCTCCCTTAAAAATCTATTGAAAGTTTATCCAAACTTATAATTATTAAACATAAAATCAGCATTTAAAAGGGAAATAAATTAATTTGTCGAATAAAATAATATATAATTGATACTTTTAGGAGGCTTTATATGAAAAATACAAATCATTTTCTTTATGATAAATCTAAAAATACTTTTTCATTTTTAATTGATTCTCTAAAAGATTCTATTAAAAATTGGGATTATTTTATTGATTGGAGTAAAGTAAAAAATAACATTAAGGACATAGAAATTGAACTTAATACTTTAAACTATTTAATCGGTAAAGAAAATATAAAAGAAGAGCTTAAATATCTTTTAAATAAACATCCTGAAGTAATTAAAGCATTTCCTTATTTATTGGCGAGTAGAGAAAATAAATTTGAAATTTTATCTTTAAATGAAAATGACAAATTTGATTATAAAATTTTTGATTTTAATAAAAAACATTTAAATAGCAACGATATTGAAAATATCATAACTTTTATAGAAAATACCAAATTAATAAATATATTTAAAGATAATACCATAAAAAATTTAGTAGACTATGTATTTGGTGTGGAAGTTGGTTTAGATAGTAATGGTAGAAAAAACCGTTCTGGTACTGCTATGGAAAATATAGTTGAACACTTTATCGAAAAAATTTGTACTAAATATAACTATCAATATATAAAACAAGCTACTGCAACAAAAATAAGAGAAAAATGGGACTTCAATGTTACTGTAGATAAATCAGAAAGAAGATTTGATTTTGCAATTAATACAGGTTATAAACTATTTTTAGTAGAAACTAATTACTATAATGGTGCTGGTTCTAAACTTAAAGCAACAGCTGGTGAATATAAAACATTATTTGATTTAATAGAACAAGATGGACATGAATTTATTTGGATAACTGACGGTAAGGGTTGGCTAACTGCAAAACGCCCACTAGAAGAGACATTTAATCATAATAGGTATATTTTAAATTTAAAAATGATAGAACTAGGCATTCTAGAAGATATATTAAATAAAAATGTTAAATAAGAAAACTTGCTACATAGATAGACATCATCTTGTTCTATGTAACATAAAATTCATATTCTAATTTTGAAAGATGAAAAAATTATGTATATGGGAGGTACCTTTTGTATCTCCTTTATTTTTCATAGTAATTAATACTATATTTACCTACTAAAATTATAATTTAAATATAACAATTATATTATATGTTATAATATAAACTATAGAAGGAGGTATAAATTGTGAAAAAATTATTATCTATATTTATAGTAACTATAATTTTATTTAGTACAAGCCCTGTTAATGTACTTGCTGACAATCCTAAAAATTCATTGGTTCAAAGCAAGGTAAGATTTCAGCAAATTAATAATGACATAATGAATACTAATAGAGAAATATCTCTACTTAATTCCAAAATAGATAACCTAAAAAAAGAAATTAAAAATAATAATGAAAATATAGAAAAAAATAATAAACTTATAGAAGCCCAAAAAAAGAATATGGAAAGTTTAGAAAAAGAGGTCCATGAAACTCAAGAAATTGCAAATAAAAGACTTAGGGCTATGTATATAAACAGTTATAGTGAAAGCTTTTTTACCCTTCTTATGTCATCAGAAAATTTTGCAGACCTTTTAGATAGAATAGAATCTGTAAAAAGAATTATATTACTTGATAAAAAAATATTAAATGAATTAGAAGAAAAAAAGAAAGTTTTAAATAAAGCTATAGAAAATCTTAATGCAAAAAAACAAGAATTAGAAAAATTAAAAAAATCTAATGAAGAAAATCTCAATAAAATAAATGAAGATAAAGTTAAACTTGAAGAGTTGGTTTTAAAGTATGAAAAGGAAAAAGCTTCTGCAGCACAACTAATAAAAGAGAATGAAGAAAAACTTATATCACATGCTATAAATATTATTGATTCTAGTTCTTCTAGTATTGATGATATAAAAAATGCTATTTATACTTTAAATAGTTTAATTCCTCAAATAAGTACTATTTCTGTAAAAAATAAGGCTCAAAGTTATATATCTTTAGGAAATAAAAAATTAAATTCTATGTTAGAAGAAGCTAAAAAGAAAGCTGAAGCTGAAAAAGCCTCAGTTACAATAAGCCAAAATGTTTCACTTTCAAGAGGGAATACAGGTAGTTATAAAGCTACATATGCTATGACTGCTACAGCTTATACTGGAGGTACATTAACGGCTATGGGATTAAAGCCTGTAAGAAATCCTAATAGCTTAAGTACTATAGCAGTAGATCCTTCATTTATACCATTAGGTTCAAAGGTTTATATACCTGGATATGGTTATGCTATTGCTTCAGATACAGGAAGTGCTATTAAGGGTAATATTATAGATCTTTATATGAACTCAGAAGAAGAATGTATAAATTGGGGTAGAAGACCAGTAACTTTACATATAGTTGCTTACCCAGGAGAATGGTAAAGCTCAAAAAACATATGTTATATATTTTTATTTAACAAATCAATAATTAAGCTTTGCAAATTCTATGTATATTGAAAGTTTTTGCAAAGCTTAATTATAACTTTAATTTAAAGGCAAAAATTTACATAATACTATTTCTTTTTATTATCTTTTTTTTCTTTTTTCTTATCTCCTTTTTTAGTTGAGCCGCTTTTGCTCTTTCCTTTATCTGGCATATTAGTACCCTCCTTAATTTTATATAGTAAGTTATATTAAGTTCCTTTAAATATATATTTCTGTATTTTTCTGAATATTCCTTCAATAAAAGAAATCTTTTCTAAAATTTAACATTTTGTTTAAAAATCATTTTAAAAGGTATATAAATAAGCTGTATAAAAATAAATATATTTTTATACAGCTTATTAAAAATTATTTTATAATTTTTCTAATGGCACATAATTTGTTGCAGGCATTTCTTTAATATCTGAAAATTTATATACAACTATCATTCCTGTAATTATAATTATAGTTGTAATTATTCCTGCTTCAGGTCCAAAAGCTCCACCAGTTAATATGTTATCATTTACTTCTTTAATAGTATATATACCATGAGGATCTGTACCACTTACTGGAAATCCAAATATATTTCCTTGAAAGTAATTCCATGTTATATGATATCCAATAGGCATCCATAGATTTTTTGTTTTAACAAACATGTAACCAAATAATATTCCTACTAAAACTATGTTAAATAATCCTAAAATTTTTACATTAGGATTAAAAAAATGCATTGCTGAAAAAATAATTGAGGATATAATAATTGAAAGCCATGGTTTTTTCATATGATTATTTAATAAAGTTATACAATATCCTCTTGAAAGGAGCTCTTCTTTAATTCCTACAATTATAAATAATATTAATCCATAAAAAGTATAAGATGAAAATTTAGGTTTTCCTAAACTTCCTTCAAGTTTTATATTTTTAGTAAATAGAAGTATAAAAAATATAATAGTCATAGAAATTGCTCCAAGTAAAAGACCTAAAAGCAAATTTTTATAATTTTTTCTAATAGATGCAAAACCAAAATCACTAAACTTCTTTTTATTTATGGCTTTTATAGTTATTGTAAGCACAATAATTAATGCTATAAAATCCATAACTTGAGTTAATAAAATTCCTAATGGATTTGCTTGCATAAAATTATTTATTGTATTTGGTATTTGCTCTATTGGTACATTTTTAGCTATAAATATTACTGATATCATACCTGTTATTGCAGAAATTACAACTGAAAAAAACATATAAGATACCATAACAAATAAAATTTCCCATCCAGCTCTTACTTGATTTTTATTATTTTTAAATATTTTCCCCATTTTTGTCCCCTCTCTAGTAAAATTTACCATATTTTAATAATACTATATAAATTTAACAATATCAATAATAAATTAATAAAATATTTAAATTTATAATAATATATAATCTTAATGATATATAATCTATAAGTCTATAATATCTTCTCTATGAATATCAATTATTTCAGCATCTGTATTATTTTCTATAAATCTAATAATATTTTCCATTGTAGAATCCACTTGAGGTGAAGTTCCGCATATTCCTGCTATACCAATTACTATTATTTGATGAATATCTTGCTTATCTACTTCTGCTACTGATATATTAAATTTATTTATAAGCTTTTGAGTAATACTTTTTACAACCATTCTCTTTTCCTTTAGTGAATGTACCCAACATGCTCTAAGTGTAACTTTCATAATTAAAATTTTCATAAATGCTCCTCCATTTCATCTAGATGTTATATTACAATTATCTCATATAATATTTTTTTATCAAAAGATTTTTTATATTAAAAATTTTAAATATAAAAAAACTATCAAACAAATAACTATTTAGTTATTTGTTTGATAGAACAATTAATTTTTCTAATTAAATATATGTTTTAATAAAAATTATTATTTTACTAAACTATTTAGTTTTTATATTATTAATAATTATTTTTATTTACTAGTAGATACTATATTGTGGTAAAATATTATTTAAAGAAAGTGAGGTAATAAAATGGATTTTAATGAAGTTATTAAAAAAAGAAGAGCTATTCGTAAGTATAAAAAAAAGGAAGTTCCTGATGAAAAGCTTCAAAAACTTTATGAAGCTATAAAACTTGCTCCTTCAGGTAATAATCGTCAGCCTTATAAATTTTTATTTGTAAAAGATACAGAAAAAAGAAAAGAAATTGTTTCAAAAGCTTGTCATCAAGATTTCTTATATGACGCTCCAATACTTATGATAGCATGCTGCGAAAAAGGAAAAAATTTTGATACAGCTATTGCTGTAGAAAATATGGTACTTGCAGCTACTAATGAAGGTTTAGCAACTTGCTATATAGGTTGGTTTGAAAGAGATGTAGTAAGTAAAATATTAAACATACCAGATGGAATGGAACCTTGTATACTTGTTCCTATAGGTTATGGTGATGAAACTCCTGAAGAAAAAGATAAAAAATCTATAGAAGAGCTTGTTAGTATAATAGAATAAATTATAAAAAATAAGAGAGTAATTATATTTGATTTTATATAAAACTAATTACTCTCTTATTTTTTAAGGTTAATTACAAAATTTTAATATTTATTATTTATTTTGTTTCACTAAAAACTCTAACAAATTTAATTGAATAAATATCACAAAGTAATTCTGTTCCCTCTGGTTCTCTTAAAATAACATAGCTAATTCCTACTTTTTCTAAAACTCCTGTTCTATCTTGATAAGTATTAGTTCCAATTAAAAAACTTATAAGAACTCTTTTGCCAATTTGTGTTCTTAAATATCCTTGTGTGTAATTTATATCCTGCTGAACAGGTGAACCAGGTGCTGTTTCAAAATTTGAATCTGCTATACCTTGAAGAGTTTGAGGTGTTGGATATGGTGGTACTGCAGTAGTCCCATCTGTCATAAAATATGGCATCCCAGGTATAAATCCCGGTATACCTTGATACTGTGGATACATTTGCTGAGCCGATATAGGCATTGGTATGTATCCAGGCATCATAGATACTCCTTCCATTTGCTCTCTAAAAGGGCAATCTTCATTAAATTCACTCATTATAAAAAACCTCCTTTTATTAAGTTTCAAAATATAATGCTGTTGGATTATAAAAACAATGCTGCACTACTCTTACTTGAAAACTTCCTGATCCATTGTATGGAAACATATAAGGGCAAGATGGTTTAAAAGGATTAAAATACCAAAGAGAAGCACCTACAGTAAATAATTTATTTCCTGCCAATGCCCAATCTGCTATTTTATAATGTATATCCTCTGGAGGATTAGACCATATAGTTTGAGGATTTGGCTGACCATTAATAACAGAACGGACACAATCAAATTGTCCTTTTTGATAAATTACTTTTCTTAAATCACCTTGGCATACTCTTAAATATTCGCCACCACTTACATTTACTCTATTCATAATTACAGTGGCAACTGCCTTCATACCATTTTCTCCCTCTCCACCAGCTTCACACCTAATTATTCTTGCTAATAATTCTCTATTATCATATGCCACTTTAACTATCACCTCATAAATTTAACTCATATTAATATTTTATTAATGAGCATAAAAAATGGTGCATAGTTTTAATAAATTTATTAGCAAATTTTATATATAACTCATATTATATCTATGAAAGAATAAAAGATTTAATGATTAACTTTTGTATAAATTTATATTTAAAACCAATATAAAACTAATGTTAAAAATTAAAAAATAACACTTTTATTAATTAACTTTTGTATAAATTTAAAATTACACATTTTATGAATATATTTACAGGAGGTGTATAATATGTATAAATATAGTTTTTATAGAAGCTGAGGGTGTGCACCTCAGCCTGTAGGCTGGGATATTACATTAAATTCAAATCCGCCTAAATTTCCACCCCCTAATTTTATACCTGATAAAAATAAAGCTCATGCACTTGGATTTGAAAAAACCCCTGGAATTAATTTAGTTTTACCTTCAACTATTCT
This sequence comes from Clostridium sp. USBA 49, assembly GCF_900167505.1. Lineage (NCBI taxonomy): Bacteria > Bacillati > Bacillota > Clostridia > Eubacteriales > Clostridiaceae > Clostridium > Clostridium sp. USBA 49. The sequence continues at coordinate 82,859 of NZ_FUYD01000008.1, forward strand.
TCCATGCTTATATAGACTTACTTATATTTGGTTAAATAATGAAGCTGCATTTTGGGCAAAACCTATTTCAATATTAAAAAATACTGTCATTTGCTGGGTATGGAATGGTACCAATTGGTATTTAATTCAATTAAATCTACATGATATATTCTGCTTTATATGCCAATGGTTTTAATATATTAAAAATTTTTATATTTTGTATCAATTTTTTACATCAAATCATATATTAAATTAGACTATGTAAAAAGGTGGGAAATTTTTTGATTATTCATGTTGTAAAACCAGGGGAATCTCTTTATTCTATTTCTCGTTTATATAATGTCCCTCTTGATAAAATTGCATCTTATAATGAACTTAAAGATCCAAATAGATTAGTTATAGGGCAAACTTTAGTTATTATTGAAGGAGTAAGAAAACATGTTATTACTCCTAATCAAAGTTTTTATACTATTGCTTCAATTTATGGATTAACAATTGATGAACTCATAGCTGCAAATCCTCACATAGCTAATCCATCTTGGATATATCCAGGCCAAATAATTAATATACCATCAAAAACAAAAAAACTTGGAACCATTGAAGTAAATGGATATGCTTTCCCTAATATAGATATGACGGTTTTAAAAAAAACCCTCCCATATTTAACCTACTTAAGTATATTTAGTCACGAAGTAAAAGAAAATGGCTCTTTAAGGCCTATTAATGATACTCCTCTTATTGAAGAAGCAAGAAAAGCAAATGTTGCACCGCTTTTAGTTATTACTAATCTTCTAGAAGGCAAAGGCTTTAGTAGTGATTTAGCCCATACTATTTTATCAAATGAAAACTTACAAAACACACTGCTTAATAATGTTATTCAAACTCTTAAAGACAAAAATTATTATGGTCTTGATATTGATTTTGAATATATCTATCCTAAAGATAAAGAACTATATAATAATTTTATCGAAAAAGCCGTAAATAAGTTAAATCCTTTAGGATATTTTGTAACAACAGCATTAGCTCCTAAAGTATCTGAAAATCAAAAAGGTGTTTTATATGAAGCTCATGATTATTCTTTCCACGGAAAATTAGTTTCTCATGTTATACTTATGACTTATGAATGGGGTTATACATTTGGGCCTCCAATGGCAGTAGCACCTCTTAATGCTGTTAGAAGGGTTTTAGATTATGCAGTTACAGCTATACCTAAAAATAAAATATTAATGGGTATACCAAACTATGGATATGATTGGACTCTACCTTATAAACAAGGTACTAGTGCAACCACTCTTTCTAATGTAGGTGCAGTTAATCTTGCAGCCAAGGTTGGAGCAGTAATACAATATGATAACATTTCTCAATCTCCATATTTTAATTATTATGACAGCAACGGCAGAGAGCATATAGTATGGTTTGAAGATGCTAGAAGCATAAATGCAAAGCTTAAATTAGTTAATGAATTTAGCCTCGGAGGTGTAAGTTATTGGACTATAGGTCAATATTTCCCTCAAAACTGGCTTGTTTTAAGTTCACTTTATGATATAAAAAAGGTAATTTAATTATAAATACAATAAGCGTCAAATAGCTTTTAATTAATAGTTATTTGACGCTTATTACCAAATTATATTTTATTTATACAATATGATTATCATGCAAAAGGTATTTTTATTGAGAATTAACACAACTACATATTTTTATATTTAAACAAAATATAGCACTCTTATAGGAAACTATAAATTTAATTATAACAAACAACAGGAGTTCCTACTTGAATATTTTCATATATTGTCTTTGCTAAATAATATGGTGAATTTATACATCCATGAGAACCATTGGTTTTATATATCTCCCCTCCAAATTTGCTTCTCCATTTTGCATCATGAATTCCTATACCTCCATTAAAAGGCATCCAAAAATCAACAGGAGTTACATAGTCTTCTCCTTTTAAAGTAGCATTTCTTTGTTTATATTTTAATCTATAAATTCCTGGTGGTGTTGTATTCTTTTTTCTTACATTACCTGTAACAACATCTCCATCTACTACTAATGATCCATTTTTATAAAACCATAAATGCTGTTTTGTAAGATCTATTTCAACATAAGTATTTCCTATATCATTTGGTCCATAAACTGCAGCTGTTTGTTTATATGTTGGTTTCTTTGTTACTGTTTGTCCATCCTTTATAATTTTAATCAAATCTTCAATTTCTTTAGACTTATTAATTGCCCATCCATAATCACCACCGCCAATTTTAATTGTCTTACCTGACGATGTTAAAAAATCTCTTTTTTTACCAACTGTATTATATTTGTTTGAAAGCATATCTATATATTTTTTTAATTCTTTTTCATTAATTTTTACTTCAAAATTTTCATCAACCACAAGCCATTTATTTATTATATTACAATCTATAACTTCCTTTTGTTCTCCAAATAAATATGTAATATTTGAAGATACATATTTATTAAGAATATCTCTAGCTTCTATAACCTTTTGTGAATTTGAAGTATACTGTGGTTTTATATAGCAATTTGTATTTTCTAAATCTATTACAGTTTTCCCTTTAATTATAGCTTTTTCTATATTTTTATATAATACATTTTTATCTATTTTATTCCCTATTATCTCTTTTACAATAACATATTTATTATTTTCATATTTAAAGCTTGCATTTTTAGGTTCAATTATATTATCGTTTAAGCAATTTAATTTATTTATTCTATCTTCTAATAATTTTTTATCATAATCTAAATTTATCTCTATTTCACGTTTTTCCTTATTAAAAATATCCACTCCCCATTTTAAAGGACTTTGTATGTTTTTAAGCTTTTTAAAATCTTCATTTGGATTACATATTAATCCAATTTCACTGGACTTAATTTGTTCTTCTTTGCCATCCATCTCTTTTAAATTTAAAACATATTTATTAATTTCAGCTTTTATTATTTCATTTACTTTATTTACTGATTTCCCAGATACATTAATACCATTAATTTTAGAGCCAAAATAAAAATGATTTATGAAATATATTGATAAACTAAAATATATAAAAATTAACCCCCCGAGTAAAATACTTATAGTTAATGCTAATTTTTTATGTTCTTTTAGTTTTTCTTTTAATTTTTTTATAACTTTTTTTATATTTTCTTTTGTTAAAGTTTCTTTTAGTTTTTTTATTAAATTTTTTACTGGCCCTACTTTTAATTTTTTTAATTTTTTTACCACAATTTCCATAGTGCCCACCCCTTTAAAAGCCCTTGATATTTTAAAAACAAAGTTTAATGATAAATTATATATAAAAGAACTTATATATTCCATTTTATGTATTTAATTTAATAATTAACACTGTTTTTATTATATAACTTTATTTAATAAATTGCTATTGAAAAAATTTTTATTTATATTAGATAAATTTTTAACAAATTAAAGGATAATTTTATAGTGATTATCTTATAAGTAAACTTCAAAATTTTCCATAACTCACTTATAAATTTTTATTTTATAAAATAATCCAGTAGATAGCCGTAAATGCTTTCTACTGGATTTATTTTTAAATTGTTTTATTATGTCAATGTTCATTTTAAATCTTTAGCTACCTTTTTCCCTCTATATAAATACCAAATTTATTTAATATCAAAGCTTGCCCTATTGACATAAATAATAAAGATAGTAACAGTATATATATTATATTACTATTCATTGAGATCTCTGCTAATTGAAATTGCACTTTAAAATTATAGATATTAATAAAACTTAATATTTTGCCTTCGCTTAATAACTCAAAAGTACAATATCCAAATGGAATTGCTATACTAACTGACGTGTTTTGTGTCAATAAAACCAGCATAAAGCTCAATCCAGTAAAGAAAAAACTTTGTATGGCAAGCTGAATAAAAACATTTATTATGTTAGCACTATTTACACTACAAAATATGATTAATATATAAGTAATAATCATATGTAATATATAAAATGCTAAACATCTACCTATTCCTATCCACCAACGATTCATAGGATATGAGAAAAAAACCTCCTTTCCTTCTTCCTCTACTAAATTATAAAAAGATAGGACAACCCACCATGAAGACATTACTGGCAGCACAGCTTGTAATGCTAATATAATAATTCTTTGATCATCACGAAATAATCTGCAATAAAAAAGTAACAAAATATACACTAAAAATGGTATATAAGCACTTATGCCTAATGATTTCCATTCATTTATAAGTATATTTTTTATTTTCAATTTAACTCTCTCCCAATTAAGCTTAAATATATTTCTTCTAAATAATGACCAATTTTTTTATCCTTTTGCTCAATAAGATTTACTTTTTCTATAACATCAACTACTTGGCTATTTATATTATTTTCTATACCTTTTAAAATAGCAATATGTTCTAAAGCTTGTACAACAGTTAAATTTTTATACAAAGAAAATCTTTGAGGTAAATATCCTATTATTTTTCTTACATCATTTTTATTATTCCAATTTAAATCACCGTATGTTATTGTACCCGAATCTTCATTAATAATTGTAGTTAAAATACGCATTAATGTTGTTTTCCCTGCACCATTAGGGCCTAATAATCCATAAATACCTGGTTCTAAAGAAATATTTATGCCGTCTAATGCTTTATTTTTACCAAAGTATTTAACAATATTATTTATATTTAGTGTCATAATATCCCACCTTATAAGTTAATTAGTTCATTAATTTTTCAAGACTATTAAAAGTTATTTCAGAACTACTATTAGCCATATTAAGCCAATTTATAAAAAACATTTTAATTTTATCGTCACTGTTATTCATTATAAAATCATTTAGCTTTCTACATAAATCTGCCGACTCTTTATCTCCAATTTTTTCATAAACACCTTCTTTGTATTTTAACATATTGGTAATTGGCATGCTATTTGAATAGTTATCCTTAAATCTTTTAATATACCAAGTTATATATGAATTAGTAAAATATTCTTGCATAGATAATTGATTATCATTCCAATACTTATCATAAATAGTTGATTGTAATACCCAATTCATTGTAACATCAGGATAAATAAGAAATTCACCGTCTGAATATGCTTCATTTATAGATAAAATTAAATGATCATCAAAATTGTATATACCATCATTTTTAAGATACACATTAGGCAAAAATAAATAGGTTTTTACATTGCTTGTATCATTTTTATTTATATTAAAATCATTATATATTATCTTTTGATTTTTTTCGAATTCTTTAATCATCTTAGGAACATATTCATCATATTTTTTATAAGATATAGGGTAATAAAATCTTTTACCATCATCTGTATTTCCTTCTTTAATCCAGCCATTAACCATTGAAATTCCTGATTTTGATGTTCCCTTCCAATGATTCTTACCAACAAGCTCTAAATTACATATTGGATTACCTGATCCTATATATATAATCTCATAATTAACAGGAGTTTCCTGCTGGATATAATTAAATGATAAATCATATATATCATTTGAATTCCTTATTACGGCAGGTCCTGATCCAATAAATGGCATCCATGCAAAGTTAACAGGAAGCATCCATGCATTTGTATCTTGATATAAATAATTTAATGGAAGCCCTTTATATTCCATCTCTACATCGAATTTTTCATTTTTTGTAAATTTTTGATTAATAGTTATATCGTCATCCTTCCTTATAAAAGATACATTATTCCCATTTATTTTTATTGAGTCTATTTTAAAACCTTGATATAATATAAAATTTAATTTATCTGCATCTTTATTAGGCTTTATATTCATTTTAACAATCATTGATATTTTACCTTTTGTATTCATTACAATATTTGAACTTATTATTTCAAATTTTTTCTCATCTTTTTTTATATTATTTTGAATACCATATTTTTGCTCAATATCATCCATAACATATTTATAATAATGTTGTTTAACATATTTAAATGATATTATATAACTTGTCGTAAGCATAATTAATATAAGTATAGTGCAAGCAGTATTAATTTTTTTCTTTATTTTATTTTCCTCATGAAGATAAAATAATATTATTAACACTGTACATAAACATAAAATTAAAATTAATCTTATAATCCATAACTCTTTTTGCATTTCATATCCAAATAAAGAATTCATACCTTTATGAGGATCTAACTGTCCTAAATTTATTGCCATAAAATATGGGTGTAATATTATATGAAATTGATCTAATAATGGATCAATTATATCCATACAAATAGGACCAACTAAAAGTCCAACAAAAATAATAATAAAATATACTGCCTTAGAATAAAAAACATTCCCTATAATAATCCCCAAAATCCCACTTATAATAAATGTCAGAAACCAATAAAGAAAAATATATTTAATAGAAGAAAAATAGTAAATCGCATTTACTTTATTAACAAAAAAATATGACATAATTGCAACAGTTGATGTTATGAATATAATTAAACCTATAATTATAATATTAATTATCTTAGATATTTGTTTTAATACATAAGCATTAGGCAGTGAGGCTATTATTTCATCACAATTATTATAAAATTCATTTTTACCATAATAATATCCTATAAATAAACCTAAAAATATTAATATTTGTACCCAATATGCTGATAATGTTAATGACGTTCCAATTTCTTGGTTTTCTGGCATTATAATTAGTACTTGCATTAATAATATCCCTATCCATAAAGCCATTACCAAGTAAAACCAATATGATTTAAAAGTAAATCTATTTTGTATTTTAATACAATTTAATAATTTTTTAGTTACATGATTATTAGCTGTTTTATTTTTCAAATTATATTCCCCTTTCAGTAATTGATACGCACGTGAGCATTAATCTACAAGATTATCTGCACCCCAACAGCCTTTTGTAAGAGCTCCATCTGGATCCAAATGAACATAATAGTTACCTGCACTTACTTTTTCTTGATTTATTACTTGTTTAAATTTTGTATTAGTTCCTGTACTAGGTGCCATTTTACTACAAAGATAATCTACTCTTTGGTCTGGTCCAGTTACTGATCTGTATATTTCATACCAAAGTGCACGCTCGGAACTTTTGTCATTAAATCCATAACCATCTACAAAGCTACTGCAATATTGAGAAATACTGTCAGCTACTGTTTTATCCTTATAAATAGCTATACTTACTGTTCCAGATGCATATAAGCACTTGTCCCTAAAATAACCATAGATAATACTAACGTAGAAATTGTCTTTTTTAACATATTAACATCACACCATTCATATAATATACATTTTAACTTTAGTTAAAAGTTTAACCAAGTTAATTAAAAAATCAAGACTGTGAACAAGCTTGTTCACAGTCTTGATTTTAGTCCTCTATTACAAATATGTCAATAATTCTCTTGTAAATTTTTTCCGGCATTAAATAACAAAAATTAAATTTTTGTTATTTAATTTTAGTTGACATTTTTATTGTTACTTTCTTCATCATAAATATAGTCTTTAATTAATAATGCCCTTATATATCCTTTGTCTTTTGTAGTAGATTCAATATAGAAATCATGTTTATAATAGCAGTGTATAAGATAAGAAGCTTTTGTTGAAGTGTGAAGAAATAACTTACTTACAGAAGCTTTCTTCATAGCCTCATCTACTGCATCTAATAAAGCACTACCTACTCCATGTCTTTGGAGTTCAGGAGATACTGAAAATCTGCTTAGATATGCAGTTTTATCAGGTAATATTTCAACCCTTACACTTCCTACAACTACATCATTAAATAAAGCTACAAACACTTCTTTTGTTTCAATATCTTTTTTTATATCATCATATGTTTCTGTAAGTGCCTCTAAATCATTAGATTCTGGAACATATTTTTTGTATTGTTTAAAAGCCTCTTTTGTTATTTTATATATTTCTTCAATATCTTCAAATTTAGCTTTTCTAACTTCTAAATTTTTATTTTTTATATCCTTAAATTTACGTGATGAATACTCATTTAAAGGATATATGTTTATTATATTATTTTCTTTATCTTTTTTAATTGTTTCAAGTATAGCATTAACAGTATCTAAAGATGTAATACATGGTATATTATATTCCATTGCTGTACGCCTTAAAGAGAATCCATTTTTATTAACTATTTTCCCATTAGTAGGAGTATTTATTATAAAATCAATCTTATCTGTTTTTATATATTGCTGTACTTCTTCCATAGGTACTAGTAAAACATTAATACCTTTATCCTTAAAATAAGTGTAAGTATTATCTGTAGCATATAATTTATATCCTAAATCACAAAGCTTTTGAGCAATACTTAAACTTTCTTCTCTATTTCTTTCTGCTATAGATAAAAGCACATTACCATCCTTTGGAATAATAAGTCCAGAAGCTTCAAGAGCCTTTCTTAAAGCTTTATGATAATCTTTATCAATTCCCATAACTTCACCAGTAGATTTCATCTCTGGTCCTAGAAATGTATCTACCATTGAAAGTTTTGAAAAAGAAAATACTGGTGCTTTTACAGCAACAAAATCTGTTTCTTTTACTAATCCTGTATTATATCCTAAATCTTTTAAATATTTACCCATAATAATTTTTGTAGCTAAATTTATCATAGGTATACCTGTAACTTTGCTAAGTATAGGTACTGTTCTGCTTGCACGTGGATTTACTTCAATTACATACACTTTATTATTTTCATCAATTACAAATTGTATATTGAAAAGACCTTTTATATTTAAAGCTTTTGCAAGGCTTATTGCATAATTAACAATAGTATTTTTGACATTTTCATTAATACTTTGAGGTGGATATACAGCTATGCTATCTCCTGAATGGATACCAGCCCTTTCTATATGTTCCATAATTCCAGGAATTAAAACATCTATGCCGTCTGATATTCCATCAACTTCTACTTCTTTTCCTGAAATATATTTATCTATAAGTACAGGATGTTCTATAGAAATATCTACTGCAAGCTGCATATATTGCTTTAATTCTTTATCATTATATACAATTTCCATTGCTCTTCCACCAAGTACATAAGAAGGTCTTACCAAAACGGGATATCCTATTTTTTGTGCAATCTCTAAAGCATGTTCTATATTAAAAGCAGTACTTCCTGGAGGAAGTGGTATATTAAGTTTTTCTAAAAGTCTAAGAAATCTTTCTCTATCCTCTGCAATATCTATACTATCTACAGCAGTTCCTAATATTTTAACTCCAGCCTTATTTAAAGGAGCTGCAAGATTAATAGCTGTTTGTCCTCCAAATTGAACAATTACTCCTTCAGGTTTTTCTTTTTCAACAATATCTAAAACACATTCTTTAGTAAGCGGTTCAAAATAAAGTTTATCTGAAGTATCAAAATCAGTACTTACAGTTTCAGGATTATTATTTATAATAATAGATTCATATCCAAGTTCTTTAAGTGTCTGTACTGAATGAACACTGCAATAATCAAATTCAATACCTTGCCCTATTCTTATAGGTCCAGACCCTATAACAACTACTTTTTTCCTATCACTTACTACTACATCATCTTCCTCTTCATAAGTTGAATAATAATAAGGAGTAACAGCTTCAAATTCACCAGCACAGGTATCAACTATTTTATATACAGGATTTATACCATATTCTCTTCTCTTATCTATTACTTTCTTTAAAGAAGTATTTAACAAATTAGCTATATAAGTATCTCCAAAGCCTATTTTTTTAGCTTCATACATCAAATCATAGCTAATATCTTCAATATTTGTATTTTTTATTTTTTCACCCAAAAGAACTATTTTTTCTAATTTTTTCATAAAGAAATAATCTATTTTAGTTATATCTATAATCTCTTTTACAGAAATACCCTTTTGTAATGCCTTACATATTGCAAAAATTCTTTCATCGCTAGGAACACTAATAATTTCTTTTAACTGCTCTAAAGTTCTATCTTCAAATTGCTTTAGCCCTAATTGATAGTCTAATTTTATATCTAAAGAATCTATTGCCTTTAATAAAGATTCTTCAAAAGTTCTTCCTATTGCCATAACTTCACCAGTGGCTTTCATTTGTGTTCCAAGGGAACGATTTGCAGTTGTAAATTTATCAAAAGGCCATCTTGGAACCTTTGTAACTACATAATCTAATGATGGTTCAAAACAAGCATAAGTATTTTTAGTAATAGAGTTTTTTATTTCATCCAAATTCATACCAATTGCTATTTTAGCTGTTACCCTTGCAATAGGATATCCTGTAGCTTTTGATGCTAATGCACTAGATCGGCTTACTCTAGGATTAACTTCTATTACAACATACTCAAAACTATTGGGATTTAAAGCAAACTGTATATTGCAGCCTCCATTAATTTTAAGAGCACGAATAATTTTTATAGAAGCAGAACGAAGCATTTGATACTCTTTATCAGATAATGTTTGGCTTGGCGCTACTACTATACTATCTCCTGTATGAACTCCTACTGGATCGAAATTTTCCATATTACAAATTATTATGCAGTTATCTGCCTGATCCCTCATAACTTCATATTCAATCTCTTTCCATCCAGCAACACTTTGCTCAAGTAAAACTTGATGAATCATACTAAGCTTTAATCCGCGGCCTACAATATACTTAAATTCTTCCATATTATTTGCAATACCGCCTCCTGTTCCACCTAATGTGTAAGCAGGACGAATAATTATAGGAAATCCAACCTTCTCTACAAAAGCAACAGCATCTTCTAATGTAGTAACAATAGTACTGTGAGCTACTTTTTCGCCTATTTCTTCCATCATTTTTTTAAATAATTCTCTATCTTCAGCTTTTTCAATAGATTCTAAAGAAGTTCCAAGAAGTTCAATGCCTAATTCTTCTAATATACCATCTTTAGCTAATTCTACTGCCATATTAAGAGCAGTCTGACCGCCTAATGAAGGGAGAATACCTTGAGGTCTTTCTTTATATATTATTTTTTTTATAAATTCTAAGGTAATTGGCTCTATATATACCTTATCGGCAATATCCATATCAGTCATAATAGTAGCAGGATTACTATTAATAAGTATAACTTCTATACCTTCTTCTTTAAGAGCTTTGCATGCTTGTGTTCCTGAATAATCAAACTCTGCTGCCTGACCAATAACTATAGGGCCTGAACCTATTACCATTACCTTTTTTATATCTTCTCTTTTAGGCATTAGCATTCCCTCCTGCCATTTTTATAAAATCATCAAATATATAGTTTGAATCCTGTGGCCCTGGAGCTGCTTCTGGGTGATATTGAACACTTATAATTGGTAAAAATTTATGTTTAAATCCTTCTACGGTACCATCATTTACATTAATATGTGTAATAATTACATCACTGTTAAAATTATTTTTTAAAGCATAATTATGGTTTTGTGATGTTATATAAATTTTACCTGTAATAAAGTCTTTTACAGGATGATTAGCTCCATGATGTCCAAATTTTAATTTGTAGGTTTTACCTCCAAGAGCTATACCTAATAATTGATGACCTAAACATATTCCCATTATAGGTTTTTTCCCTAAAAGTTTTTTTATATTTTCATAAACCTCAGGTAAATCTTCTGGATCTCCTGGACCGTTTGAAAGTAAAATTCCATCTGGATTAATTTCTAATAACTCTTCTGTAGTAGAATTATAAGGAAATACATATATATCACAGCCTTTATTTTGTAAAATCCTTAAGATGCTTTGCTTTACTCCAAAATCTAATACAGCTATTTTTTTACCTTTACCTTCAATATGATATTTTTCAGTAGTGCTTACTTCTTTAACAAGATTTATTTTCAAAAGTTTATTTTCTTTTATTTTATTTAAAAGTTCTTCTATACTTTCATCTTTAGTAGAAATAATGCCATTCATACTTCCAAAATTTCTTATATGTTTTGTAAGTTTTCTTGTATCAATGTCCTTTATTCCTACAATATTATATTCTTTAAAATATTCCTCTGGAGAAATATTACCTCTCCAGTTACTTGAAGCATCGCATATTTCTTTTACAATAAATCCATTAACATGAGGCTTAAAAGATTCTTTATCTATATTATTAAAACCATAATTACCTATTAGCGGATAAGTCATGGTTACCATCTGACCTTTATAAGAAGGATCTGTTAAAATTTCTTCATAACCAGTCATAGATGTATTAAAAACTACTTCTCCTAATGCTTCTCCTTCAGCACCAAAAGAGTTTCCAATGAAAGCTGTTCCATCTTCTAATACAAGTTTTGCTTTCATATGCCTCCTCCTTTAAAATCAAAATCTATCAATTTTAATAATTATTCACCAAGTGTAGCAACCATAACAGCTTTTATAGTATGCATTCTATTTTCCGCTTCATCAAATACAACAGAGTGCTTACTTTCAAATACTTCATCTGTAACTTCCATTTCTTTTAATCCAAATTTATCAAAAATTTTCATACCAATTGTTGTATTTAAGTCATGGAAGGCTGGCAGACAGTGTTCAAATAATACATTTGGATTACCTGTTAACTTTATCATGTCCATATTAACTTGAAAGGGTTTTAATAAATTTATTCTTTCCTCCCAGATGGATTCTGACTCTCCCATAGATACCCAAACATCAGTATAAATTACATCTGCTCCTTTAACTCCTTCTGCAATATTATCTGTACAGGTAATACTGCCTCCAGTTTCATTTGCAATTTTTAAACATTTAGACATAAGGTTTTGAGATGGAAATAATTTTTTAGGTGCCACTATTCTAAAATCCATTCCCATTTTAGCAGCACCAATCATAAGTGCATTGGAAACATTATTCCTTCCATCACCTACATATGTCCAAGTCATCTCATTATATGGCTTTTTTAGGTGTTCGTATGCTGTTAAAAAATCCGCAAGCACTTGAGTTGGATGATCAGCATCAGTAAGTCCATTCCAAACTGGTACTCCTGAGTATTTTGCTAAATCTTCAACTATATTTTGTGAAAATCCTCTATATTCTATTCCGTCGTACATTCTTCCAAGTACTCTTGCAGTATCTTTTATAGATTCTTTTTTAGCCATTTGGCTGCCTAAAGGCCCAATATAAGTTACATGGGCCCCTTGATCATATGCAGCTACTTCAAAGGCACAGCGAGTTCTTGTAGAATCTTTTTCAAATAATAGTGCTATATTTTTGCCTTTTAATTTTTGTTTTTCATACCCGCCATATTTTGCTTTTTTTAGTTCCGATGATAAATCAAGTAAAAATTTTATTTCATCTGGAGAATAGTCCATAAGAGTTAAAAAACTTCTGTTTTTTAAATTGTTCATGACATCACTCCTTTGATACTTAAAAAGTTCATATTATCTAATTACCTGTTATTTGCATTTATTGTTAATCTTTTTTTCATTCATAGCTTTAATTCTATAAGGAAGACCAAATAAATTAATAAATCCTTCAGAATCTTTATGACTGTATAATTCACTTTCTCCAAAAGAAGATATTCCTTTATCATATAATGCATAAATTGTATCTACTCCAGCAGGAATAATATTACCTTTATAAAGCTTTAATTTTACTGTTCCAGTTACATTTTCTTGAGTTTTATCAATAAAAGCATCTAAAGCTTCTCTTATAGTACTAAACCATACTCCATCATAAACAATTTCAGCATATTTTTGAGCCACAATCTGTTTAAAATGATATGTCTGTTTATCTAAAATTGCTTGTTCTATTTCACGATGAGCAGCTAAAAGTAAAGTTCCAGCTGGTGTTTCGTATACTCCTCTTGACTTCATACCTACAAGTCTGTTTTCAATAATATCTGCAATTCCAACTCCATTTTCACCTGCAATAGTATTTAATGTTTTTATAAGTTCTACTGGTGCAAGCTCTTTTCCATTAACTTTCTTAGGAACTCCTTGTTCAAAGTAAATTTCAACATAAGTAGGTTCATCCTTAGCTTTTTCAGGAGGAGTTACCATAAGATACATTTCTGTTTTATGTTCATTTGTTAATTCTTCTAAATCTCCACCTTCATGGCTTACATGCCATAAATTCCTATCCATAGAATATATTTTTTCTTTAGTTACAGTAATTTTTATTCCTTTTTCATTTGCATAATCTATAGCATCTTCCCTTGATTTAATATTCCATATCCTCCAAGGAGCTATTATTTTAATTTCAGGATCTATTGAAGTAATACCTAATTCAAAACGTACTTGATCATTACCCTTTCCAGTGCATCCGTGGCATATATATTTAGCTCCTTCTTTATGAGCAATTTCAACAAGTCTCTTTGCAATTAATGGTCTTGCATATGATGTACCTAATAAATATTTTTCTTCATAAACTGCTCCTGATTTTATAGCTTTGTATAAATAATCAACTACAAATTCCTCTTTTAAATCTTCTACATAAACTTTTGATGCTCCAGTCATTATTGCTCTTTCTTTTATTTCTTCCATATCATCTTCTTGTCCAACATCTGCACACACTGCAATAACATCAAAATTATAATTCTCTTTAAGCCAATGTACTATTATAGAAGTATCTAATCCTCCTGAATATGCTAATATAACTTTTTCTTTCATTTTAAAAATTCCCCTTTCTTTACTATTTATATAATTTAGATATCCCTTATCTTAATTAGTAATAATACTTATACATTTTTTATAAACTCAAATATCAGTTTTTCTTTTAAGTTCATAAATTATATTTATAATTATGCAACTTTTTTTATAAATATGCAATACCTTTTTTGTATTTATTTTATATTTTTTATAAAAAATAAGGCTGCCTCAAAATAGGAGTTAGTTTGAAATTAACTCCTATTTTAAGGCAGCCCCTTTTATAATTAAAAAATTTACATCTATAAATTTAGTGAAAGTATAAAATTAGTTATAATATTAATCCCATGAAAAAGAGCATCATCTGAAGCATTAAAGTAAGGAGAATGTAGTGGATATAAGCCTTTATTACCATCTGCTATTCCCAGTCTAAAATGTACAGATGGTATTTTTTGTGCAAAAAATGAAAAATCTTCAGCAGCAAAAGTTTTTTCAAGGGGAATAACATTGTTTTCCCCAATAAGAGATTTTGTAATATTTATAAATTTGTTAGTAAAATCCTCATCATTTATTAATGGAGGGTATTGAAAATTATATTTTAATTCTGTAGTACAATTATATTTTTCTGCACTTAGATAAGAAATTCTTTTTATATCTTCATAAATTTTATTTCTTAAATCATTATCAAAAGTTCTTACAGTTCCTAAAACCACACATTCATCTGCTATTACATTTGGTGCAGTATCGCATTGAATTGAAGTAAAAGTTATAATATGTGAATCAAGTGGATTAATTTCCATTTTTGTTTTAAAATTCATAGTCTGAATAAAATCCATTGCAGGATATATAGGATTTTTGCAAAGATAAGGCATAGCTGCATGACCACCATTACCTTTAAATATTATTTTAAAATCATCTACTGATGCCATAGAAGGTCCTGGTGAAACCTCTATAGTTCCAACATTAACATTGGGCCATACATGAAATCCTATCATATTTTTAACTTTAGGGTTTTCAAGTACACCTTCTTTAATCATAGGCAAAGCTCCGCCGTCATCTTCCTCCGCAGGTTGAAATATAAATTTTACACATTTATCAAAACCTATTTTTTTAAGAATTAAGCAAGTTCCCATAACTATAGCCATATGATAATCATGTCCGCAAACATGAGATACTCCATTTACTGGAAGTGCATCCATATCAGCTCTAATAGCTATACATTCTTCTCCACTATTTAAAGTAGCAGCTACTCCAGTTTTAGCTAAAATTTTAGAAGGTATATTTAAATCTTTTAAAAAATTTAATATAATCTTCTGAGTTTTAAATTCATTAAAAGAAAGCTCAGCATTGTTATTAAGTTCAATCCTAAGTTTTTTTATATACTCAATATTTTCTTCAATTACCTTTTTGATATCCAAGTTAACACCGCCTTTAATAAATAATTGTAATTAACCTGTTGAACATATTTATTTCAACAGGTTAATTACAATATATCTATGCAGACAATTCCTGCATAATTCCTTCTAATATATTTAATGCAGCATCCATATCCTCTTTTTCTACATTAAGAGGAGGAAGAAGCCTTATAATATCTTTCCCAGCAGTAATTACCAAAAGTCCCTTACTAAAGCAGGTTTTCATAAAAGATTTTGGATCATCAACTTTAATACCTATAAGCAGCCCAGTTCCTCTTATTTCTTTTATAACTCCATATTTGTTTTGTAATGTTAATAATTTTTCTTTTAAATATTTGCTTTTTTCTTCAACAGATTCAATCACCCCGCCATCTACTAATTCATTTAATATAGCACATCCAACTGAACAGGCAAGAGGATTTCCTCCAAAAGTACTTCCATGATCTCCAGGTACTAATGTTCCTTCAGCTTTTTCATTTACTATAAAAGCTCCTATTGGAAATCCACCCCCTAAAGCTTTTGCAATAGTAATTATATCTGGTATAACTCCAAATTTTTTATAAGCAAAAAGGCTTCCAAGTCTACCCATTCCACACTGTATTTCATCAAAAATTAATAAAGCATCATATTTATCGCATTGCTCTCTAACTTCTTTTAAAAATTCACTACTAGCCTCTATAATTCCTCCTTCTCCTTGTATAGGCTCTATTATAACTCCACATACATTTTCATTAAAATTTCTTTTTAAATCTTCAATATTATTAAATTCAACTTCTTTTACTCCACCAATTAAAGGCATAAAATTCTTTTGATATTTTGATTGTCCTGTAACTGATAAAGCTCCCATACTCCTGCCATGAAAGGAATTAGTCATATATAATATAATATTTTTATCCTCTTTGCCTTTTAACTTGCCATATTTTCTTGCTGCCTTTAGGGCTCCCTCTACTGCTTCTGTGCCACTATTGCAAAAAAATACTTTGCTATGATCGCAATTTTCTATTAATTTATTTGCAAGTTCTATATGTTTTGTATTCCAATAATAATTTGATATATGAATAACTTTTTTGCTCTGTTCAGTTATAGCATTAATTATTGCAGGATGGCTATGTCCTAAGCAATTTACTGCAACTCCTGATACAAAATCTATATATTCTTTACCATTTACATCATAAAGTCTGCTTCCTATACCTTTTTCAAAAATAACATCAAATCTTTCATATGTATTCATTAAACTATTTTTTGACATAAATTATCTCTCCTCTTTGCTATTATTTTAGTTCCACTATCAGTTGTTATATTAAGTAATAAATTATGTTCTTTTCTTCCATCAATTAATTGAACACTATTAGTTCCTTTATTAAGAGCATCAATGCAGCATTCAAGTTTTGGAATCATTCCTCCAGTAATAATACCAGAATCTATATATTCTTTTATCTCATCAATAGTAATAGATTTTAAAATACTTGATGGATCATTAATATCTATATATACTCCATCTATATCAGTCATAATCAATAATTTTTCAGCTTTTAATGCTCCACTTATAAAAGATGCTGCATAATCTGCATTTATATTATAACTGTTCCCATTATCATCGCACCCAACTGGAGATATTACAGGAATTATATTGTTTTCTAAAAGTTTTAAAAGTAACTTTTCATTTACACATTCAACTTCTCCAACAAAGCCTATATCTAATTTATTGTTCCCATCATATACATATTTTTTCTTTGCCTTAATTAATTTAGAATCTTTACCACTTAAACCAATAGCTGTAAGACCTTTTATACTTAAACGTGAGGATAATTTTTTGTTTACATTTCCTGACAAAACCATCTCTACAATCTCCATTGTAGATTTATCTGTAACTCTTAAGCCTTTTATAAATTTAGTTTCTATACCCGTTTTTTTCAACCATTTAGATATTTCAGGACCGCCTCCATGTATAATAACTACTTTTATTCCTTTGCTTGTAAGTAACAATAAATCATCAATAAAAGCCTCTTGAGCTTTTTCATCATTCATTATGCTTCCACCATATTTTATTACAAAAGTCTTTTCTTTAAACTTATTAAGTTGTAAAAAATTGTTTTTATCTAAGTCAGTAGATTGATTATTCATTTCCTTCCTCCAGTTTGGTATATTTTTAAGAATAATTATACAACCTTATATATAATTATTCAATAAAAACATTGACTTTTTTATTAATATGTCCCATAATTATTTTTATCATATAAATTTTAAAAATTGAGGTGAAATCATGATAAACGCAGGAATTATAGGAGCAACCGGCTATGCAGGGCAGCAGCTTGTGTGGATACTTAATAATCATCCAAATGTAAATGTTCAATTTTATAGTTCTCATAATTATGCAGGAGATTTTTTAAATGAAATATATGTAAATTATTATGGTTTTATTGAAGATAAATGCATTAATATGGATGAAGCTGAAAATCAATTAAAATATATAGATGTTTTATTTATTGCACTGCCAAATGGGAAAACTTTTGATATAACAAAAAAAGCTTTAAATCTAGGTGTAAAAGTAATTGACTTAGGAGCAGATTTCAGATTAAATTCTAAGGAAGTTTACGAAGAATGGTATAAAATAAAACATGAATTACCTTCACTTTTAGAAGAAGCAGTTTACGGACTTACAGAACTAAATAGAGAAAAAATTAAAAAATGCAATCTTTTAGCAAATCCAGGATGTTATCCTACTGCAACTATATTAGCTTTAGCACCTCTTTTAAAAAATAAATTAATAGATACAAAAAGCATAATTATAGATGCAAAATCTGGAGTTTCTGGAGCAGGAAGATCAGCTAATGTAACTTCTCTTTTTACAGAATGCAATGAATCAATAAAAGCCTATGGAATTCCAACACATAGACATACTCCAGAAATTGAACAAGAACTTTCAAAGCTTGCTTTAGAAGATTTAAAGGTATCTTTTACTCCTCATTTAGTTCCAATGAATAGAGGAATACTTTCTACCTGTTATGCAAATTTAAATACAAATATAAATACAGAAGAACTTTTAAACTTATATAAAGATTTTTATAAAGATGAGTATTTCATAAAAATATTAAATACTCTTCCTGAAACCAAATGGGTAAAAGGTTCAAATCTTTGCCATATAGGCATAAAATCAGATACTCGTACAAACAGAGTAATTGTAATATCTGCTATAGATAATTTAATTAAAGGTGCTGCTGGTCAGGCTGTTCAAAACATGAACATTATGTTCGGATTAAAAGAAACAGAAGGATTAGAATTTATATCAATGGCTCCATAGTATTATTATCCCTATATATCTAAAATTAAAAGTCTAGTAAAATAATAACCTTTTTTATTTAGAGATTTCTCTCTTAGATTATTATTTTACTAGACTAATTTTTCTTACTAGATATCTATTATTTAGGTTCATTTCTAAGAAGCCACCAACGTAATGTCCAAAGCAAAGTTGCTATAATTCTTAAAAATAATATTATTAAAAATGTAATGTGAAGAGCATTTAAATTAGATCCTAAGCTTGTATAAATTTTAACTCCTACAATTGGCATTACAGCATTAGAAAAACATATAAATAAAGTATATATAGAAATGCTCAAAGTCTTATTTTTTTCAGGTATTACCTGAAGCAAACACTGTAAAATATTAAGCATAACTGTTGCGAAAGCCAAATTGGCAATACTGTTAAGAATAAGAAATAATTGCCGCCCAATATTTAAAGGTACGCTAGTTGAAAAAATCATAGCAATTGGACCAAAGCAAAGTCCCAATCCTCCCATTATTATAGAAAATCTTATACCTTTTTTTTCATTTATACGACTCCAAAATCCTATTGTTAAAAATTGTATTGATGCACTGCAAACATTTAAATATCCAATCCAAGCTTCATTAAGTTTTAAATACTTAATTTGTCCTATATAATATAAAGTCCAATCCATTTGCCAGCTCATATAAAAAAATAAAGCTACTCCTAAAAATCCAAGAAAATTTTTATTATGCATTAAATCTATTGCAACATTTTTTAAATCTTTAAAAGTAACTTTATTTTGAATCTTTTTCTCATTTTCTGATTCTATCTTTTTTAAAATAAATATTTGTAACAATATAAACAAACACGCTGCCCAAAAAAAGCTTTGATGGAACTTTAATTTGCCTGAATTAGTAGAAGCAGATGCTAAAAGAGTTCCTGTTAAAAGCGGGGCTGCAATATTAACTAAAAATGTCCACTTTGTTCTTAAAGTAAATACTTTATTTCTTTCTTTTATAGGTATTACGTCCGAAAAATAAGCCTGCCAAGAAGCATTATATAAAGTCATAGGTCCAATAGATAATGAAATAAGTATTAAAAAGGCTGTAAATCTATGTTTTTTCATAATAGGTACAAAACCAATTAAAAAATAAAATACTGCAAGACTTAAAAGAGACATTATAACCATTTTCTTTTTACTAGACATTCTATCTGTTAAAATTCCACCTGGAATAAGCACTAACATTCCTACAAATTGAGGTAGTGCTGTAACTAAACTAAGTTGGAAATCACTTGCTCCAAGCCTTGTTGCAAATAAATTATTATTATTATTAATGAAATTATTTACAAGAGCAATAAGTATACCCTCATAAGCAAATAAAAACATATTTCTATCTTTTTTTAAGGAGGTCTTTGCTTTATTTATAATTTTATTATGTATAAGACTTAAAACAATATTGCCGTTATTATTCATAATATAATACCTCTTTTTATAATACTCATATTAAATAATCTCACATAATTGTATCAAGTTTTATAGCTTATGACTATAGTTTTTAGTAATAAAAAATCAGCAAAAAATTGATATTTTTTGCTGATTTTTTTGTATTATTTCACAAATTTATTTTTATTAAATTTTACTTTTATTATTTAAAACTTTCTATTGCATTTTTAGCCCAATTTGAATCATTAAGTATAGCTCTTCCTACTCCTATAAGATCTGCTTTTCCATTCATTAAAAGATTTTCAGCTGCCTTTGCTTGTGTTATACCTCCTGTTAAAATTAATGGAATTGAAACAACTTTTTTAATTTCTTCAGTAAGCTTTGAAAAATATCCTTGCCCGCTTAAACCCTGAACATTATATCCTGAAAAACCTCCAGAAATATCAAGTATGTTTATTCCCGCTTTTTCAAATTCACAAGCTGCAATTTTGCTATCTTCTATAGTGGTTCCCCCTTCTTTAAAATCTGAAGCTCCTAATCTTAATAAAATTAGAAAATCCTCTCCCACCGCTTCACGTATAGAATTTATAATTTCAATATGAATTCTAATTCTATTATATACATCTCCTCCATATTCATCTGTACGTTTATTAGTTAGTGGTGAAAAAAATTGATTTAATAAATATCCATGAGCTGAATGAATTTCTACCCCATCAAAACCAGCTTTTTTTACCCTTAAAGCTGCATCAGTAAAAGCTTTAATAATACTTTTAATTTCGGTTTTACTAAGCTCCTTTGGTATTATTCCCTGCTTTGGATGAGGTATAGGAGATGGTGCTAAAACATCTAATCCTGTAATTTCTTTATTTGTTGCACTTCCTGCATGATTAATCTGCATAACAGTTTTAGATCCATTTTTATGAATAATTTCAGCTAATTTTTTAAGCCCATCTATGTTTCTATCATCAGCTACTGAAAGCTGACCTTTACTTGCCTTTCCGTCTTGTCTTATAAAACTATGTTCAATTATTATAAGTCCTATATATCCTCCTTTAGACTTTTCATTATAATAATCAAGAATATCTTGACTTATACTTCCATCTAATTCAGATTTGGATGTAGCCATAGGGGGCATAACCAATCTATTTTTTAATGTAACTGTCCCAACTTGTAATGGATTAAGCAAACAAGCCATATGAAAAATCCTCCTTTATTATTAAAAATTTATAATTTTATTATACATCTTATTAGGATTTTTCATTTATTTTTTTGAAAATTAATCCAAAAATTTATAGTTTTTAATAAATTAAAACTCCTAATAGTTTTTCTACATCTTTTATATTTTTTTTATTTCGTTTAGTATAATCTTCTAATTGATCTTTTCCTATTTTATAAATATCAAAATATTTAGCTTCCTTTGATGCAAAATAAAGTCCACATACACTAGATGATGGTTCCATCATATAATTTTCAGTTAAAGATACTCCTATACTTTCCCCATTTAAAATATTAAATAATTTTTCTTTTTCACTATGATCTCTTAAACAAGGATAACCAAATGCAGGACGTATGCCTTGATATTTACCTTTAAGCAAATCATCTATTGATAAATTTTCATCTTCTGCATAACCCCAGTAAGTTTTTCTAACATTTTCATGAAGAAGTTCTGCAAAAGCTTCTGCAAGCCTATCTGCAAGAAGTCTTATCATTATTGCTTTATAATCGTCTCCTTTAGACTTAAAAATTTCTTCGTATTCTTTTACTCCAGTGCCGCAATTTACAATAAATCCTCCAATATAATCTGTTATTTTACTATCTTTTGGAGCTATATAATCTGAAAGACATCTATATATATTGCTATTATTTACTTCTTGCTGCCTTAACATATTAAAAGTTTCAAGAACTTCGCTTTTATCTTTAATATTATAAATTTCTATATCATCACCATTTGAATTTGCAGGGAAAATACCAAATACAGCATTGGCAGTTAATATATTCTCCTTTTCAATTATATCCAGCATTTTATTTGCATCTTCAAAAAGTTTTTTAGCCTCATTCCCATATTTTTCATCTTTAAGTATCTTAGGATAAACCATTCCCATATCCCATGCTGTATAAAAAAATGTCCAATCTATATATTTTCTAATCTCACTTATAGGAAATTTCTCTAATTTTTTAATACCTAAAAAATTAGGTGTTTTAATGTATGCATTTTCCCAATTAATTTTATATTCCTTTTCTCTAGCTTCTTTAATTGAAATTAATTTTCTTGATAATCCTAAATAATTTTCTCTTATTTTTTCATATTCTTTATTTATTTCTTCTAAATATTTATCTTTATTATCTTTATCTACTAATTTTCTTGCTGCCTCTACAGCTTTAGATGCATCAGTTGTATGAACAACACCTTTAGAATATTTAGGTGCAATCTTTAAAGCTGTATGAACTTTAGATGTAGTTGCTCCTCCTACCATAAGAGGAATATTAAATCCCTGTCTTTCCATTTCTTCTGCAACTTGTGCCATCTCTTCTAATGAAGGAGTTATAAGTCCGCTTAATGCTATTATATCAGCTTTTTCCTTTTTAGCAGTTTCAAGTATAGTTTCTGAGCTTACCATTACTCCCAAATCTATAACTTCAAAATTATTACATGCAAGTACAACAGATACTATATTTTTGCCTATATCATGAACATCTCCTTTTACAGTTGCAAATACTATTTTACCAGCACTGCTTTTATTGCCATCCTTCTCTTCTTCGATATATGGGAGTAAAAAACTTACTGCTTTTTTCATAACTCTTGCAGATTTTACCACTTGAGGTAAAAACATTTTTCCTTCTCCAAAAAGCTCCCCAACAGCTTTCATTCCATCCATTAATGGTCCTTCAATAACTTCAAGTGCTCTATCAAATTTAGTTATGGCAATATTTATATCTTCTTCAAGATATTCCATTATACCTTTAATAAGAGCATGTTTTAATCTTTCATTAACATCTAAGCTTCTCCAAGAAAGCTTATTCTCATTTTGAATATTTTCAGTTCCTTTAACTTTTTCTGCAAACTCTAAAAGTTCTTCTTGTGCATTTTTATGCTTATTAAGAATAACAGCCTCTACTTTCAAAAGGAGGTCTTTATCAATTTCGTCATAAATTTGTATCATACCTGGATTAACTATTCCCATATCTAAACCTGCATTTATTGCATGATATAAAAATACCGAGTGCATAGCCTCTCTTATAACATTATTACCTCTAAAAGCAAAAGATAGATTACTTACTCCTCCACTTACCTTTGCATAAGGAAGATTTTCTTTTATCCACTTTACTGCTTTAATAAAATCTACAGCATAATTATTATGTTCTTCAATACCCGTTGCAATAGCTAATATATTAGGATCAAATATTATATTTTCAGGTGGAAATTTAACTTTATTAACTAATAATTCATAGGCCCTTTTGCATATTTCAATTTTTCTTTCAAATGTATCTGCCTGACCTTTTTCATCAAAAGCCATAACAACTACACCAGCACCGTATTTTTTTATTATACCTGCCTGCCTTAAAAATTCCTTCTCTCCAGATTTTAAAGAAATTGAATTTACTATAGCTTTTCCTTGAATTGCTTTTAATCCTGTCTCTAAAACTTCAAACTTAGAAGAGTCAATCATAACAGGCACTTTTGCTATTTCAGGCTCACTGGCTAAAAGTTTTAAAAATATATCCATTTCCTTTTGAGCATCTAAAAGAGCATCATCAAAATTTATATCAATAATCTGTGCCCCATTTTCTACTTGATTTTTTGCTATGGATAAAGCTTCTTCATATTTTTTTTCTCTTATAAGCCTTGAAAATTTAGCAGAGCCTGCCACATTTGTTCTTTCTCCTATATTTATAAAGTTATTTTCTTTATTTATTTTAACAATATCAAGTCCACAATATACAGTTTCTCTAGTTAAATTAGGAATAATCCTAGGTTTAATGTCCTTAACAGCTTCATATATAGCCTTTATATGAGATGGTGTTGTTCCGCAGCACCCTCCTACTATATTTAAATGACCTTCTAAAGCTATTTCTTTTATATAAGAAGCTGTAACTTCTGGTATTTCATCATATTCACCTAGTGAATTAGGAAGTCCAGCATTAGGATGAAAACTTATATAAAGCCCTTGAGTTTTTGAAAGTTTTCTTATAAATGGAAGCAAATCTTTTGCACCAAACGAACAATTCAAACCTATGCTTATTATCCTCTCATGCTTTAAACTTTCTGCAAAAGCTTCTAATGTCTGCCCTGATAATATTCTTCCACTTTTATCTGCAATAGTTCCAGATATCATAATATTTAAATCTATTTTTTTTCTTGAAAGAACATTATCTGCTGCAATAATTGCTGCTCTGGCATTTAATGTATCATATATAGTTTCAATTAAAAGTATATCTACTCCTCCATCTACAAGACCTTCTATTTGCTCTTCATAAGACTCTAAAAGTTCATCAAAACTTACAGCTCTAAAACCTGGATTTTCTACATCAGAAGATATGGACGCTGATTTATTTGTAGGACCTATAGATCCTGCTACAAATCGAGGCTTTAAGCTATCTTTTAAACTATAAAAATCTGCCATTTCTCTTGCTATTTTTGCACCATAATAGTTTAAATCATAAATTTTATCTTCTAACCCATAATCTGATTGAGATATTCTATTAGAATTAAATGTATTAGTTTCTATTATATCCGCTCCTGCTTCTAAATAAGATTTATGAATATCTCTTATAACATCAGGCTGAGTTAAATTTAATATATCATTATTACCTTTTTGGTTAATTTTAACAGTTAAATTTCCTCTAAAATCTTCTTCACTTAAATTTAGTTTTTGTATAACAGTTCCCATAGCTCCATCTAAAATTAATATTCTTTTTTTTAAGCAATCTTCTATATTTAGTTTCACTTAAAAGCCCCCTTGTGTTTTAGTTAATATTATCCTTATATTCTAAAGCTTCTCTTATATTAGATATATTTTGAATAATTCTTCTTACTGTTTCTGGACGATTCATAGTATATAAATGAATTCCATCTATTCCCCAAGAGAGCAAATCAATAATTTGTTCAGTAGCATAAACAATACCTGCTTCTTTTAATGCTTGAGGGTTATTCTCATATTTAGCCATAATTCTTGAAAATTTAGCTGGTAAAGATGCTCCACTTAAAGAGATCATACGTTCAATTTGTTTTTTATTTGTAACAGGCATTATTCCAGCAGAAATTGGCACATTAATTCCTTTTTTATAAGCTAAATCAATAAATCTATAAAAACTTTCATTATCAAAAAAAAGCTGAGTTATAAGAAAATCTGCTCCTGAATCCACTTTTATTTTTAAATTTTCAATATCTTTTTCTAAACTGCTACACTCGAAATGCCCTTCAGGATAACATGCCCCACCTATACATATTTCATCATCTTTTTTTATGGACTTTATTAAATCACTTGCATATTTATACTGGCTTTTTTGAAATAACTCTTCATTAAAATTTTGAGGTAAATCTCCTCTAAGAGCCATAATGTTTTGAATATTATTTTCTTTTAATTCTTCTATAAATTTTTGAAGTTTTTCTTCTGTTAATGATATACAAGTTAAATGTGCTAAAGTCTCAATATAATATTTATTCTTTATTAATGATGCAATTTCTATAGTTTTATCTCTAGTGCTTCCACCTGCCCCATAGGTTACACTTATAAAATCTGGTTTTAAGTCTTTTAAAGATTCTATTGTATCATATATAGTGTCTACAGGACTTTCCTTTTTAGGAGGAAAAATCTCAAAAGAAATAATAGGTTTTTTCTTTTTATAAATATTTTTTATTTGCATTTTAGTGCCCCCTTTTTATATAAAAATAAACGCTACTTTCGGAAAGAAAAATAGCGTTAATTTCTTATTTTACTATTTCCCTTATCTCTCAGAAATAATACATCTCTGCTGGAATTGACACCTTTTGTCTTAAAATGACATAGGTTGTCGGGCTTCTTAGGGCCAGTCCCTCCGCCTCTCTTGATAAGAAAAGAATAATATTAAATTTTATGTTTATTTTAAATTAATACAGCAAAAATGTCAATGAATTTATTTTTATTCATATAAAATTTAATCATAAAATATATTTTTAATAAAATTATTATTTTACTAAATTATTTTTAATTTTTATGCTTAGTATCTATAAATGCAATTTCTCCATCTATTAAAACTAATTTAGTTTTAGCATAAATATCAAAAGGATGTTTGTTAAATACCACAATGTCTGCATCTTTACCTATTTCAATAGATCCTACTCTATGAGAAATACCAAGTATTTCTGCTGGATTTATAGTTATTGCTTTAAGTGCAGCTTCCTCATCTAATCCTGCTTTTACTGCTAATGCAGCACACATAGGAAGATAATGTACTGGTATTACAGGATGATCTGTCATTAAAGCTATTTTTACACCTGCTTTATATAAAGCTTTAGGAGTTTCAAAACTCAATTCTTTTAACTCAACTTTACTTCTAGTTGTAAGTGATGGTCCAACTATTGCAGCATATCCTTCTTTAGCAAGTTCATCTGCAATTAAATGTCCTTCTGTACAATGCTCTATAGTCATTTTAAGACCAAACTCATTAGCAATACGAATAGCAGTAAAAATATCGTCTGCTCTATGAGCATGAGCTTTTACATTTAGTTCTCCATTTACAACTGGTATTAAGCTTTCAAGTTTCATATCAAAATTTTCATTTTTATCTTTGTTTTTTATATAATTTTTAGTCTTAAAAAGATATTCTCTTAATATAGATGCTGTTGCCATTCGAGTTGATGGTGTTTGTTTTTTTGAATTATAGCATCTTTTAGGATTTTCACCAAAAGCAACTTTCATTGCTGCTGGTTCCTGAACTATCATATCATCTATTCTTTTACCTTTAGTTTTAATTGTTGCAAATTGTCCTCCTATAACATTAGCACTTCCAGGTCCTGTACATACACATGTTATACCATTTTCATAAGCTTCTTTAAAAGCTCTATCCATAGGATTAATTGCATCAATAGCCCTAAGCTGTGGAGTAACAGGATCCGTAATTTCATTCCCATCATCACCTTCAAAGCCAAGACCATCTTCCCACATTCCTATATGACAATGAGCATCGATTATACCAGGCATAACAAAACCGCCTTCAGCATCAAATATTTCACAATTTGAAGATACATTTATATTTTGCCCTACTTTTATGATTTTCCCTTTATCAATTAAGACTTCTCCATTTTCAATAATATCACTAGCCATAGTAAGAATTGTTCCATTTTTAATTAATAACATTTTAAGCCGTTACATAAAATCTACTATTTAGAGATTTATTCCTTATTCAATGCAACCTGTTTTGTCATAAGACTACTCCAGTTTGATATGTTGTTCCAAAGGCTTAAATCCTTGATTTTTAATGTTATTAGTTTTAGTAAATTTATAACGGTTTTCACCTTCCTTTCCTATTTGAACTTTTCCATCTTCATATTTCCTTGAAACTTATTTCTGCTTTCTTTTTAACTTCTTTAGTTTTATTAATGTTTTTAAATGATTTATCTATATTTGAAACTATTGTTAAATCTTTTAGTCCTATGTCTACTCCTATTGAAACATCTGTGTTTTAGGCTATAAGTTCTTCTTTTTCTATGCCTACATATATATACCAAAACTTATTCATGGATTAGTATATTTAACATTTATAGGTATTTGCTCTACTGTTTCAACCCAACATACAAATAAAAACTGTAACAAGATTATGTATTAATTTTTATCCCTCTAATAAAGCTAAAGCTACAGCTCCTATAACTCCAGCATCTTTTCCTAAAGCTGCTGGAACAATTTTGCAATATTCAGACATAGCTTTAAAACATCTTTTATCCACTACTTCTTGAACTTTATCAAAAACTATTTTACCAGCCTGTGCAACTCCTCCACCTATTACAACCATATCTGGATCAAAACTGGTTATAATATTTGCAACAGCTATACCTAAATAGTTTAAACTTTTATCTAATATGTCTTTAGATACTTTATCTCCTTTTTCAGCTTCTTTAAAAACTTCATATGAAGTAATGTTTTCATAATTTTTAAGTGAAGTTTCCTCTCCACTTTCTACAGCTTCCCTTCCTTGCCTTCCTATTGCAGTACCTGAAGCTAATGCCTCTGCACAGCCATAATTACCACAATTACATCTTGGACCATTAGGAAGCAGAGTTGTATGTCCAATTTCTAATGCATTGGATGTACTTCCTCTATATATTTTACCGTTTAATATAGCACCTCCACCTATTCCAGTGCTTACTGTTACATAAACCATATTGTTTGTCCCTTTTCCTGCTCCAAGCATATATTCTCCTATAGCTGCAACATTTGCATCGTTATCAAGATATGTAGGTATATTAAATTTTTCTACCAATGGTTTTACAAGCTGAAAATTTTTAAAAGGAAGATTTGGCGTAGTTATTATAACTCCAGTCTTAGCATTTAAAGGCCCCGGAGAACCTATTCCTATTGTTTTAATTTCACTGGAAGTTTTATTAGCTATCTCCATAACCTTTTCAATTACTTCAAATATTCTATTAAGTACAGCATTTTCACCTTCAGAAGCTTTTGTAGGTATAGTATGCTTACTTAGCACATTCCCATTTAAATCTGCAAGAGCACCACTTATTTTAGTACCACCTAAATCAATTCCTATTACATATTTTTTATCCATGACTTGCCTCCATATTTTTTTAATTTTCAAACATTATTATATCAAAAAACAAAGCATTTTTATATAGGAAAACAAATATAATGGGACTGCTATAAAAAATTTATTATAACAGTCCCATTATATTTATCCTTTAAATTCATCTCCTCTTCTATAAGCAGTTATAAAATATCTTCCGTCATCATCATGTCCGCCCTTCATTGCTACTTCAAGTCCATTATGATGTAATATATTTGTTATTATATCTACATTATGTGCATCTCCAGGGCCGATTGAAATAATAACTTTATCATTTTCTCCAATTATATTCATATAATCATTAATATTACTATAATCACTTAATCCTATAGGCCCATTGATTTCTAAACGGTATTCTGACATAAAATCTCTCCTTTAGCTTACAATATTTTCTCCTTAAATAACGCCATGATTATTTTTTGTATTATATTATAAAATATTCATTATTTTTTAACATAAATTTTTACTATACAGCGAAAATTTATGATATAATTTAAGTAAAAAAATATATATTATGAACATAATGTAATTTTTACTAAATGGAGGGATTTTTATGAATTCACTAAAGGGAACTAAAACAGCAGAAAATTTAATGAAAGCCTTTGCAGGAGAATCTCAAGCAAGAAATAGATATACTTTTTATGCTTCTGTAGCAAAAAAAGAAGGATTTGTACAAATATCTAATATATTTACAGAAACAGCTAACAATGAAAAAGAACACGCAAAAAGATTTTTTAAATTTTTAAATGAAAATGGACTTGCAGGGGATACAGTAGAAATTACCGCTAATTTCCCTGTTGCACTTGGAGATACAAAAACAAATTTACTTGCAGCTGCAAATGGAGAAAATGAAGAATGGTCTGATTTATATCCAAAATTTGCTGATGTTGCTGAAGAAGAAGGATTTGATACAATAGCTATTGCTTTTAGAAAAATTGCAGAAGTTGAAAAACATCATGAAGATAGATATAGAAAGTTATTATCTAATGTAGAAAATGATAAAGTATTTAAAAAAGAAACTTCTACTTTATGGAAATGCGGCAATTGCGGTTACATATTTGAAGGAGAAGAAGCTCCAAAAGTTTGTCCTGCTTGCTTACATCCACAAGGTTACTTTGAATTATTAGCTGATAATTTCTAAAAACAACAATTTAAATCTAATATTTCTTTAATTTTATAAATAAAAACCATGCATAAAAAGATTTTTTCTAATATATGCATGGTTTTTTAATTTATCTAAATATATTTATATGTCCACTTAAAAATTTATTGTTTTAATATATTATTATTCTTCCTTGTCCTTTTTAGCATTTTCTATTATTTTCAAAGCTTCATTAGCTGGAACTTCTTCATATCTTTCAAATTTCATTTTAAAACTTCCTCTTGCTTGAGTCATAGATTTAAGGTCAGTAGCATATTTAATCATTTCTGCCATAGGAACTTCAGCAATAATTTTTTGATATCCATTTTGTGGTTCCATACCAAGCACTCTTCCTCTTTTTTTATTTATATCTCCCATAACATCTCCCATATACTCATCCGGTATAAGTACTTCCACATGCATTATAGGTTCAAGTAATATAGGGTTTGCCGCTGCAAGACCTTTTTTGTATGCAAGAGAAGCAGCTACCTTAAATGCCATTTCAGATGAATCTACAGGATGAAAAGAACCATCATGAAGAGTAGCTTTTAGTCTAATAACTGGATATCCAGCTAAAACACCATGTTGAATACACTCTCTTAATCCTTTTTCAACGGCAGGTATATATTGTCTAGGTACAACTCCCCCTACTACTTCATCAACAAATTGCAAGTCATCTTCTTCATCTTCCCTTGGCTCAAATTTAATCCATACATCTCCATATTGTCCATGTCCTCCAGACTGCTTTTTATGCTTTCCTTGGACATCCACAGCCTTTTTTATAGTTTCTCTATATGGTATTTTAGGATTTTCAAGGATAACATCTACCCCAAATTTATTTTTTAATTTACTTGCTATTATATCAAGATGGGTTTCTCCAATACCCGATACTATCATTTCAGCATTTTCAACATCTCTTGAAATTTTAAAAGTAGGATCTTCTTCTAAAAGTTTAAAAAGCCCTGAAGAAAGCTTATCTTCATCCCCTTTAGATTTAGGCATAACAGCCATAGATATAGAAGGCTCTGGAAAATTAATTTTTTCAAAAGCAATAGGTAAGGCCATTTCACATAAAGTATCTCCAGTATTTGTATATTGCAGTTTAGCAACAGCACCTATATCACCTGCTATTATTTCTGAAGTAGGTATCTGTGATTTACCTCTTAAAAAATACATACTTCCAATTTTTTCTTGCTTGTCTTTTGTAGAATTATATACAATAGAATCAGTTTTAGCTTTACCACTCATAACTCTAAATAAAGACATTTTCCCAACAAATGGATCGGCTATAGTTTTAAATACAAAAGCTGAAAATGGAGCAGCCTCATCTATCTTAATTTCAACTTCATTATTATTTTTTATATTTTTAGCTTTTAACAATTCTATATTATTAGGTGATGGAAAACATTCAACTATATCTTCTAAAAGAGTTTCTATTCCTATTCCCTTTAACGCACTGCCACACATAACTGGTGCAATTTCTCCTTTTGAGGCACCATTTATAAGACCTTTATAAATTTCTTCATCGCTTAACTCACCTTCATTAAAATATTTTTCAAGTAAAACTTCATCTGTTTCTGCTACAGCTTCCATTATCATATTTTTACATTGGTCCACTTTATCTAAAATTTCATAAGGAATATCTTCTTCTAACATTTTGTTAGTTTTTGAATTAAATATTCTTGCTTTTCTTGAAATAACGTTTACAACACCTTTGAAATTTTCTTCACTCCCTATAGGATATTGAATAGGTACTACAGATATACCAAACTTTTCTTTTAAATCCTCCAATACTTTTTCAAAATTACTATTTTCTCTATCTAATTTATTTATAAAAAATGCTCTAGGCATTTTATTCTTATTTACATAATCCCAAGCTTTTTCAGTCCCAACTTGAATTCCAGATACTCCACATACAGCAATTAAAGCTATATCTGCAGCTTTTAATCCTTCTATCATTTCTCCTATAAAATCAAAATAACCAGGCATATCTAATAAATTAATTTTTATATCTTTCCATTCACAAGGTGCTACTGATGTAGCTATTGATATTTTTCTTTTTCTTTCTTCTAAATCATAATCACTTATAGTTGAGCCTTCTTCTATTTTTCCTGCTCTATCAATTGTATTAGTGTGAAATAATAAAGATTCTGTTAATGTAGTTTTTCCTGCTCCACTATGTCCTACAATTCCTACATTTCTTAAATTTTGAGTTTTGTATTCTTTCATAAGAAACTCCTGCCTTTCTAAAAATATAAATTTTTATATAATTTCAAAATTAAATTTTGTCATTTAAAAATTTTAAAAAATACTATAAAAGTAAATATATAAAATTTTATTCAACAACAGCTTATTAAATGAAATTATATAAATATTAGTTAAATAATCAACTATAAATTAGAGATAATTTATTTTAATTTATATATTTCTATATATTAAATATATATTCTATTTTTTTACTTTATTTCCTTTTTTATTTTAAACATAATTTTCAAAATAGTATGACTTTTCTTTAAACAATATTATATATAATAGAAATTTATATATCAATATATTTTCAAATAATTTCAATAATATATAAAAAATTATGGCAACTTCTTTTATTTGGAAATTGCCATGCTTTTAATTTCAATAGAAAAATAATATTATTAAAGTAAAATAATCTATAAATTAACTTCCATTATACAATTTATAATCATTATACAATTTATAATATTTAAAAATTTACCTATAATATAGTACTTAATTCTCAATAAAAATACTTTTTGTTAAGATAATCAATTTTTTCTATTTTTGAATAAAAACTTTATTATCAAATAAAAATTTATTTAGTAAAAAGTCCTTTTTCACAATATCCCTGTGAAAACCACCCACAATTAGAACAAATTCTTATAAAGTTTTCACGGTCTAATTTTTCCTTTAAAATTTTTAAAATACTTTTATAATGAAATACACTATTACTATTAATACCTAACAATTTTAGCACTTCATTATCCAAATAAGAAACTTTATATTCATCTTCACATAAACTATTTATTGTATTATGAGGACATGCTGAACAAATTACATCTGTTTTTGCTATTATTTTTATATAAGGATTATATTTAAGTGTCTTTATAACTCTATTCATATTATAAACAAATTCTCTATTATAACCATTCCCTACATAGCCTTGGATACATAATAAATGATGAGCTCTTAAAACTAACATTTTATCAAATTAGCCTTTAAAAGACTTACTCTAACTTTTACTCCAATTAAATATGCAATTATAATTTTTACTATATCCAAGGGAATAAAAGGAAGAGCTCCTACTAATATAGCTTTTTGAATTGTTATTTTAGTAATTATGGAAAGTTGAAGTACTCCAATAAAATAACAAACTATCAAAGAAAATAACAAGCCTAAAACTGTAATTATAAAAGATTGTTTTTTTTCTAAAATTTTACCTATAATAAATGCAATAATAGGATAACTTAAAATATATCCTCCTGTAGGACCGAGTATAAAATGTAACCCACCAGAAAAGTTAGCAAATACAGGTATACCTATTGTCCCTAACAGTACATAAATTATTTGAGACAAAGTTCCAAGCTTACTACCTAATATTATTGATGATATGTATACTGCAAATATTTGAAAAGTTATAGGAACAGGGCTAAAAGGAAGAGGTATAGAAATCTGAGCTAGTATTGCTGTTAACGCAGAAAATATAGCTACTGTACTCATTTCTTTAATAGAAAACTTTAAACTCATATTAACACTCCTTTTGATAATTGTTAACTTAACTTGCATATAAGGTTGACAATTAAAGTATATATTCCTATTATATATTTGTCAATGATAAATTTTAAATTATAAATATCTATTATAATTGATTTATTATAATCTCTTAATATATTGCAATTTCTGTTCATAACTGGACAAGAATAATTAAAAAAGCACCAAATAAAGCTTACTATAATATTATAAAAATTTTAAGACATTTTTATAATAATTGATAAAGAAATTTACTCTTGCATCATTAAAACTTACTCTACTTTCTATACTTTGC
>NZ_FUYD01000012.1:0-70152 GCF_900167505.1 Clostridium sp. USBA 49
GGATAAACGCTGAAAGCATCTAAGCGTGAAGCCCACCTCAAGATTAGACTTCCCATAACGTTAAGTTAGTAAGACCCCTGAAAGAACATCAGGTTGATAGGTCAGAGGTGTAAGCATGGTAACATGTTTAGCTGACTGATACTAATAGGTCGAGGGCTTGACCAATTATATTAAGTCAATTATATTAATCTGTGCAATTTTGAGAGAACAATAAAAATATTGTTTTCTTTAATATTATTATTCCGTGGTAGTTTAGTAACGGAGTATAATAAATAAAACAATAAATTCTAAACAATAAAATTTTTTTAAATTATATTGACAGCTGTATATAAAGATGATAAAATACAATCTGTCAGAAATGAATTATCTGGTGATGATGGCGAGAAGGTAACACCCGTTCCCATTCCGAACACGCAAGTTAAGCTTCTCAGCGCCGATGGTACTGCTCGGGAGACCGAGTGGAAGAGTAGGACGTTGCCAGGTTAAAAAACCACTAAGTTTAAAAGCTTAGTGGTTTTTTGTTAGTTTTTCTATTGTGAATTGAAAATATCTATATAATTAAATATCTATAATTTAAAAATTACCTTCAATTATTATAATAAATACAAAAAATTTCTATACCTATCAATTATTATAATAAACATAAAAAATTTCTATTTTAAAAATGTCCAGCTTTAGCAAAGTATAGAAAGTAGAGTAAGTTTTAATGATGCAAGAGTAAATTTCTTTATCAATTATTATAAAAATGTCTTAAAATTTTTATAATATTATAATTAACTTTATTGGTGATTTTTTTAATTATTTTTCTTTAGTTATCAACAAAATTGTGCTATATGCTATATTAGGATATTATCATAAATTAATCATAAATTTTATAAAAATTACAAAAAATATATTGACACTTAAAATAGTTGGTGTTATTATCATATTAATTTAATAAAGTAGCTTATCAAGAAAGGTGGAGGGACTGGCCCAGTGAAACCTTGGCAACCGGAACGTTAGTTTATCGGTGCCAATTCCAGCAGGTGTTATCCTGAAAGATAAGAACAATAAGGAGTTAAATCTTCTTGTAGTTTTTATCTGCAAGAAGATTTTTTTATTTACTTTATTAAAAATTTTTAAATAAATGGGGGCTTTAAAATGAATAAAAAATTAGCATTTGAAACATTACAAGTGCATGCAGGACAGGAACCAGATCCTGCAACAAAGTCTAGAGCAGTTCCAATATATCAAACTACTTCTTATGTTTTTGATTCACCAGAAGATGCAGCAGCTTTATTTTCACTTGAGAAATCAGGTAACATATATACAAGAATTATGAATCCAACTACAGATGTATTAGAAAAAAGAATTGCAGAACTTGAAGGTGGAGTTGGAGCAGTGGCAGTAGCTTCTGGTATGGCAGCTATTATGTACTCTATATTAAATATTGCAGGTGCTGGAGATGAGATAGTTGCTGCAAGTACTTTATATGGAGGAACATATACGCTTTTTTCACATACATTTAAAAATTTAGGAATAACAGTTAAATTTGTTAATCCAGATGATGCAGAAAATTTTAGAAGTGCTATAAATGAAAAGACTAAGGCAGTATTTATAGAAACTATAGGTAATCCAGGAATAAATGTTATAGATATAGAAAAAGTAGCAGAAATAGCTCATGAAAATGGAGTACCAGTTATTATTGATAATACTTTTGCAACTGCTTATTTGTGCAGGCCATTTGATTTTGGTGCAGATATAGTAATATATTCTGCTACAAAATATATTGGAGGGCATGGAACTGCAATTGGAGGAGTAGTTGTTGATTCAGGAAAATTTAATTGGAATAATGGAAGATTTCCTAATTTAGTTGAGCCGGATTTAAGTTATCATGGGCTTTCTTATTATAATGATATAGGTGATGTAGCTTATATAACTAAACTTAGAGTTTCTTTATTAAGAGATACAGGAGCATGCATATCTCCATTTAATTCTTTCTTATTAATATTAGGTCTTGAAACTCTTTCTTTAAGGATGGAAAGGCATGTTTATAATACAAGAAAAGTTGTTGAATTTTTGAAAAATCATCCTAAGGTTGAATGGGTGAGTTATCCAGAAATAGAAGGAAATAAGTATAAAGATTTAGCTAAAAAGTATTTAAGTAAAGGGGCAGGAGCAATTTTTACTTTTGGAGTTAAAGGTGGATATGAATCTGGAAAGAATCTTATTAGAAATCTAAAAATATTTTCTCATCTTGCTAATGTTGGAGATGCAAAATCATTAATTATTCATCCAGCATCAACAACTCATCAGCAGCTTAATGAAAAAGAACAAAAGGAAGCTGGTGTTACTCCAGAGCTTATTAGAGTTTCTATAGGAATTGAAAATGCACAAGATTTAATAAATGATTTGGATGAAGCTTTAAAGAATATTTAATTTTAAACTGAAGTTAATGCATTAAATTATAAAAGCCATGCATAAATTAATAAAAACTTTTTATGTATGGCTTTTATAATTATTTTTATATGGTTTTTATTTATAAAATTATAATTATTAGTTTTCTGATATCATAGGTTTAAAACATGTCCTTTTTATCTAATAAAATTATGGCAATTATAATAGCTATGGTAATTAAAATTAATACATACCAAAATCCATAAGGAGTTAAAGAATCATTCCAAGGTACTGCAACGTTCATACCAAATAATCCACTTATTACAGTTGGAATTGACATTACTATAGTTATAGAAGTCATAAATTTCATAACTATGCTTAAATTATTAGAAATTACAGAAGCAAAAGCATCCATAGTTCCACTTAAAATATTACTATATATATTTGCCATTTCAATAGCTTGTTTGTTTTCTATTATAACATCTTCTAAAACGTCTTTATCCTCTGGATATTTTTGCATAATATCTAGTTTAAGCATTTTTTCAAGAGTTAATTCATTAGATTTTAAAGATGTAGAAAAATATACTAAAGATTTTTCTAAAGATAAAAGTTGAATAAGTTCTTTATTTTTCATTGATTTATGTAATTTTTTTTCAATCATTAAACTTTTTTTATCTATTTGTCTTAAATACAATAAATAGTAAGTGGATATTTTATATAAAATTTGAAGAATAAATCTTGAGCGTTTAAAAGTAAAAAAAGATTTGACCTTTCCCTCAATAAAATCAGTTAATATTTTACTGTTTTTTAAACATATAGTGATAATAACAGATTCAGTATGTATTATTGATAAAGGGTAAGTGTCATATGTAAGAGAGTTTTCTTCCATTTCTGTAAAGGGTATATCAACTATAAAAAGTAAATTATTGTTTTCCATATCAATACGAGAAGTTTCCTCTTCATCTAAGGCAGAACGTAAAAATTCTATAGACACTCCAGTTCTTTTTGATACTAATAAAAGTTCTTGTTCAGAGGGAGCAACTATATTAATCCAACATCCAGGTTCAATATTGTCAAGTTTTTTTAAAGTATTCCCGGATTCATCTATGTGTTTGTAAATTGAAACCATATTAAAACCTCCCCAAAATAATTAAGAATGAAGGGAGTTTACTTCATTCTTAATTATATTATAATATATAAAAAAATATTGTCTATAAAAGTAACATAGAAAACTTTTATTTTTAGCAATTAATTTTTAAGTTTTGTACATTTTTATAAAATTCAGATTTTACCTCTTGAAGTAATGATTCTTTTTCTAATAAATCAAGACCAGTCATAGCTAAGGCTGATGCAGCTTTTAATATAGTATCTTTAGCATAATTAGAAACAGTAGCTTTAGCAAATTCAAGACTTGAATATTTTATGGATTTATCATCTGTTATAGATATATATGGATGTATACATGGAACTACATGACTTACAGTTCCAATACTTATACCAGCTAAAGAATTTTTAGCATCTCCTATATCTATTATTCCAACTTCTTTAAGATTATGAGAAAATATTCTAGAAAGAGTATTGTTTGGAATAATTTCATCATATGGAAGAGATGGCCTTGATGTTTCGCAAATAATTTCCATTAAATTAGAAACAGTATTAGCTAATTGTTCAATTTTTTTCTCTATTTCACAAGCTTGAGTCATTTTAGGAGCTCTTATGTAAAATTCTATAGTTGATTCTTTAGGAATAACATCAGGAGAACTATTATTTTTTATTATAATGTTATCTATATAGCAATTTTTTTTAAATCCATTTTTAAGAAAACTTATTGCATTAAATATAAAATAACAAGCATCAAGTGAAGAATATACACCATCTTGAGAATATGTTAAAGTGTTTTTGCTTGTGTATTTTATTTTTATAGGAAGCAGTGCCATAGAAGTACCACTTTCATGGTTTTCTATATCAGGATGAGCCATAAGCACAACATCTATATCTTCAAAAGTGCCTTGCTTTGTCATAGTTACTTTGGAACTACTTATAAATTCTCCAGGACAACCTAGTACAATTATAGTACCACTTTTAAATTTATCAATAACTTTAGATAAAGAAAGAGCAGCTCCCATAGACATAGCAGAAATTAAATTATGGCCAGTTATATGTCCTTCTTTTGTAGCAGCATCATATTCACATATATAGCATATTTTAGGATGACCGCTACCATATTCAGCATAAAAAGCAGTAGGAATTTCAAGATAATTTTCTGTAACTTTAAAGTTATGCTCTTTAAGCATTTTGATTAAATAATTATAAGCTTTATATTCATAAAAACTTTCTTCAGGATTTTCATAAAGATATTTAGAAAGATTAAAAATATCTTCTTTTATTGTTTGAAGGTAGCTTATCATTTCTTGTTTCATATCTATCACCCTCCATAAAATTACGTTAAATAATATAAAATAGTGTTTCCTTAAAATTAAAAATATATTTATAAATATTTAGGTGGACAAAATAAAAAAAAGAAAGTATTTGAATAAAATATAGTATAAGAGGCAACAATTTAAAAAAGAAATTATTTTCAAGGGGGAAATTATGAAAAGACAAGTATGTATAATATGTAGAAAGCCTCTAAATAGTGGTATAATAATAAGCGGCAAAAGAATATGTAAATGCTGTGAAGAAAAAATAATTAACACTCAAATGGATACAGATTTTTATGAGTATTATAAAAATTGTATAAAAAAGAATATTGTTCAAAATGCACTTAAAGGAGAGGAAATTAATTGTCAAAATTACCACTTGTAGAAGGAGTATTAAAATACGTTAAAGAAAATAATATATATTTTTGTATGCCCGGGCATAAAGGTGGGATAGGATTTCAAAATACTAAAATAGGAGAAGAACTTTATAAAAATTTTTTAAAAGCTGATATTACAGAAGTTGAGGGATTAGATAATTTGCATCATCCTGAAGGTATAATAAAAGAAAGTTTGGATTTATTAAGTGAATTTTACGGGAGTAAAAAATCATATTTTTTAGTAAATGGAAGTACAAGCGGTAACTTAGCTATGATATTTTCAAGCTTTAAAGAAGGCGATAAAGTAATAATAGAAAGAAATTGCCACAGATCAATATTTAATGGAATAATAATGAGAAAACTTAAGCCTATATATGTTAGAAACAAAATAAGCAAAAAATATAATGCTCCTATGTCTATTGATATGGAGCATTTTTTAAGTTTAATAAATAGACATAAAGATGCTAAAGGAATTATAGTTACTTACCCTAATTATTATGGTATTTGTACTAATTTAGAACTTATTATATCTGAGGCTAAAAAATATAATATGAAAGTTTTAGTAGATTCAGCTCATGGAGCTCATTTTGGTGTTAATAAAAAACTTCCACAAAGTGCTTTAAAGCTTGGAGCGGATATGATAGTTATGAGTTCTCATAAAACTACTCCAAGTCTTACTCAAACTGCGTATCTCCATGTTAATAAAAGTTCAAATATAGACATAAATAAAGTAGATTTTTACGTAAGTAGTTTTTTAAGTACAAGCCCTTCTTATATGCTTATGTGTTCTATGGATTATGCTAGATATTATCTTAAGGAATTTGGGGAAGAAGGATATAGGAAACTTATAAATTTGGAAGAAATTTATAAAGAAAAGATAAATAAATTAGAATGGCTTCATGTATTAAGTGAAGATGATATAGTAAAAGAAATGGATTTTAAAAATCCAAAATATCCTATTTTGGATTTAAGCCGATTTGTAATAAATGTTAAAGAGGGCTATAGTGGACATAAACTTTTAAAATATTTAAGAAGTAAAAAAATACAATGTGAGATGAGTGATTTTAGAAATGTAGTTTTATTATTTTCACCTTTTAATAAAGAAGAAGATTTTATAAGATTATATGAAGCACTTAATGAATGTGATGTAAATAAATTAAAAGATGATTTAATTATAAATATAGAAGATGTATATATACCTAAGGCTAAGCTTTTACCTTATGAAGTTTTAGATAAAAAAAAGAAAAAGATTAATATAGATGAATCTTTAGGGAAAATATGTGCAGAAGAAGTAGTACCTTATCCACCTGGTATTCCATTGTTGAATGCAGGAGAATTTATAGATAATAAAATTTTAAATATGATAAAATATTACATGGAACAAAAAATAACAGTATTAGGATTAGAAAATAATAAAATAACTGTTGTGGAGGAATAAGATGAGTAAAGGATTATTAATAACATTTGAAGGACCTGATGGTTCAGGAAAGACTACT
Source organism: Clostridium sp. USBA 49 (assembly GCF_900167505.1). Lineage (NCBI taxonomy): Bacteria > Bacillati > Bacillota > Clostridia > Eubacteriales > Clostridiaceae > Clostridium > Clostridium sp. USBA 49. The sequence goes on from NZ_FUYD01000012.1 coordinate 6,670, forward strand.
CAGATATCTCTTTTAAAAGAATATTTAAATAATAAAGGACTTAATGTAGTTTGTACAAGAGAACCAGGAGGAACAAGAATAAGTGAAAAAATTAGAGATATTATACTTGATAATAATAACAATGATATGTCTCCAATGTGTGAAGCATTATTATATGCTGCAGCCCGTTCTCAACTTGTAGAGCAAATAATAAAGCCTGCTATAGATAAGGGCAATATTGTTATTTGTGATAGATTTGTTGAATCTTCCATAGTATATCAGGGAATAGGAAGAAATCTTGGAGTAGAAAGAATAAGAATGATAAACGAAGTAGCAACAGATGGACTTAAAGCTGATATAACTTTTATGCTTACTATTTCCTATGAAGAAGGTCTTAAAAGAAAAGAAAAGCAAAAATCTTTTGATAGATTAGAAAATAGTGGGAATGATTTTCATAAAAGAGTTTATGAAGGGTACATGGAACTTTCAAAAAATTCAAATTATATAAAAGTGATAGATGCTAATAGAAGTATTAAAGAAATACATAATGAAATAATTAATTTTATAGAAGAAATTTTATAATTTATTTATAGCTTATAAAGATTGATTTTATAAAAGTTTATAAAATTAAAGTATTAATTAATAATTTATGCTTAAATAAATAAAATATGTAAATCTTTTGCTATTTTACTGTAAATACATTATAATATAAGTAATATAATGTAATGAGGTATATTAAGAGTAAAATTTTATTTTATGACACCAAAAATTAAGGAGGGAGTATTTATGAAACTTATAATTGCTATAGTTCAAGATAATGATGCTGGTGAATTGATAGATGTATTGACTGATGAAGGTTTTAGAGTAACTAAGCTTGCAACTACAGGTGGATTTTTAAAATCAGGAAATACAACTTTGATGATAGGCGTAGAGGCTGAAAAAGTTGATAAAGTATTAGGATTAATTGAAGATGTATGTAAGACCCGTGACCAAGTTGTAACATCACCATCTCCAATAGCAAGTTCTGCAGGGATTTATGTACCTTATCCTGTTGAAGTTGAGGTAGGCGGAGCTACAATTTTCGTTGTAGATGTTGATAAATTTATAAAAATATAATAAAACTGTATTAAAATTATACTATCAAAGTAGGGATTAAATTGAAGCTTGATAAAATAATAGGACACAAAAGTATAATAAATCAAATTAATAATTCAATAGATAAGGGCATGTTTTCTCATGCCCATCTTATTGTGGGCGAAGATGGTATAGGTAAAAGTCTTATAGCAAGAGGAATAGGGTTAAAAATTTTAGGTAAGGATTTAGACAGAGAGTATACAGATTTAGTGGAATATAGAATACCTAATAATAAAAAGTCTATAGGTATTAAAGATGTGGTTGATAAAGTAATAGATGAAATAAATAAAAAGCCTTATGAAGGAGATAAAAAAGTAATTATAATATATGAAGCAAATAAGATGACAGTAGAAGCTCAAAATGCTTTTTTAAAAACTATAGAAGAACCTCCTAAAGGTGTTTTTATTATTTTATTATGTGAAAAACTTGATGAAATATTAGAAACTATAAAATCAAGATGTCAGATTCATAAACTTCAAAGACTTAGCTTTGAGGAAATGTATGAATTTTTAAGTTATAGATATAAAACTCTTACAACAAATGATATTAAAACAATTATAGCTTTTAGTGATGGTATACCTGGACGAGCTTTAAAATTTATAGAAGATAAAAATTTTAAAGATATAAGAGATAATACATTGAATATTTTATTAGATATAAATAGTAAAAATATAGAGGAGTTTTTAAAATATGAAAAATTCTTAATTAAATATAAAGATCAATGGCAGGAAGTTCTTACATGGATTTTATCATATATAAGAGATATAATGGTGTATAAGGAAACTGGTAAAGAGGATATTATAATTAATTTGGATAAAATTAATATTATAAAAGATATGTCTTCTATATTTTCTTTTAATAGATTAAGTGCTATTATAGATATAGTAAATGAAAGTAGGCAGAGGCTTGAAAGTAATGTAAATACATCTTTAACTTTCAGTACTATGCTTATAAAATTTTTAGATTCATAAAAATATAGGAGGCTTTATGGTAAAAGTTATAGGAGTACGCTTTAAAAAAGCGGGGAAAATATATTATTTTGATCCAGGCTTAACAGTTATTCAAAAAGGGGATAATGTTATAGTAGAAACCGCAAGGGGCATAGAATTTGGAGAATGTGTTACAGATATTAAAGAAATAAAGGATGAAGAAGTAATTGCCCCTCTTAAACCAGTTATTCGAAAATCAACTATTGAAGATGAAGAAAAACATAAAGAGCTTCAGCTTAAAGAAAAAGAAGCTTTTAATATATGCCTTGAAAAAATTAAACAGCATAATTTAATTATGAAGCTTATTGATGTAGAATATACTTTTGATAGTAACAAAGTTATATTTTATTTTACTGCAGATGGAAGAGTTGACTTTAGAGAACTTGTAAAGGATTTAGCCGCAATTTTCAGAACTAGAATAGAACTTAGACAGATTGGAGTGCGCGATGAATCTAAAATGGTTGGGGGGCTTGGCCCTTGTGGAAGGCCTTTATGCTGTTCCAGTTTTTTAGGAGATTTTGCTCCAGTTTCAATAAAAATGGCTAAAGAACAAAATCTTTCATTAAATCCAAGCAAAATATCAGGTATATGTGGAAGGCTTATGTGTTGTCTAAATTATGAGCAAGAAGCCTATGAAGATATAAGAAAAAGACTTCCTAAAGTAGGATCTATAGTAAAAACTCCTGATGGTGAGGGAGAAGTAGTATCTAATAGTGTTATTAAAGAGATAGTTAAAGTAAAAATAAAAGTTAATGAAGATGAGATAATAAAAGACTATAAATTAAAGAATGTTACTTTAGTTTCTGGAGGCTATGAAGGTACTATAAATGAAGAAGAAATTAAAATAGAAATTATAGATGAAGATGTTGATATAAAAGAAATAAAAGAATTATTTGAAGAAAATTAAGTCTGATAGACTAAGAGGGATATTATGAAATCAGTAATAAAAATTGCTAATATGAGGACATTAACAGATGTAAATATCATAAGAGAGGCTATATCTAAAAATGAAGGTGTTGTAGCTTGTCAAATATGCAAAGAAAAACAGGAAGTTAATGTTGTTTATGATGATTATTTTTTAACACAAGATGACATAATACAATGCCTTGAAGATTTAGGTTATACTATAATATAAAATTATTCAAAAAAACTATAATATAAAACCATTGAAAATAAATAAAAAAGTGGTAAAATAGATGTTGAAACTATGCAATAAATATATTGCAGCAATTATCTAAAATAAGTATAAATTTTAGGAGGAGTATATTATGGCATACAAAATAACAGATGCTTGCATAAGCTGCGGAGCATGTGCTGCAGAATGCCCAGTTAGTTGTATAAGTGAAGGAGACAGTATTTATGTAATTGATGCAGATTCATGCATAGATTGCGGAAACTGTGCTAATGTTTGTCCAGTAGGAGCACCTGAACAAGACTAATTTAAATAAAAGGCCACAAATGTGGTCTTTTTATTTATTGAATAAAAAATAATGGTTGATTTTAATAAAATATTATATATAATTAATATATAAAATATTTTGTCGAATATTATAGTATTTATTCGTATATGCTCAAAAATATGGTTTGAGTGTTTCTACCAGGAGGCCGTAAACTACCTGACTACGAATATATAATTTAACCAATGCTTTTATGTATTTTATAAACTATAATTTAAACTTTATAGTTTAATTGATATTTTAGCTTATAATTAAAGCATTGAAATTATATATTCCTAGGTAGTTTAGCTGCTTAGGAATTTTTTTTATTTAAAGGAGAATGATATATGAAAGCTTTGGTTGATGAAATATTAAAACAAGGGAAGGTATTGCCAGGAAATATTCTTAAAGTAGATTCATTTATAAATCATCAAATGGATATAAAATTATTTAACGAAATAGGCAAGGAATTCAAAAGAAGATTCGAAGGAAATAAAGTTACTAAGATACTTACTATAGAATCTTCAGGGATTGGAATTGCATGTATTACTTCACAATATTTTGATTTTGTTCCAGTAGTTTTTGCAAAAAAAACCTTAGGTAGTAATTTTTTTGGAGATGTTTATGAATCAGAGGTTTATTCTTATACAAAAAAACAAAAATATATGGTAAAAGTAAGTAAAGATTATATTACATCTGAAGATAAAGTGCTTATCATAGATGATTTTCTTGCAAATGGAAGAGCTGCTTTAGGGCTTATAGATATTATAAGACAAGCAGGTGCTGAAATTGTTGGGGTTGGAATAGTTATAGAAAAGGGATTTCAAGAAGGCAGAAGTGTTATTGAAAAAGAAGGTATAAGAGTTGAATCACTTGCTATAATTGATAAATTTGAAAACAATAAAGTAATTTTAAGATAACCTTATAATAATTATAAAAAATGCAGGAGGATAAAATGGATAAAAAAGTATATGAATTAGATGGAAGACCAGCTTTAAAAGATTCTTTAATTTTTGGATTGCAGCATGTAGTTGCTATGTTTGTAGGAAATATTGCACCGGTTATAATAGTTTGCAATGCATTAAAATTACCTATAGAAGTACAAATTAAACTAATACAATGTGCAATGTTTGTTGCGGGAGTAGCTACTTTATTTCAGTTATATCCTATAGGACCTATTGGATCAAAGCTTCCTATTGTAATGGGAACTAGTTTTACTTTTGTTCCTACTGCCATAGCAATTGGAACAAAATATGGATTTTCAGCAATTATGGGAGCATGTTTTGTTTCCGGAATAATTATAGCCTTTTTAGGAATATTTTTAAAATCTTTTAGAAAGTATTTTTCCCCAATAGTTATAGGAACAGTAGTATTATCTATAGGTCTTTCACTTCTTCCTGTAGGTATGAATTATTTTGCAGGTGGACAAGGAGCTTCTGACTTTGGATCCTTTTCTAATTTATTTTTAGGGTTTATTGTTCTTGTTGTAGTTTTGTATTTTAGTATGTTTAGAAAAGATGCTACAAGCTCTGCAGCAATATTAATAGGAATATTAGCAGGATATATAGTAGCCTTTTTTATGGGAAAACTTGATATTAGTCAAATTGTTTCAGCAAGCTGGATATCTATACCTATACCTTTTGATTTTGGAATAACTTTTCATATAGATGCGATAATATCAATGCTCATTGTTTTTGCTATAAGCGCTATGGAAACCATAGGAAATTCTTCAGCTATAGCTTTAAATGGACTAAATAGGGAAATAACAGATAAAGAATTAAGTGGAGCGGTTGTAGCTGATGCTGTTGGAAGTTCTTTTGCAGCTATATTTGGAGTACTTCCTAACTCGGCGTTTGGGCAAAATGTAAGTATAATATCAATGACAAAAGTTGTTAATAGATTTAGTATAGCTACTGGTGCAGGAATACTTATTTTAGGAGGTCTTTTTCCTAAAGTGGGATCTTTGATTGCTATTATGCCTTCAAGTGTACTTGGAGGAGCTGCTATTATTATGTTTGCAATGATTGTAATTGCAGGAATAAATATGATTACAATAGAACCTCTTAATAATAGAAACAGTATGATAGTAGCAGTAGCACTTGGTTTAGGATTTGGAGTAGGAATGGTACCTGGAGCACTAGATGTATTCCCTCAATGGTTTAAAATGGTATTTGGATCCTCAGGGGTAGCTAATGCTGGAATTATTGCATTTATTTTAAATATTGTTCTACCTAAAGAAGAAAAAGAAGATGTTAATTTATTAGAAGAGAAAGTAAGTTAAATTTAGAAAAAAATAATCGCTGTCTAAGTAAATAAAAGTTGTTAAATATATAGTAACTTTTATTTACTTAGACAGCGATTTATTAAAAATTTATTTATATCAGAGGATTTTTAAAAGCATATTGTATTATATTTAAGAATATATATCTGAAAATTCAATACTAATCCTTTCTATAATATTATCATCTATTAAAGATTCTTCTATATAATCTTCATCACATAGCTTAACAGGAAGTTTAATTATAAATTCACTACCTTTACCTAATTGGCTATTTACTTCAATTGTTCCTTCATGCATTTCAACAAAAGATTTTACAAGTGAAAGCCCTATACCACTTCCTTCATGAGTTCTAGTAAAGCTTCTATCTACTTGCCTAAATCTTTCAAAAATTAATTGAGTTTTATCTTTAGGTATGCCAATTCCATTATCTTTTATTGAAATTATTACATAATCTTCTTTTGTAAATATATTTACAAGAATTTGTCCATTACAATTTGTAAATTTTACAGCGTTTGAAAGTAAGTTTAGAACAATTCTTTCAATTTTATCAGGATCAATTGCCATTATTTTTTCTTCACAGTCAGTATCAAAAATAAGGTTAATACCTTTACTTTCTGCAAATGAAGTAACAGACATTGTAATATCTTCTACAATACTTATTATATTGCAATTTTTCATATGAGGAACTAAAAATCCTGAATCTGCTCTTGTTATATCAAGTAAATTGTTAATTAACCTCATAAGTCTATAACAATTTTGTTTCATTATATTAATGTATTTGTTTTTATTTTGCATAAATTTATTTTCATCATTTTCATTATATAAATCTAACAATTGTAATGAAGAAAAAATAATATTTAAAGGTGTTTTAAGCTCATGAGATATATTAGAAAAAAACTCTGTTATAAGTTTATTGAATTCACGTGTTTCATTTAATAATTCTATATTTTTTTGAACATCCTTTTGTAATATTTCAACCTGTTTTTCAGAAGTAATATCTCTAAGTATTGTAAGTATTGTTGGTTCTCCATCATAAATAAAATAAGTAGAAGTATTTTGAACTACGGTTATTATTCCGTTAACGCCTATTAATTTTTGTTCAAAAGATGCTGTATGTGCTTCATTTTTATAAATATCATTATATTTATTCTCTACATAATCTATTTCATCATTAGGAACAAATTCTAAAATAGATTTATTAATTAATGATTCTAATTCTATACCTATTAAAGATGCAGCTTTTTCATTTGCAAAAATTAATTTATTATTACGATGAACAAATATAGCATCATTACTATTATTAATCAGAAGATTATAACAAGTTTCATTGTTTACAATAATATGTTCTATATATCTTCTTTTTAATTCTTGTTCAGTTAATTTTTTGTTCAATATTTGAAGCTGAGCATCTTTTTTTTCTATGTTTTCATTTTGAAATGTAACATATTTACCTAAAGACCATGCAACAAGTATAAGAGCAGCAGTAAGAATTAAATCGCCTTGGAAATAAATATTAACATTTGATGGGGGGGCAAAGAATAAATCTATTGATAATATTATAAATGATGAAACTGAAGCTATAATAATTCCAAATTTAGCACCTAGTTGAATTACAGAAGAAATAACAACAAATAAAAATAAAAATTTATATTCACTCGAATAAGAATCTGATAACATAATTAATATTGAAAAAAAGAATACAAAAACAAAATTTTCTACTATTAATGTATTCCTGGAATATTTAATATTTTTTTTGTTTAAATATAAATAAGACCACAATGAATATACAATAAGCATAAATGGTATAAAAATTCCATAAACGATTATAAGTGCTTGTGTAATATTCATATCAAAATTAAAATTTTTATTTATTAAATTTTCATATGAATTTATAATTATACCAAAAACAAGCGATACAGATTTAATAATTGCCAATATGCTATTAATGTTTTTTTCATTATCATTTTCTAAAATATTCATTTTAATCCTCCAGATATAAATATTTTAGTAAAATATTTATATTTTATAATTTTATTAATTAATAAAATAATATATTTTAATTTAAAAGTACTTAAGGCCGGTAAAACCGACCTTAAGATTTATTTTTACCTAAAAGCTTATTCTTCTCTTAAACATTTAGGCTCTTCTGGTTGATATGCTGACCATACACAAGCAGAAGAAGCAACTGTAGCAGCTAAAACAGTTGCTAAAGAAGCTATTAATGTTAGTATTTTCTTTTTCATATTACCTTTCCCCCTTTGCTAAATTTAATAATTTATTAAAAAAAGAATCTATTTTTAGGAAAGCAATATGACCTTTATAAGTAAGCGTAAATGTCTGCCACGTAATACCACTATAAATACATATAGAAAAAATTAAAAAACTTTTGTTGTGAATTAAGATATATATAATAATGTTAATAAGAACAATTATAAGATATATACCTAAAACTAATATAGATTCTTTTTTCATTCTCTCTTTCTTCTTTTGTGTCTTAATTGGTTTAGAAATACTATCTACTGGTGCTAATTTTAATATAATATAATAAGACCAAGAGAAAGTAAGTAAACCGAAAAATATAGTTAAATTTATATTAAATAATGGAGCTATAATAAAATATATAATAAATGCGAATCCAACAGCTATAATAGTACCAATTGCAGTGCAAATACCAGGTGAGCTAGCGTGTGCACCTCCTGAATATTTTCTAAGAATACTAATAGTAAATGATACTATTAAAGATTCAATTAAAACTTTAAATACAGCTCCAAATATAACAACTAAAAATATAGAAAGCAATGTTTGTATTAAAGCAAAAGTACCATAAGCAATGACCTCTTTACTATCATTATCCAATCCTAATTCTGAACTTATTTTTTCAGCTATACTATTTGTTAAATTTTCCATATTAATTCAGCTCATTTCTTTTTAATAATATAATATAATATGCTATTACAAAAATCGCAAATAAAAATAAAGAGGGTAGTCCATATAAAGTTTTTAAAATAGGATTACTCATTATATAGTTTAAATCTTTTTTTAATAAAAATTGTATAAATAAAAGATTTATTCCTTCAAATATAAAACCAAGAATAAATATAATAAATCCAGCACGTATAGAATTAATAACATCAATTTTATTTATAAAACTTGTTATTGCAACAATTATAACCAAATTTAATATAGTATGTATACCTAATTGAATAGGAAGCATTCTAATTAAATAGACTATAAATGAAAATAATATTCCTGATAATAAATATTTTTTTAGATTAATACGCGTTTTTGAAAACGCATGAACTGCTAAAACAAACAAAAATTCTTCAGGTATAGATCTTACAATAAATTCAAACCAAGATAATTTCAGCATATTAAATTTCCTCCTAAGTTGGTTATGAGGTTTTTTCTTTTAAATTTATATTAATATACTTTATAAAATCAAAAATAACAATAAATGTAAAAAATCTAATAAAAATATCACCTATACTTAAAATACTGTAACCTAAATCTATATAATCTGTCAACAATTTCAACTTTGTACTATTATCTCCCAAAATATGTATATCTTTTATTTTTGAAAAAGAATCAGGTTTAACATAACCAGTAATATAAGATAAAGTAGGGAACACAGGCATTTTACCATTATTTACATTTATTGCTATATTATTTAAATATGTTCCAATAAATATAAATAATGAACCTATTATAGAGCTTATGTATAATTTATATTTAAATATTAAAGGAATAAACATTAAAATATAAATTTTTTCAAGCCAAACTTCATATTTAATAAAACTATAGTTACCATAAAATATACTAATTCCTATAAAAATATAAATAAATGAAAATATTATTACAGGATAAGCAGACAAGGATTTAAAAAATGGTTTTAGCTTGTACCCTTTGATCTTTGCAACAAGCATTGCTAATAATATAGTTTCAATCATAAATATCCTCGTGTATTTTTGTTAGTAAATTGATATATAAAATAAAAAATATAATGACAAAATTTTTATATATCTATTTTTATAATACCATTTTGTTAATTAATTTACAATAATCGATAAAAATAAAAAATATCATAAAAATAAAAAATTCGTGTTTTTTAAATTGAATATTTATTACAAATAACATACAATATTTATGGAGGAGATGATTGAATATGTTTGATTTTCTTAAAAAAACTTATAAACTTGTAGCCCCAATTGATGGAAAAGTAGTTGAACTTTCAAAAGTTCCAGATCCTGTTTTTGCAGAAAAAATGGCTGGAGATGGTGTTGCTATTGAAACTACAGGAGATACTATAGTTTCACCAGCTGATGGTAAATTATCTATGATATTTAAAACAAACCATGCTTTTGGGATAACCCTTAAAAATGGAATAGAATTATTAGTACATATAGGTATAGATACAGTAGCTTTAGATGGAAAAGGTTTTGAGAGAATAGCAAAAGAAGGTCAAGAAGTAAAAGCAGGAGATCCTATTATAAAAATTAATAGGAAAGAAATATTAGACAGTGGATACTCTCTTATAACTCCTGTACTTATAACAAATGTAGATGATGTAAAAGATATAAGTGCTAATATAGGGGTTGAAGTTAAAGCAGGATGTGATGAAATTTTAAGTTTTAAAATTAAATAAAAAAAGAAAAAAGAAGAGTACAAAGATTTGTTAAATTAATTTTTGTACTCTTTTTTATTTAATAATTAGTTTTAGTATTTTAAGAAAGTCTTAAAATTGAAATGAATTTTATGCTGTTAAAACTTGTATATTATCATTTACTATATTTTTTATATCTAATTTAGTATTATTTAAATTGATATTCCATTTTGGAAGATTAACTTTTTTTAATTCATTAATAATAACAGAAGATATATCTTTATATAATATATCAAAAATAAATTTTTTAAAAGAATTATAATCATTAAAATTATTAAGATGAACTTGAATAGAATGTTCAGGAATAGTTAAAAGATAAGATTGATTTTCTTCAAAAGAATATTTTTTGTTTAAAACACCTTCTTTTTTTGTATATGTTATAATGTTTTTAAAATATGCAATTATATTAAATTCATATAAAGTTATAATAGCACCATTTTCAAAAGGGTATAATTTAAAATTTAAACTATGCTCATGATAAGTTTTACCATGACGTATTTGATTTTTAGCAGAAAGCTTTAATATACTTTTTTCAATAGAAATATTTTTGTATAAAATTTTTTCGTTATTTAAATCATTCATTACTTTTTCTAGTATTTTATTTGTAAATTCATTAGAATTATAATTAAAATGATTACGTTCTTTAAGTAATATTTCTTTAGATTTTGTCACTAATTTTAATTTTTGTGAATTTCCATGATTTATTTCATGATTTAAAGTATCAATGTAACCATGCATTGGATATAGCATAAGCCATTCCTCCTATAAAAATTGATATTTATATTTTAAGATATCGTTTTCTAAACTTTATAAAAATATTTTATAATAATATAATTACACTAAATAATGAATTTTTCAACTATTCAAAAAAATGATATAGAACCATATAAAGGGAAAATACTTATATATCTATACCAATAATACTTTTATTTTATAATTTTATAATATTCTAAAATATATTATATACTTATACTTAAGATAATTTTACAAAAAATCCCTATATAAAAGTACTTGTTTAATTATATTATATTTATTTTTCATGTTTAATAATATAATACACTATTAATATACTAAATAAATATTAAAAATATACTAAATGGATATTTTAATAATGAAATTACAAGCAACAAATACTTGTAATTAATTTACAGATACCTGCATATAATTTACTGCAGGGGGGAGTTGTATGTCGATTTATGGAATAAATGAAAAAGTATGTGCTACTTGTATGTTTTGGAGAGGGGAAAGACAAACTAATGTGGAATTTATACAAACTTTAAATTATGAAGGAAATTGCAACTGTGAAGATAGTTTTTATGGTATAAAAACAAAGCAAGGGTGTAGCTGTATCGACTGGAGAAAAATTTTAGAAAATAATAATAAAATTAATAAATAAAGCTGATGGAAATTTAAAAATTTCCATCAGCTTTATTTTTATTATACATTTTTATTATACATTTCTAAAAATTCTTTATCAAAATCAGAAAACATAAGTTTGTCTTATTATCTTATTACATATTTTAATATAATTAGCAAAACTTTATGATTATATAACAAAAAGTCTTTTGATTAAATATTTATTACCATATAATGTAATAATAACTTGTCTAAAATAGCAAAAGTAGTCTGCAGAAAACTATTTAGATCTTTTTATACAATAGTAAAGCTTCTAGTTTAGTTGAAGATGCAGAAAATTTCGCAAAATAGATGTAATAAAAATTTATAAATACTATAAAATTGTATACTGGAAATTAATTTACGGTTTATTGTAGGTTAATAATATAATAAAAAATTATAAGATTTTGGTATATTAAGTTTAATGTATTATTTAACTTGTATATATTTAAATCAAAATATATAATATGATTAAACAAAAATAAAGAGAGTGATTTTTATGAATTTAAGAGAAGATGAAACATTAGATGATTTACAACTTGGAGGAATTTGTGTAATACAAAAGAAAAATGCATTTCGATTTGGAGTTGATGCTGTACTTCTTGCTAATTTTGCAAAAATAAAAAAAGGAATGAGAGTAATTGATCTTTGTAGTGGAACAGGGGTAATACCATTTATATTAGCAGGGAAAACAGAAGCTTCATATATAAGCGGGATAGAAATCCAAGAAGAAATGGTAGAAATGGCAAATCGTTCTGTTAAATACAACAAACTTGAAGATAGAGTTGAGTTTATAAGTGGGGATTTAAAAGATTTAAATCTTTTAAAAAATATGCAAAAAGCAGAGGTAGTAACGGTAAATCCTCCATATAAATTGAAAAATTCTGGAATTATAAATTCTAATGATAAAAATGCCATAGCAAGGCATGAAATTTGTTGTACACTTGAAGATGTTATAATAGCTTGCAGGATAGTTTTAAAAGATAATGGAAGAGTATATATGGTTCATAGACCGGAAAGAATAGCAGATATATTATGTCTTATGAGAAAACATAAAATAGAGCCTAAAACTATAAGAATGGTTCATCCAAATACAAAAAAAGCTCCTAATATAGTTCTCATTGAAGGACAAAGAGATGGTGGAGCATTTTTAAAATGGGAACCACCTCTTTATATTTATAATGATAATGGTGTATATACTGAAGAAATAGAAAGAATTTACGGAAGAATAATATAGGAGTTGATTTTATGATAGGAAAGCTTTATTTAGTTCCTACACCTATAGGAAATTTAAAAGATATAACACTTAGAGCTTTGGATGTTTTAAAATCAGTAGATTTAATTGCAGCAGAGGATACAAGGCAAACTTTAAAGCTTTTAAACCATTATGAAATAAAAAAACAGCTTATAAGTTATCATCAGCATAATGAGAAAGAAAAAAGTGAGGATATAATAAAAAGGCTTCAAAATGGAGAAAATATAGCACTTGTTACTGATGCAGGTACCCCTGGGATTTCAGATCCTGGAAGTGTTATTGTATCTAAATGTATAGATGCAGGTATTGATTTTGAAGTTTTACCTGGGGCAACTGCAATAACTACAGCTTTAGTCAATTCAGGATTAGATACTACAAAATTTTTATTTAGAGGTTTTTTACCAAGAGAAAATAAAGAAAGAAAAATAGTAATAGAAGATATTAAAGACAGGACAGAAACTCTTATATTTTATGAAGCTCCTCATAGGCTTTTAGATACATTAGAATTCTTAAAAAATAATTTAGGTAATAGAAAAATATCAATATGCAGAGAACTTACAAAATTACATGAAGAAATTTTAAGACTTACTTTACAAGAAAGTGTTGAATATTATAAATATAATTTACCTAGAGGAGAATATGTTCTTGTAGTTGAAGGAAAAAGTCAAGAAGAAATACAATTAGAAGAAAAAGCAAAATGGGAAAATATTAGTGTTAAAGAACATATTAATAAGTACATAGAAGAGGGATTAAGTAAAAAAGAGGCAATTAAAAAGGTAGCAAAGGATAGAAATGTATCTAAATCAGAAATTTATAAAGAGTCTTTTGATATATAATTTTCACAGTTTCTGTATTTTAAAACAAATATTATAATGTTTTATGCAAAAAAACACATATTTCCATTGTTATCTTTTACAAATTAGTGTTATAATATTTTATGTTAAAGATAAATAAGTTCATATTTTTATTGTATTTTAAAATATTAGGTAAAAATTTCTGATATTTTAAAATTATGCTTGAATTTATTTATCTAATTTTATAAATTATATATATGTGATTATGTAGTTTAAACAAAAGGGGAGGGTGTTACTTTTGAATAAAAAGGCGATTGCAGCTTTGATGACTTTAGGAATAATTATTTCCTATAGTGTACCAGCTTTTGCACAGCCTACAGAAAGTGAGCTGAATAAACAATTACAGCAACATCAAAGTGAAATTTCAAAAAATAAAAGTGCTTTGCAAAATCTTAAAAATAAAAGACAGGAAATTGAAGAAGCTATTGAGATGTTAGACTTTGACATAGAAAATCTTATGATAAGTATAAGTACTACAAATAGTAAGATAGAGCAAGTTAAAAAGGATATTAAAGCTGCAGAAGAAGAAATAAAAAAGACTGAAGAAGAAATGCAAATAGAAAAAGATTTATTTAATAAAAGAATGAGAGCCATGTACATAAATGGTGTAGATGGATATCTAAATATTATATTAGAATCCAAAGGATTTAGTGATTTTTTATCAAGAGTAGAAGACATTAAAAGAATAGCTGAAGCGGATAAGAAAATTATCGATGAATTAAATGCTAAAAAAGAAGAAATAGCTAAAAAGAAAAAGACGTTAGATGAAAAGAATGCAAGTTTACAAGCATTAAAAGCTGAAAATGAACAAAAATTAGCTAAGCTTAAGCAAAATAAAGATGAACAAGCTAAGTTAATAGCTCAGCTTAAAGAAGAAGAAAGTAAATATACTGCAGAAATATCTGAATCTCAAAATAAGATTAACAGTATTTCTAAACAGCTTGAAGAGTTAAGAAAAAAACCTGCACCAGTTGTTTCAGCATCAAGAGGAGGATCAGGTCTTAGTGTTTCAGCTTCAGGAAATGATGTAGTTGGATTTGCTTATAAATTTGAAGGTACTCCATATGTATGGGGTGGAACAACACCAGCTGGGTTTGATTGTTCAGGATTCGTTCAATATGTATATAGACGTTTTGGAGTAAATCTTCCAAGAGTAGCTGCAGATCAAGCAACTGTGGGAGTTTCTGTATCTCGTAATGAGTTACAGCCTGGAGATTTAGTATTTTTCAAAAAAAGTGGACGACCAGTACACCATGTAGGTATATATGTAGGAAATGGATGTTATATACATGCACCTCAAACTGGTGATGTAATAAAAGTATCAGATCTTTCCAGTAGAAGTGATTATTATACTGCAAAAAGAGTTAAATAAAATAATATAAAATAAAGCTGTAGAAAATTTATTCTACAGCTTTATTTTATATTTAAAGATTATAGTATTTAAAGATTAAAAATGACATAGAAATTTTATTATTCTGCTTTTAGTTCGTTTAGACAATTTTTGCAGATGTTTTTGCCTTTATAGTTGATGACATCTCTTGCGTCTCCGCAGAAAATACAAGCTGGCTCATATTTTTTTAGAATTATTTGTTCACCATCAACATAAATTTCTAATGCATCTTTTTCTGCAATATCTAAAGTTCTTCTAAGTTCTATTGGAATAACTATTCTTCCTAATTCATCTACTCTTCTTACTACACCTGTTGATTTCATATAAAATTCCTCCTAATAATACAATATTCGACAATTTACTTAATAAACTATAACAAATATTACATAAAAAGTCAATATGTTTTTTTAAATTTTTAATAAATTTACAAATTTATTCCTAAAGTTTATATAATGTAAATATACTACCATATTATTCAAAAGTCAATATATTTAATAAAAATATACAAATTTTTACACAGATTTTTTGATTTTATTTAATTTAATAGTATGTTATAATAAAATAACTAAAAAATAAAATAACTAAAAAATAAAAAATATACAGTTAAGGGGGGAATCTGCACTTTAGCAGATAAAGGCATGAGTAAAAAAAGAGAATTTGGAGATGGACCTATTTATACTATAACTAATTACATAATGTGGTTTTTTGGTGGAAACATTTACTTTATGTTATGTAACATACCATTTTTATTTATATTATTAAGCTTTAATGGAAATTTTACAACAGAATATTGGATATTATTTATTTTATTCTCTATACCTATAGGGCCTGCATATACAGCACTTTTAAGTGTAATGGGTAAACTAGTCAGAGAAAACGATATTAATCTTACAAGAGATTATTTTAAAGCTTATAAAACTAATTTTTTTCAATCTTTATTTTTCTGGACAGCACAATTAGTAATATTTTCTATTTTGTTAATTGACATAAGGTTTTTTGCTATAAAAAGCTATGGAAGATTTTTTATTCCTATTTTTTATGCTTTAATGATTTTAGATGTTTTAGTAGGAATTTATATATATCCTATACTATCAAGATTTTATTTAAAAAATTTAGATATAATAAAAATATCATTTTATTATTTAGTTAAAAAGTGGAAAGTAACTTTATCTTGTGTAGGTTTATTTATTATAACATATTTTTTACTTAATACTAAGTCATCATCAGTACTTATATTATTTATATTGGCAGTTTTATGCTATGGTATTATGTTTTTTCAAAATGATTTGCTAAAAGAGCTTCAAATTAAATTTGATCCTGAAAGTTTAGAAGAAGAAAGTAATATAAATATATAATAAATCAATTATTTTTTAAACTTCCGTATTATTAAAAATTACGGAAGTTTTTTATTTTACTATATTTCAAGCAATTTATTATATCTTTAAATTAAAATTTCAAGTCAGAGGGAAAATTTTTTCTAAGTATTGATATAAGTTTTATGATATATCTTAATTAAAATTTAAAGCTTTATTGATATATATAATTTTAATTTATGAAAAGTAAAAAAAATGAAAGTAGAAAAACAAAAAAATATAAAGTATTCCACAAAAAAATATACAAGTTATTAACATAGCAATTGTTGATAATGTGGATAAAAAAATTGTCTTTTAATGAAAATTTAACGAATTCAATGTTTTAGAGTTATCCACAAAATCTGTGTATAAAATTCACAAAACTGTGGACAAGTATAGAATAATGTGAATAAATTAAATATATGAAATAAAATTTATAATTAAAATCATTTTTTTGAATTATAAATCTGTCGAAATATATAAAAAATTAAATTATAAAAACTATTGATAAGAACATATGTTCGTATTAAAATAAAAATATAGACGAAGGAGGAATACCAATGAACCATGAATATATAAATAAGCTTCAAAAAGGTTGTGCTTTTGTTCCGTGTTATTTAACAGGAACAGGGAAAGTTACAAAAATATATTTTAAAGAAGGCGGATATGAATATATAAAATATTCTGTGGATAAAATAATTAATGATTATTGCAGTATAAATATGAGAAGTATACATAGCATAAAAAGAATATGTCGATCTATTACAGGCAAAAAATGTATTACTCCTCTTTATATAAAAGAAGGGGTAATTCTTATACCTATAAAAACAATAAAACCTTTTGCAAGAGGAGATAAATGTATAGGATATATAAATATAAAATTTATAGAAGAAGTTGATTTTGAAAATAATAAAGTTAAACTTAACAATGGAAGTTATATAAATTATTTGGATAGTACTGAAACTATAAAAAAGAGAATTGGAGATTGTGCGATTATAGATAAAAGTATTGAAAACTATTACTTATAATTATAAAGTAATAGTATGATTAAAACACAATAAGCTGTATATAAATTTTTACTATACAATGAGTAAGTAGGTTCGTTATTTATTTACTTCAACATATAGTGGTTAATTTTAAGAAAAATACTTTTTGTGGAATAATCATAACAACAAAATATAGAGGTGAATAATAATGAGGTATGTTATAGGTATTGATGGTGGAGGAACAAAGACGGCATTAAAGCTTGCTGATGAAGAGGGGAATATACTTTTAGAAAATGAAGGTGGACCTTGTAACATAAATTCCATGAAAGAAGTATATGTTAAAAATATGCTAAAAGAACTTATAGAAGATACATTAACTAAAACTTGTCTTAAAATGGAAGATATTAAAGCTTTATGTATTGGTACAGCAGGTGTGGACAGGCCTTCTGATAAAAAAATAATTGAAAAAATAATTAAAAATTTAGGGTTTAATGGGAAAATAATTGTTACCAATGATGGAGAAATAGCTCTTTTTGGCGGAACTTGTGAAGATGAAGGAGTTATAGTAATATCAGGGACAGGTTCAATTTGTTATGGAAGAAACAAAAAAGGAGAAATTAAAAGAGCTGGTGGATGGGGACATATAATAGGGGACGAAGGCAGTGGATATTATATAGGAATTAATGCTATTAACTACATAGCTAAGGCTTATGATGGTATAAATGAAAAAACTATAATGACTGATTTAATACTTGATTATTTAAAGCTTCAAAGTCCTCAAGACTTAATAGACTATGTTTATAGAAGCGGTGCCGGAAAGAGTGAAATAGCCTATCTTGCAATACTTGTAGATGAAGCTTATAAAAAAGGAGATTTTGCAGCGAAGAAAATACTTTTAAAAGCAGCTTTTGAACTTTTTTTATGTGCAAAAGCAGTTATATATAATTTAAATTTAAATGATAAAAATATAAAACTAGCTATAAATGGGAGTGTAATAGTAAAAAATGAATGCGTTAATAGAGAATTTAAAAGATTAATGAATGAAAATCTGCCATTTGTAGAAATATCTAATATGAAGCATGATGCTGCTTATGGAGCTGTTTTAATGGCAATTAGGCAATTATGAATTAAATAAAAAACAAATTCAGGCAGTAAAATTAAATAATGCCTGAATTTGTTTTTTTATTTAGGATTTCCATTTGAAAATTATTATTCCTACAGTCATTATTATTACTCCAATTATTTTATTAGTAGCAAAAACAATTTTTGTTGAGTCAAATAATCCCAAAGCATCGATTAATGCAGCTCCAATAAGTTGTGCTACCAGAATAATTGAAATTGCGTAGGTAGGTCCTAAAGATTTTATTCCCATCATAACTGTAATTATTATAATAACTCCAAGTGCGCCTCCAAGTAAGTATAATTTGTTTGCGTATTTTATGTTTTTGAAATTTCCAGTATTTCCCCAAATCAATAAAACAATTATGCTAAGCAATAATCCAGAAGCCTGAACAATAACATTTGTCTCTAATGTACCTATTTTTTCACCAAGTCTTGTATTGAAAACTCCTTGAAGGCTCATTGCAATACCAGCTATTATTGAAAAAATTACTCCTATCATAAAATAATCACCTTCTAAAATATATTTAAAGCTTAAAATAAAATATATACTTTTTTAGTTTATACAGTAACTATATATTTTATTTATGTGCTTTAAAATATTGTATAATGAAGGTGATTTTATATTGATTTATCGATTTAAATAAATACATTTGCTATAAGAAAGTATCAGGCTATAAAAACTTTGTTATAAGTTTCTAATATATCTTCTTCGGTAAATCCAAAAGTTAAACCTAAACTTAAAATGTCTTCTATTAATGTAATATAGTGATCCTTTGAAGAACAGACCATAAAATCATTAATATCAATGAATAAATTTAAAAATTGATTTGTTAGATTAGAATCTATTGATTTGATAGGGAATTCAGTTTCAGTAAAATTTTTTTCAATCCCTATGCTTAAAGCCATAGAAAGAACTTGTATATACTTTTCTAAAACTTTTCTTTCTGTCATAGTTTTTTTTGACAACCAAAATTTAAAACATTGAGTATCATTTGCAAGTTCGCCGATTTTAACTTGCAAAGCCAAAATTTTTTCTGGTAGCAATGTCTTTTCCTTTAAATTTACTATTGAATGTATCTGTTTATCCAGCTTATTTTGAGACTCGTATAATTTTTCCAAATTCATATACAAAAGCCGCCTTTCTTTAGCAGATATTATAAATTTTTAATCTTATAATATATTTTACATAAAGTTAACGAAATTTTAAAGTCATGAAAACTATTACAAAAAAATATTTATTTCATTTTAAAAATTTTTTGAATTTGAGTGAATTGTTAAAAAATTATTACTAATAAAAGGATATTTTACATATAAATTTAAAATAAATGGAGTATTTTGTTTAATGAAAAGTAAAAATAAGAAATGTAATATAATTTATTAAGTTTAAAAATATGATTTGCTAAATATTAATATGCTCAGCTTCAGTAAAGAATTTTTTATGAAATTAATGAAACTTAAAATCATATAAATTCTAACTGTAAGCCGAGCTTGTATTTTACTTATTTTTTTGTTTTATATATTTTTGAGCCTGCTTTCTTTCTTCTAAAAGATGTTCAAGAAGAGTATGGAATTCCCAATTTATTGAAGTTGGAGTTACAACGGCTAAAATTGGTTTTAATTCTTTGTTTGATCTTATAGCTTTAACAGCAGCATTAACTTCTTCATCAGAAAAGTTATTAAAAAGAATAACCTTTTCATCTGGTATATACTGGTTATAAGTTTCTATTTTAAGTCCATTTATAATGTCTCTTAAAGTCATATTGCCCATAGTTTTTTCAATTATTTTATAAGAAGGTAAATTTAGCTCTAAAATAATTTTGTCTAAAAAATCTTTTTCCTTTTCTTCAAAACCATAAATAAGCATTAGTTTATTATTACTCAATATCATTTACTCCTTCCTTTAGAAAATACAGAATTATAGTTTTTCTGGTTCGCTATAATTTACTCCAAAAGTATCTACTGTAATTTCTTCTATAATTTGATCTTCATAAGGCCTGTCATTATAGTCTCTTTTGACATTTACTATTTTTTTGGCTATATCCAATCCTTCTATAAGTTTGCCAAAAGCAGCATATTGTCCATCTAGATGAGGAGCATCTGCAACCATAATAAAAAATTGGCTTCCTGCTGAATTTGGATTCATAGCTCTTGCCATAGACAAAACGCCTTCTGTATGTTTTAAATCATTTTTAAAGTTATTAGCTGTAAATTCACCTTTTATAGAATATCCAGGACCACCTGTACCATTACCTTTTGGATCTCCACCTTGTATCATAAAACCTGGAATTACTCTATGAAATGTAAGACCATTGTAAAAACCTTTATTTACAAGGCTTATAAAATTTTTTACTGTATTAGGTGCTATTTCAGGATAAAGTTCAGCTTTCATAATGCCTCCATCCTTCATTTTAAAAGTAACTATAGGATTTGCCATAATAATCTCTCCTTAAATCTTAAAATATTCTTTTACTAGTTATTGCCATATCAAATATAATTATACAATAAACTTCAAAAAAATTGAAGAAGGGACTGTTGCAAAATAGTAGCTTAAAATTAAGTTACTATTTTGCAATGGTCCCTTAAATTTTTTGAATTAATGAGTTTAAAGTTAATTCTACATTATAAATTTCTATATCAAATTTTATAATTACACTTCCACCAGGTATCATTAGTATATAGTGATTATCAAGAAGATCTACTGGATTTTTAGAATAAGTTTTAATAGAATAAAGCTCTATATAAGATGAAGTATCTTGAAAGTTAACTTTATGTCCAATTTTAAAATTGTCTATCTCTTTTAAATTTTCTTCGAGAACTAAATTTTCACCCATAAAAAGAGTGGCTGTATTATCATCTTTTGTTTTAAGTTTAATGCTATATAATGATAATATATAATTACTATCTTTTGTATTATTAATCGTTAGGTACTTAAAAGGAAAGTTTTCTTCAATACATATTTTAGAAACATTTATTATGTTGTCTGAACTTCTGAAAAATGAATTATAATCTTTATCAGTAGGTTTATCAAGATAAAAAACTTTCATAAATTAACCACCTTATTTCTACTGTATATTTATACTTTAGTATATTCTAAGTGGTTAAAATATGTTCTATTTTGTATAGGTACTTGGAATAAAGTTATTTTAAAGTCCAATATGTAATTTTTATATTTATAGATACTGTGAGTTTAAATTTTATATATAAAGCTTAAACTAAAAATTTATTGATAGTTTAATAATTTATAGCTTAATTCAATTATATTATCATCATTAAGAGAATTTAGAATTTCTACTTTGCCTAAAGATAATTTGGGATTTAAAATATTCTCTTTTAACAACTGCCTTTTCAACTGTTTTGCAGTTCCTAGACTTCCATCAATTATTTCAATATCTTTATTTAGTATTTTTGACAATTCTTTTTTAATAAAAGGATAATGAGTACAACCTAAAACTACAGAACTTATATTACTGTTTAAATATGGCTGTAGCTTATTTTTTAGATAAAAATTTAGTTCCTCTCCTTCTAATAACCCTTGTTCAATAAGTTCTACTAATCCTGCACATGGAAGAGGTTCTATATCATTATCATTTTTATAGCTATTCATTAAATTATTAAACTTCTTTTCAGAAAGAGTCATAGGGGTTGCCATTATAATAATTTTACCTCTTTTTTTAAGTTCTACAGCAGGTTTTAGGGCAGGTTCAATTCCTATTATAGGAATATTTTTATAAAATTTTCTTAAATCATCTATAGCTGCACTTGTAGCTGTATTACAAGCTATAACAATAGCTTTAATATCTTTTGATAATAAGAAATTTACAGCTTCAAATGTAAGCTTTTTTACTTCGTTTGTGGTTTTTGTTCCATAAGGGGCATTTTTTGAATCTCCAAAATATATATAATCTTCATGAGGAAGAATTTTGATTGTTTCTTTAAGTACGCTTATTCCACCTATACCAGAATCAAAAAAACCAATAGGTTTTAACATATTATCCAAAATATTCACCACCAATAACAATAAATTTTGTTATTATCCATAGAAAAATATATTACTATTATAACCTAAAAAAGTTATTTTGTGTATTTAATAATTTCATTTAGGAAATAACTATTTAAAATAATAGTATTCAATATAAGAAGGTTATATTTTTAATATGTCAAAAAAATATGAAAGAATTATTTCATTGTAATAAAATTGCGGCATAAATTATTAATTTATAAAGTTTCATTTCTTATATTGACATATAACATATGTAATAATAGAATTTTATGTATGATTGGAAATAGAAAGGGCGGAAGCTTATGTATAAGGATTTAGTTTATGTTGTTCCAAAAGAAGAACATTCAGAAGAAGCATTAAAAAGGCTGCACGAAAAACATCCTGAAATAAAGTTTGTATCTTTGGTAGCTATAGATTTAGCAGGACATGATACTGATGAAAAAATACCTATGAAAGTTTTTTTAGAAGACATTAAAACATTTCTAAATGGTGCAGTTCAGACTGATGGCTCCTCTGTTGTTCTTCCAGGAATTGCAAGTTTAAACAATGCAAAAGTAGACATAGTTGCTGATTTAGATGTTAATTGGTTTGTAGATTATAATTATGAATTTATTGACAGTGAAACAAATAAGCCAATTGGTACGTTAAGAATTCCAAGTTTTTTATATCATGAAGGTAAGGCTGTAGACTCAAGATATATTTTAAAAAATTCTATAAACTATTTTAAAAGTACACTTTTAGATTTATTTAAAAAATATCCAGAAAGTTTAAAAGTTTATGGAATTAATTATGAAGATATTGCTGATTTAGTTCCTACATCAGCAACAGAATTAGAATTTTGGGTAAAAACTCCTAATGAAGAAGCTGTTGTAGAAGAATTAACAACTTCTCAAGGATTACACGAGCAGTATTGGACCAGAACTAGAGGTTCTGTGCGTACTGCAATGGAAGAAACATTGATACTTATGGAATTATATGGTATAGAACCTGAAATGGGGCATAAAGAAGTAGGCGGAGTTAAAGCTAAGATGACAGAAACAGGTAAATTAACTCACATTATGGAACAGCTTGAAATAGATTGGAAGTATTCAACTTCACTTCAAGCTGCAGATAATGAGATACTTGTTAGAAACTTAGTAAGAGAAACTTTTAGAAGACATGGATTAGAAGTAACATTCTTAGCAAAACCTATAGATAAAGTTGCAGGAAGCGGCGAACATACACATGTTGGTATGGCAATTAAACTTAAAAATGGTAAAAGAATAAATTTATTTACAGCAACCAGAGAGCATTTTTTAAGTACAATTGGCTATGCTTCTCTTATGGGAATTTTAAAAAATTATGAAATAATAAATCCTTTTGTGTCTGCAACTAATGATTCATTTAGAAGATTAAAACCTGGATTTGAAGCTCCAGTTTGCATAGTTACTTCTTTAGGTCATAGTGTAGATATGCCATCAAGAAACAGAACTATACTTGTAGGATTAATTAGAGATCCAGAAAATCCTTTGGCAACAAGATTTGAACTTAGGTCTCCAAATCCACATACTAATACTTTTATATGCTTAGCAAGTTTATATATGGCTATGATAGATGGTATTAAGTACGCAATAACAAATAATAAAAATGAAGATGATCTTTTAAAAGAACTTTCCAAAAAACCTGGAGAAGATGCTTCATATCTTGAAAAAGAAAGAGCATATAGAACAGAAGAAGATGTATTTGAAGATTTTACTCCTGAAGATAGGGAAAGATATTTTGGAAAGGCACCAGCTACAGTTTACGAAAATTTATCAGCATTAGAAAAATTCCCAGAAAAGCTTAAAGTGCTTAAAGCTGGCGATGTTATAAATGACAGTCTTATTAATAGTTTTAAATTAGCTACAAGAAATAAATGGGTTACTGAAATTTTAGGAAGAATAATTCCTAATTTTATGGAAGAAATAAGAAGTTATAAAATGCTTCATTCTTTAGATAAAGCACTTGATTTAGATGTTTCAAATTGGATGGAAATTAATAATTTAAGATATTATATAATGAAAGACTCTTATACTCAAAAATGTCTTTTTACAAGAATAAAAGAAGCTATAGCAAATGAAGATTATGAGGAAGTTTCAAAACTTCAACTTGAACTTGATGATAAAATGAAAATACTTAGAAAACTTTATTCAAATTATAAGAAAAATTTAATTGATATTTAATAAAAATAAAGAAAGTGTAAATCACTTTCTTTATTTTTTTCATATATTAAAGTATAAGAAATATTAGGAGAAAAATTATGGATATTATTAATATTAAAGATAATTTATCCAAAATAGGAAAATATATAGAAGATGGAGCATCAAATGCTGCATTAAAATCTAGCAATTTTGTTGAAATTTCAAAATTAAATATTGCTATATCTTCTAAAGAAAAGAGAATACAAGAAATTTATATTAAAATAGGAGAAAAAATATATAAAGATTTTAAAGAAGGAAAAATAAATAACAAAAATATTATAGATAAATGCAAAGAAATAGAAGAAATAGAAAAGGAGATAAGTTCTCTTAAAAAGAAAATTCTTAAGATTAAAGATAAAAAAAATTGTAAAAATTGTGGATTAGAAATAGATAAAAATGCAGAATTTTGTCCTAAATGCGGTAAAGAGCAAAAAGCCTAAGAAATATAAAAACTTAGGCTTTTTTAATTAATAATCTCTTAAAGGAAAACTTTTCACAAATATTTCTTTTTTATTATTTATAGTTTTCCAAAGCTCTATTCTTTCTATTTTAGCAAGTTTATAAAAGTCATTATTTTCACATGAGTTACAAGCTGCTATATATTCACTACCAGATAAATCTTTTAAAGCGTAATTGGTATTTGCAAGAGAGACATGTAAATCTAAATTATCAATATTTTCTCTAACATTAAAACCATGAAGCTTTAATGTATCATTTATATTTCTAGCAAGCCTTATTATATAACCCTTGCTTTCAATTTTTAGATTAACTGATTTATATGGAGCATCAAAATAAATAAATCCATTTGTTTGTACTTTAAACTTTTTATAAGGTTTAAGTATATTAGTTATAACACTATTAAGTTTATTAATATCAGGATTTTCTATTATTTCAAGAGCTATACAAAGAGTATGAGCATTTTTATAAAGTTTATATTTTTTACATATATTTCTTTGAATTTGTTCCATAGATAAATAAGATTCACGATCGAATAATGCAACTAAATAATATTTCATTTTTATCCCCCGAATTATAACATTAACAACAATTAGAAATATAACAATATTATAACATATTTATACTAAGTATAATATAAATTGTTTATTGAAATAATAAAAATGTTTACAAATAAAATTTTAAATTATGTAGGAGGAAAAAATATGAAACAGAGATTAGAAGCTAATGAATATAATTCAAGTGTAGGGTGTACTGTTTCAGAGTGCAGATTTCACTCTAAAAATAATAATTATTGTACTTTAGAAAAGATAGAAGTTGTAAAACATGAACAAGGTGCGAAAACACCAGAATGTACTGATTGCGGAAGTTTTGAACTTAGCTAATAAAGTTTAAAATTAAATTTAAATGCATAAATTTTAGATAAATTTAAAAGTCATTCATAAAATTAAGGGTGAAATCCCTTTTTATGAATGGCTTTATTTATTAAATTACATAAATATTTATTTTACAACAGATTAATTCTTAATTTTTAAATTATTTCCTATAGAAAGAAAGGAAAATATATTATATAATTGTTATGTATTTTTTTAACCATAAATGCAAAAAATATCTATAAATGTTATTAAGAAAAATTTTGTTAATTTTATTTTGTTATGCTATAATAAAATTCGTAATAAAATCAAGGCCAAGACATTTAAAGAGTTAATAATTAATATAAATAAAATTGGTAAGGATGGGTGCTGGCATGGAAAAGCTAGTTATTAATGGTGGAAAAAAGTTATTTGGGAAAATTGATATAAGCGGAGCTAAAAATGCTGCTGTTGCAATATTACCAGCAGCTGTTATGGCGAGTAAAGGAAAGAGTGTTATTGATAATATTCCAGATATTGAAGATGTTCAGTGTATAGAAAGAATTATAGAAAGTCTTAATGGTAAAATAACAAGGAATAAAGATTCAGTTATTATAGATAGTACAGCTATAAATAGTGTTTGTGCAAACACTGATGATGTAAGAAAAATGAGAGCTTCTTATTATCTTATAGGGGCACTTCTTGGAAGATTTAAAGAAGCTAAAGTAGCTCTTCCAGGGGGATGTTCTATAGGTGTAAGACCAATAGATCAGCATATAAAAGGTTTTGAGGCTTTAGGAGCTTCTGTTAATATTGAACATGGTGTTATTACAGCAAAAGCTGACAGGCTTATAGGAACTAACATATATTTTGATGTAGTGAGTGTAGGAGCTACTATAAATGTAATGCTTGCAGCTAGTCTTGCAGAAGGTACTACTATACTTGAAAATGTAGCAAAGGAGCCTCATGTAGTAGATGTAGCAAATTTTATGAATTCAATGGGGGCTAATATAAAGGGAGCAGGAACTGACATTATAAGAATAACTGGTGTTAAAGAGTTAAAAGGTTGTAACTATAGTGTAATTCCTGACCAGATTGAAGCTGGTACATATATGATAGCAGCTGCAGGCTGTGGAGGAGAGGTAATAATAAATAATGTTATTCCAAAACATATGGAATCTATATCAGCAAAGCTTATAGAAATGGGAGTTGAAATAATAGAAAAAGAGGATTCTATTATTGTAAAGTCTGATAAAAAATTAAGAGGTGTTAATGTAAAAACTCTCCCTTATCCAGGATTTCCTACAGATATACAGCAGCCTATGACTACACTTTTATCAGTTTCTAAGGGTAGAAGTATAGTTAATGAAAGTATTTGGGAGAGCAGATTTAAATTTGTAGATGAGCTTAAAAAAATGGGAGCCAATATAAAGGTTGAAGGAAGGACTGCAATTATAGAAGGGGTAGATAAGCTTACTGGAGCAGTGCTTAAAGCAACAGACTTAAGAGCTGGTGCAGCTATGATTATTGCAGGTTTAATGGCAGAAGGTACAACTGAAGTAACTTCAATTGATCACGTTGACAGAGGATATCCACATATAGAAGAAAAATTTAAGATGTTGGGTGCAGATATAAAAAGGGTTAAAATAGAAGAATGCTAAATAAAAATTCAGGAGGATTAAATTATGATTTTTTGTTCTTTATATAGCGGTAGCAGTGGTAATAGTATATTTGTATCCTCCGAAAATGCCAAAATACTTATAGATGCAGGACTTCCTGGTAAAAACATTGAAAAAGCTTTAAAAGATATTAATGAAAATCCTTCAGAAATAGATGGAATTTTTGTAACACATGAGCATTCTGATCATGTTAAAGGGGTTGGTGTATTATCCAGAAAATATGATATACCTATTTATGCAAATGAATTTACTTGGAAGGCTATGGAGGGTTCTATAGGAAAAATAAAAGAACATAATATAAAGATTATGAATAGTGGATGTTTAAGCATAAAAGATATGGATATAGTAAGTTTTAAAATACCTCATGATGCTGCTTCGCCTCAAGGATATGCAGTATATAATAAAAATAAAAAGGCTGCTATTGCTACAGATATAGGACATTTTTCTGATGAAATTAAAAAAAATATAGTAGATTCAGACGTAGTTCTTATTGAAAGTAACCATGATGTTGAAATGCTAAAATTTGGACCGTATCCATATACTTTAAAAAGAAGAATATTAAGTAATATAGGACATTTATCAAATGAAGATTGTGCAAAAGCTATAGTTGATATAATTGGCCAAAAAAGAAAAAGAGTTATACTTGGACATTTAAGTAAAACTAATAATTATCCCGAACTTGCATATCAAACCGTAGTAAGTTTTTTAAAGCAAATGAATGTAGAATTAAATAAAGATATAGGTCTTACTGTTGCAAAAAGAGACATGCCAAGTAATTATATTAAATTTTAATATTTATATGAAGCATTAACTCTACCTTTAAATAAAGGAGTGATATAATGAAAAAAGCTTTATCATTTTTTTTTATAGGAATTATGACACTTGTTCTTTTGAGTTTCTTTGGATGCGAAAAAAAAGATAATGCAAGCATAAATAATAAAGAAAAAGTTGAAAATATTGTTTTACCAAATGAAAAAGATAACGCTATACAAATTAATTTATATTTTGATTCTTCGGATGATAAAAGTGTTAGCGTTTCAAAAGAAGAAAGGCTTATAAATAAAGAAGAATTTTTAGGAGAAATTATAGTACAGGAACTTTTAAAAGGACCTTCAAATGTAAGTAACTTAAAGCCTATTTTACCTAAAGGGACTAAACTTTTAAGCTTTTCCATAAAAGATAATATAGCATATGTTAACTTAAATGATGAAGCAAGAGTTACAATGAGTCCGCAAAAAGAAGAAGCAACATTAAGAAGTTTGGTAAATTCATTAACTGAGCTTCCTTCCGTAAAGAAGGTAAAAATAATGCTTAATAATAAAGATACTGATTTTCTTGGTGGAAATTATGATGTTTCTAAGCCTATTGGTAAGGAAGATTTAGAAATAATATTAAAAAATAAAAAGTAATTTATTATAATCATAATTTATACAGAAATATAAATTTTTACAAAGGAGATAGAGAAAATGAGTTTGTATAAACAGTGGACAGATATGGTTATAGAATATGTAAAAACAAAAGGAGAAAGTGCTTTTTGGAAAGAATACGGAGAAATAGAAAAGAATATATACAGCAAGCTTTTAGCTAATCATAAAAATGAAATTAAAGGAAGCATTAATGATTTAGCGAAAGAATATGGAGTAACACCTGTATTTTTTATGGGATTTTTAGACGGAATAAATGAAAGCTTAATAGAGAGTTTAAATTTAGAAAACTTAGAGGAAAATTCTGAAATTGAATTAAAAATAGATTTTGAAAAATTATATTTTAATATGCTTGATGCTAAAGCAGATTATTTATATGAACTTCCACAATGGGAAGGAATATTTTCCAAAGAAAAGAGAAAAGAAATCCAAATTAAATGGAGACAGTCAAAGACTATTGTAAATGAATACAAAATAGGAAGAAATGATCCATGCCCATGTGGAAGTGGTAAGAAATACAAAAAATGCTGTGGTGCAAACAAATAAATAATTATAAAAAAACAACAAAAGAGCTATATTAAAAGTTTTATTTATGTAAATTTATGTATAAAAGCCATTCATAAAAAAGGAGTTTTACCTAATTTATGTATGGCTTTTGAATTTATTTAATATACTTATATATTTTAAAAACAGCTCTTTTATTTTAGGTGAAAAAATATGAAGAATAAAACTAAATTTATTATAATTATATTGGCTTCAATTACATTTTTAATAAATATAATACTAAAGAAATTTCCTTATATTATAGAAAAATATTATTCTTTATTTATAAATAAAATTACAATCCAAGTAATAAGTTCAATTACAGGATTGGTTCCTTTTTCTATAGCAGAGTTTTTAATAATTATACTTGCAGTAATTTTAATTATTTTATTTGTGTTAGTATTATTTAGTTTTAAAACAAATAGATTTTTGCAAAATTTTATAAATCTTTGTACTTATATTTCAGTATTATATATATTATTCATGTTTTTATGGGGATTTAACTATAATAGATTATCATTTGATAAAATAGCAGGATTAGATATAAAAAAATCATCTACAAAGGATCTTTATGATCTTTGTGAAAATTTAATTAATAGAGCAAATGTTCTAAGTAAAGAAGTTAACAGAGATTCAAAAGGCATAGTAAACATAAACTATAAAGATGCATTTATAAGAGCACAAAAGGGATATGAAAAAGCAGGGGAAATATATCCGGAACTTTCTTATAAATATGGTATCCCTAAAAAAATATTATTTTCAAAATTAATGTCATATACAGGAATAACTGGTATTTATATTCCTTATACTTGTGAAGCTAATGTAAATGTAAATATAACAGAATTTACTATTCCTTCTACTGTTGCTCACGAAATGGCGCATCAGAGAGGCTTTGCAAGAGAAGATGAAGCAAATTATATTGCTTATTTAACTTGTACTATGCATCCAGATAAAGATTTTCAATATTCAGGTATAATGCTTGCACTTGTATATTCTATGAATGAATTATATAAAAACGATATTGAAGGTTTTAATGTACTTAAAGTCAAATATTCAGATTTAGTAAAAAAAGATCTTATTTATGATAAAAAGTTTTGGGAAAAATATGAAGGGAAAGCACAAAAAATTTCTAATAATATAAATAATACATACTTAAAATCTAATGGACAAAAGGATGGAGTACAAAGTTATGGAAGAATGGTAGACTTGCTTATTGCAGAAAATAAACAATTATTTCCTAAGAAATAATTTCTAACTATATAAAAATATAAGGAGAAATAAATGAATATAAAATTAATAACTGTAGGTAAATTAAAAGAAAAATATTTAAAAGATGCAGTAGAAGAATATTTAAAACGAATTTCAAAATTCTGCGAATTTGAAATAATAGAAGTACCAGATGAAAAAATTCCAGATAATGCCTCAGTAAAAGAAGAAATTCAGATAAAACAAAAAGAAGGAGATTTAATTTTAAAACATATAAAAGATGATATGTATGTTATAGCACTTGCTATAGATGGGAATATGCTTTCTTCACCAGATTTTAGAAATTTTATAAAAAAATTAAAACTTACAGGGAAAAATAATATTGCATTTATAATTGGTGGATCTTTGGGCCTTTCTGAAAAAGTACTAAATAGATCTAATTATAAATTATCTTTTTCTAGAATGACTTTTCCACATCAGCTTATGAGAGTTATACTTTTAGAACAAATTTGTTCTTTATCAGCATTTTACAAGGAATAAAAATTAGCTATTTCTTGAATTAAATTTTTACTAAATTATATTTATTTTTCTATTGAGTATTTATATATAATTATTGAGCATTTATAATAATTATCAAAATCATAGTTTAAAAGAAATTGGGAGTATTTATATGAATTTTAAAATATATACTGTATCAAATAAGATAGACAAATTTTATATTGAAGCAATAAAAGAATATAAAAAACGATTATCTCGTTACTGCAAAATTGAATTAATTCAAGTTAAAAATGAAGAACAGATTTTAAAGAAAATTTCTGATAAGTACTATAAAATATCTATAGGAGTTACTGGACAAAATATATCATCAGAAGAACTTGCAGATAAGATTAACACCTTTTGTATATCTGGAAATTCAGATATTGCATTAATTATTGGTGCTGCAAAAATCACATATGATGAGGCTATTTCTATAAGCTCTATGGAAATGGATTTAGGCCTTATAACAACTGTAATTTTTGAGCAGCTCTATCGTGCATATCGTATTTTAAATAATCAGCCTTACCATAAATAGAAAATTATACAATATTTGTTTCGTGAAATATTTATAAAACAAACTTGCAAAAAATAAAAAATTATATTGACAAAATATAGTTACAAGATATATAATTTAAACAAGATCAGCAAAGGTGCTGTGGATTTGTAAATCCACAGCACCTTTTCTTTTTTGAAATTTAAATAATTTTTTATTCAAAGGGGGATTTTTATGTATTCATCTCTAAATACTATATGGGTATTATTAGCAACAGCTCTTGTATTTTTTATGCAAGCAGGTTTTGCAATGGTAGAAAGTGGACTTACAAGAGCCAAAAATGCAGGGAACATTATTATGAAAAATTTGCTGGACTTTGCAATTGGAACTTTAATTTATTGGCTTTTTGGGTTTGGAATTATGTTTGCTGGAAATAGTGCATTTATTGGAGGTATTGATTTTTTAAGTAGAGGGGCATACAGTAATATACTTCCAGAAGGTGTTCCTAAGTATGCTTTTTTTATTTTTCAAACAGTATTTTGTGCTACTTCTGCTACTATTGTATCTGGTGCTATGGCAGAAAGAACTAAATTTATTTCATATTGTATTTATAGTGCATTAATTAGTGCAATTGTATATCCTATTTCAGGTCACTGGATCTGGGGAGGTGGATGGCTTTCACAATTAGGATTTCATGATTTTGCAGGTTCTACTGCTGTTCATATGGTTGGAGGAATTGCAGCACTAATTGGGGCTAAAACTATTGGTCCACGTATAGGAAAATATGATAAAAATGGTAATCCTAAAGCTATTCTTGGACACAATTTAACGCTTACTGCATTAGGTGTATTTATTTTATGGTTTTGCTGGTTTGGATTTAACGGTGGCTCTACTGTTTCTGCAGAAGGAGATAATGTATTATCTTCTATGGGGAATATTTTCTTTACTACTAATTTATCAGCAGCTGTATCAACTATAACAGCAATGATAATAACTTGGATTCGTTATAAAAAACCGGACGTTTCAATGACATTGAATGGTTCATTAGCTGGTTTAGTTGCTATAACTGCAGGTACTGATTTAGTAACTCCTGTTGGTGCTTTTTTTATTGGAATAATGGCTGGTTTTTTAGTTGTATATGGTATTGAATTTATTGATAGAGTTTTAAAAATTGATGATCCGGTTGGAGCAATTGGTGTTCATGGACTTTGCGGTGCTTTTGGTACACTTATGGTTGGTTTATTTTCAGCTAACGAATATTCATATGCTGGAGGAACAATGCCTAAAGGATTGCTTTATGGTGGAGGATTTAAGCTTTTGGGAATTCAATTATTAGGAGTTGTATCAGTTATTATTTGGGTTTCTGTTACTATGATAATTATTTTCTTTTTAATAAATAAAACTGTTGGCTTACGTGCTTCTAATGAAGATGAAATTAATGGATTAGATATTTCAGAACATGGATTGGAAAGTGCTTATGCAGATTTTATAAGCTCTGATTATAGTAATATAAACAATTATTTAACTGATATTCAGGATAAAGAAGATTATAAAAAAGAGGTTGTTTCTATCGATAAAGCTTTACCTATTCAAGTTATGACATCAAATAATAATACAATTTCTGATGTAAAATTCACTAAAATTGAAATAATAACAAAACAAAGCAAATTTGAAGAATTAAAAAGTGCTATGGATAAAATAGGAATAACAGGTATGACCGTAACTAATGTACTTGGTTATGGTATACAAGGAGGAAGAACGGAATATTACCGTGGTGTCGAAGTTGATACTCATCTTTTGCCAAAAATTAAAGTAGAAGTTGTAGTTACTAAAGTTCCAGTAAAAAAAGTTATAGATGTAGCTAAAAAAGTTTTATACACAGGTAATATTGGTGATGGTAAAATATTTATATATAATGTTGAAAATGTAATTAAGGTACGTACAGGTGAAGAAGGATATGAAGCATTGCAAGATGTTGAATAAGTTTTATAGAGCAATAGAAATTTATACAAAATATTCCAATAAATAGTTTATACAAATGATAATTTATGATTTTAATATTAGATTAATAAAATAACAAAATAAATTTAAAGCACTATTTCTTAAAAAATGACTGATATTATTTAAAAACATTTTTAATAAGAAATAGTGTTTTTTATTGAGTTTTATTAAATAAATATATAAAAAATTTCGTTTCTTAAAAAATTTTGTTAATATAAATACTAATAAAAATATTACTATTAGATTACTAGAACAAAATATTTTTTATCGATGCTAATTAGTAAAATATGTAAATGTCAAGATAAGAATATACGAAAAGTGGAAAATAATTATGTACAAAAAAATATCCTAAGAGACTTCAGAATCCTTCATAGAATTATTATCTAAATACTGTATTTTAGATTGAATCCTGTAAGATGGACCTTTTATAGATATAATATGGCTATGATGAAGAAGTATATCTAAAATGGCATTAGCAATAGTAGGAGATACAAATATATCTGGCCACTTTGAAAAATTAGAGTTTGTAGTGATTATTGTACAGTGCTTTTTATATCTCTTAGCTATCAGCTGGAAGAATAGATTTGAAGCATCTAAATTGCTATCCCTCCTAATAGAAGAATAGCAATTATGCCCAATTTTGTACATTTTTATTTTCTCTTTTTTATACATTTTAATTATATCATTTACAAAAATATAATATCAATAAATGATAAATAAGTTTAAATTATTCATATTGATTAATAATTATAAATTAACTTATAATGTAAGTATATAATTTAAGTTTTATAAAATGTCTTAAATACTAGGAGGTAACTGTGAAAAAAAATTTACGATATTTAAGCTACATTACTGTTATTATAATTTTTTTAATTTTTAATTTTATAATTATAAATAGTTTAAGAGAAGATAAACCTGTTAAAGTAAAGATGAAACCTAAAATAGTTCTTATATCTCATGTATACTCAAATCCATACTGGCAATATGTAAAAGAAGGGGCTGAAAGGGCAGCTAAGGAGAGAAATGCTATTGTTGAATTTCAAGGACCTGATAGTGCAAGTATTGATGAAGGTATAAAACTTATAAATATGGCTTATGCTGCAAAAGTAAGCGGAATAATTGTTTATGCACAAGATGAAAAAAGGTATACTCCGGTTATAAATAAGGTTGTGGAGGGTAATATTCCATTAATTACAATTGATTCAGATGCAGAAAATAGTAAACGATTAGCTTATGTTGGAACGGATAATGTTGCATCAGGTATGGCTGGAGCTAAAGAACTTATTAAACAAGTAGGTAAAGAAGGAAGAATAGCTATTATTATGGGCGGGAAAAATGCCAAAAATCAAATAGAAAGGGTAAATGGTTTTAAAGATTATATAAATAAAAATTCAAAGCTTACTATAGAAACTATAGAATCTTCTGATTCTTATCTTTTAGAGGCAGAACTAGCTGCAAAAAAAATACTAATAAATAATAGTGATGTTAAAGCTATATTTTGCACTTCAGCTTTAGATGGAGTAGGTGCAGCTAAAGCAATAGAGAAACTTAATATGAAAGGAAAAGTTAAAATAATATGTTTTGATGATTTGCAAGAAACATTAGAATACATAAAAAAGGGAGTAATAACCTCTACTATTGTTCAAAAACCTGAACTTATGGGTTATAAGGCTGTTAATATAATAATGGATATTATTGAAGGTAAAGAAACTAAGGGTATATTTTTTACTGATGTTTTTGTAATAGGAAAAGATAATGTTAATCAATATAAAAAAGAACAAGGAGAGCATATTAGTGAAGTCCAATAGTTTAAAAAGCAAATTTATTATTTTTGTAATTATTATAATTACACCTATAGCAACTAGTAGTATTATATCATTGATTATAAGCAGAAAGATAAATAATAATTATAATTCTATGCTTAATAAAATGAGTGCGACAAGTCAAATAAAAAATTATCTTAATGATTCTTTTAATAATTTCAATAAATATATACAAACAAACAAAGTTGAAAGCAGAAATATATATGAAAAGAGTTTTCAAAAGGCTATAGAAACTTTAAATTATTTAAAGGAAAACTCAGATTTAGAGAGCAGTTACATTTTAAGAGACCTAGAAAACTCACTTCAAAGTTATAAAACTTCTGCAGATAATACTATTAAAATATATAACAGGCAAAGTGCTATTGATGCTTATTACACTGATTTTATGACAACAAAAGAAATTTCATCATATTGTAATATTTTTATAGGGAAATTAAGTGACAGCTATTTAAAATATAATAATGGAATTTATATAAAGCTTAAAGAAAAAGAAAAATTTATATATAAAATACTAGCAGCTTATATAATTACTTCACTGTTAATAAGCTTAATATATACTGTCATCTTTTTAAAGAATATTTTAAATAAACTTAAAGAACTAGTTGATGCTTCAGAAAAAGTATCCAAAGGTGATTTTACATATTATGAAGGTAAAAAGACTTTTATATATGAGCTTGATATACTTTCAGAAGCTTTTAGTACTATGATAAAAAGTATAAAAAGTCATATAAATTCTTTAAAAGAAACTGCAGAACTTGAAAAGAAAATAAGAGATGATGAAATGAAACTTTTAAAATATGAAAACGCACTAAAGATGTCTCAGCTAAAGGTTTTACAGTCGCAGATAAATCCGCATTTCCTTTTTAATACATTAAACTGTATAATTCAGACTGCAGTAAAAGAAGGAGCTTTAAAAACTGAAAATCTTATAAGATGTGTTTCAGGAATACTTAGATATAGTTTAAGTATGATGAATAGAAATGCAACTTTAGAAGAAGAAATTAATATAGTTAAGCAGTATATGTTTATTCAAGAATCTAGATATGAAGACAGGGTTAAATTTATATTAAATATTGATGCTGATTTAACAAATATAAAAGTTCCAGGTATGACACTTCAGCCTTTTGTAGAAAATGCTTTTATACATGGCATAGAACCTAAGGAAGAAGGAGGAATTATTAGTATAGATATAAAAAATAAAGATAATTTATGTATTATTACAATAGAAGATACCGGCTGCGGCATTGATGAAGAAACTTTAAAAAAAATAATTTCAAAAGAAAAAAGAAAGGAACATATAGGTCATACAACTGGTATGGGAATAAAGAGCGTTGTAGAAAGGCTCGAACTTATGTATGATGATAAAAATATATTCAACATAGAAAGTAAAAAGGGCATTGGAACTAAGATTTATTTAAAAATTCCAATAAAGGAGCTGAAAAACATATGTTAAAAATACTTATAGCTGATGATGAAAAATATGATAGAGAGGCTATAATAAATATATTAAATACAGAATTTAAAAATCAATTAGAGATTAGTGAAGCAAAAAATGGAAGGGAAGCTATAGAAATTTCAGAAAAAGTTAGACCAGATATAATAATAATGGATATAAAAATGCCAGGAATTAATGGTATTAAAGCTATTCAAGAGATTAGAAAATTTATTCCTAATACTTATATAATAATATTAACTGCTTATGATTATTTTGATTTTGCAGTAGAAGCTGTTAAAAATAATGTTAAAGAATATATTTTGAAACCCTTTAGTAAGGAAGAAATTATAGAAAAAATAAAATATGCTGTTGATTTTGTAAAATTAGAAAGAGAAAAACGAAAAAATGAAATTGAAAATCAGGAAAAACTATATAATCTCATGCCTGTTTTGGAAAATGAATTGAGTTATTCTATTATTAATAATTCTTTAGATACTATTGATTATGAAACTTATTTAAGATATTTAAATATAGATTTAAAAAAAGCTTGTTCTATGGTCGTAAAATTTAAAGAAGATGTATCTTGTGAGCAAACTAAAGTTTCAATTGGAGAATTTATTAAAGAATATATTAATAGAAGGTATAAAGCTATAGGAAGTTATAGATTTACAAATAATTTAATTTATTTTATTCAGATAAAAAATGAAATGGATGAATATGAAGCAAGATTTAATACAGTTAATATTGCAGCAGAGATAAGAAAAGAAGTAAAAAGAATGTTTAATTTTTCAATTAAGATAGGAATTGGAAGATGTTATGAAGGAGTAAAATTAATTCATAAATCTTATGAAGAAGCATGTAATTGTTTAGATTATATAAAAGGAGATATAAATATAGTTCATTATGAGGATATAAAAAATAGTATAGAAAAAGGACTTTATGGAGAAAAAGCACAATATATAGATAAGGAAAAATTTGTTCTTTTTAAAAATGTAGAGCAATATATTAAAGATAACTTAAAAGAGGAACTTGATCTTGAAAAAACTGCTGCAAAATTTAATTTAAGTTCTTATTATTTTAGCAGAAGTTTTAAGGAAGTCATAGGCATTAATTTTTCTGATTATATAAATATGGAAAGAATAAAAAAAGCAAAAGAGCTTCTTAAAAATGATAATATGAGTATTAAAGAAGTAGGATATAAAGTTGGTTATAATGATCCAAATTATTTTAGTAAAGTTTTTAAAAAATACGAGGGTATAAGTCCTAAAGAATTTAAATTAAAAGAAACTAATTAGCATAAAAGCTGCAGAAATTGTAAAAGATTTTTGCAGCTATAGTATTTTTTTGTGCTTTTTATAGTAAAATATTGCATTAAAATAAAGCAGTATTTTATTAAATGTAGACAAGTTATTACATTGATATAAACGATTACAAGTAATATTATATGAGTGTAATAAAAATATTTTATACATAGTGCACAAATTTATTATTGTGTGCTTAAAAAGGGAAGAAGGGGGAATTTAAAATGAAAAAAGTCATTGCTTCATTATTATCAGGATTGTTAATATTTGGTTTAACTGGCTGCGGTGCATCAAAAACAAATGGCACAGGAGGATCAAATAGTAACTTAATAGGAGTAGCAATGCCAACTCAATCACTTCAGCGTTGGAATCAAGATGGTGAAAACATGAAGGCTCAACTTGAGAAAAAAGGCTATAAAGTAGATCTTCAATATGCTAACAACGATGTTAATACACAAATACAACAAATTGAAAATATGATTACAAAGGGTTCTAAAGTTCTTGTAATAGCTTCTATTGATGGCTCAGCTCTTACAGATGTATTAAAAAAAGCAGCAGACAATAAAGTAAAGGTTATAGCTTATGATAGATTAATAATGCAATCTCCAAATGTTGATTACTATGCAACTTTTGATAACTTTAAGGTTGGTGAAACTCAAGGTAAATATATTGAAGAAAAATTAGGACTTAAGGAGGGAAAAGGTCCTTTCAATATAGAATTATTTGGAGGTTCACCAGACGATAATAATGCAAATTTTTTCTATAATGGTGCTATGAGTGTTTTGAAACCTTATATAGAAAGTGGAAAACTTGTTGTTCCAAGTGGACAAACTGATTTTACTAAAATTGCTATTCAAGGATGGGAATCTGCTAAGGCACAAGCTAGAATGGATAATCTTATAACGGCTAATTATGCAAATGGTAAGAAACTTGATGCAATACTTTCTCCTAATGATAGTTTAGCAATAGGTATTATAGCATCACTTAAAAATGCTGGTTATGGTACAGCTAATAAACCATATCCAATTATAACAGGACAAGATTGTGATAAACCAAATGTAATAGCAATGATTAATGGACAGCAATCAATGTCAATTTTTAAAGATACAAGAACTCTAGCAACAAAGGTTGTTGAAATGGTTGATGCTATTATTCAAGGGAAAGAAGCTCCAGTAAACGATACAAAAACTTATAGTAATGGTGCTAAAGTTGTTCCATCTTTCCTTTGTGAACCTGTATATGCAGACAAGGATAATTATAAGAAAATTCTTATAGATAGTGGATATTATAAAGAATCAGATTTGAAATAGTATTTAAAGAGTTGTTTCAAAATATAAGTTTTATATTTTGAAACAACTCTAAGATTACAAGATAAAATTATTAGGAGGTGGAGTAATGTCTGAGTATATACTTGAGATGAGAAATATTACAAAGACTTTTCCAGGGGTTAAGGCACTTGATAATGTAAATCTTAAAGTAAAAGATGGAGAAATTCATGCTTTGATAGGAGAAAACGGGGCAGGAAAGTCTACACTTATGAGTGTACTTAGTGGAATATACCCTCATGGTACTTATAGTGGTGAGATAATTTTTCAAGGTAAAGAATGTATTTTTAAGGATATAAAAGATAGTGAAAAAATGGGTATAGTTATAATACATCAAGAATTAGCACTTACACCATATCTTTCTATAGGAGAAAATATATTTTTAGGCAATGAAAGAGCTAAAAATGGAATTATAGATTGGGATAAAACTCATATAGAGGCTACAAAATTTTTAAACAGAGTAAAATTAAAAGAAAATTCACAAACTCTTATAAAAGATATAGGAGTTGGGAAACAGCAGCTTGTTGAAATTGCAAAAGCACTTGCTAAAAATGTAAAACTTCTTATACTAGATGAACCTACAGCAGCTTTAAATGAAGAGGACTCAGAAAATCTTCTTAATTTAATATTAGAATTAAAAAAAGAAGGTATTACTTCAATTCTTATTTCTCATAAGCTTAATGAAATATTAAAAGTGGCTGATTCTATAACTGTAATTCGTGATGGTACTGTAATTGAAACTTTTAAAAATGATGAAAATGTAAATGAAGATAGAATAATTAAAGGAATGGTAGGTCGAGATTTAGTTAATAGATTTCCAAAGAGAAGATCTAAAATTGGCGATGTATATTTTGAAGTACAAAATTGGAATGTATATGATCCTATCATTGAAGGGAGAAAGATTATTAAGGATGTAAACTTAAAAGTTCATAAAGGTGAAGTTGTTGGAATATCAGGTCTTATGGGTTCAGGAAGAACAGAACTTGCTATGAGCATTTTTGGAAGAGTTTACGGAAAACGTATAACAGGAAAAATAATAAAAGATGGTAAAGAAATTGTATTAAAAAATGTTAGACAGGCAATAGAAAATGGACTGGCTTATGTTACAGAAGATAGAAAAAATGCAGGACTTATTCTTATACAAAGCATAAAACAAAATATAACATTGGCTAAGCTTAAAAAAATAAGCAAAAATCAAATTATAGATGAAAATAAAGAAATTGAGGTTGCAGAGGAATATAGACGAAAATTTAATATAAAATCACCAAGCATTTTACAAAAAACTGGCAATTTATCAGGTGGAAATCAACAAAAGGTTGTGTTAAGTAAATGGATATTTACAGATCCTGATGTTTTAATATTGGATGAACCAACTCGTGGAATTGATGTTGGAGCAAAGTATGAAATTTATACAATTATAAATAAGCTTGCAGAGGAAGGAAAATCTATTATAATTATATCCTCTGAACTTCCGGAAATACTTGGAATGTGCGATAGAATTTATGTAATGAATGAAGGAAGAATAGTTGGAGAGCTTGATAATAAAGATGCATCACAAGAAAGCATAATGAAGTGTATAATGCAGAGCAATAAGGAGGTAGTATAATGGAACCTGTTAAGAAAATTTCTGAAAATAAATCATCATCAAAAATTATGGAAACAATAAAAAGCACTTTTAAAAGTAATATAAGGCAATATGCAATGCTTATTGCGCTTGTAGCAATAATAATATTATTTCAAATACTAACTGACG
Source organism: Clostridium sp. USBA 49 (assembly GCF_900167505.1). Taxonomy (NCBI): domain Bacteria; kingdom Bacillati; phylum Bacillota; class Clostridia; order Eubacteriales; family Clostridiaceae; genus Clostridium; species Clostridium sp. USBA 49. The sequence goes on from NZ_FUYD01000012.1 coordinate 48,549, forward strand.
GTATACTTTTAGTTCCCATGAATGTTACAAACTTAATACTTCAAAATAGTTATGTAATTATTTTAGCAATTGGTATGACTCTTTGCATATTAACAGGGGGTAATATAGATCTTTCTGTTGGTTCTGTATGTGCATTTATCGGAGCAATAGCAGGTATACTTATGATAAATATGAAAATGAATATAGCACTTACAGTAGTAATTTGTTTATTAATAGGACTTGTTATAGGAATGTGGCAGGGATTTTGGATTGCTTATGTAAGAATACCAGCTTTTATAGTAACTTTAGCAGGTATGCTTATGTTTAGAGGACTTACCATAACAATGCTTAAAGGGTTAACTCTTTCTCCATTCCCAGAAAAATATCAGTTTGTAAGTGCGGGTTTTATACCAGATATATTTAAGGGACTTGGAACAAATTTAAATATTACAACAATTTTAATAGGACTTATAATTTCTATTATTTATGTATACTTACAATTAAAAAGAAGAAATGAAAGACAGAAATATAATTTTAATGATACACCTTTTGGAATTTTTGCAGCTCAGATAATATTAACATTATTTGTAATAAATCTTTTTTCATATTGGTTAGCATCATATAAAGGTATTCCTATAATTTTAGTACTTATAGGAATTCTTATAGGAGGTTATTCTTTCTTTACAACTAAAACTATATCTGGACGTTATATTTATGCAATGGGAGGAAACGAAAAAGCTGCTGTACTTTCAGGTATAAATACAAATAAAGTACTTTTCTTATCATATGTTAATATGGCAGTTTTAGCTGCTGTATCAGGTATTGCTTTTAGTTCTCGTATTAATGCAGCGTCACCACAAACAGGAACAAATTTTGAGCTGGATGCAATAGCTGCTTGCTTTATAGGAGGAGCTTCTGCCTATGGTGGAGTTGGAACAGTAGTTGGAGCTATTATAGGTGCTCTTGTAATGGGAGTTCTTAATAATGGTATGTCTATACTTGGAGTAGGAAGCGATATGCAGATGACAATTAAGGGTTTTGTACTTTTAATGGCTGTAGCTTTTGATGTAATTTCAAAAAAGAAATCAAGAGGTTAATTGTAAATTAATCATAAAAAGGAAGGAAGATTTTTAAATATATAAAAATCTTCCTTCCTTAAATATTTTTTGTTAACATAAATTTCAATAAAAAATATTGTTATTAGTATAATAATATACTACCATTTTTGTGAAATTTATGTTATGTTAAATTAGGTATTATTTTAAGAGAGGATGTTTTTTATGGATAATATACTTTTTTTAATAAAATCTATGATTTTGGGAATTGTAGAAGGAGTAACAGAATTTTTACCTATATCTTCTACTGGCCATTTAATTATATTTCAAAATTTAATGAATTTTAAAGGAATTACTGAAAATTATATTGAAATGTATACTTATGTTATACAGCTTGGAGCTATACTTGCTGTTATTATTCTTTATTGGAAGAAGATAAAAGACACTTTAATAAATTTTTCTCCAAAGAAAGTTGGATATGAAAGATCTGGATTTAAATTTTGGTTTATGATATTTATAGCATGTATACCCGGTGGTATTTTTGGTATACTTTTTGATGATTTAGCAGATAAATATTTATTAGCACCGGTGCCAGTAGCCATAACATTATTTTTAGGTGCTATTTGGATGATATATGCTGAAAAAGTATTTAGAAATAATAACTACAATGAAGATGATTTAAATGTAACTCCAGGACAGGCTGTTATAATTGGTTTATTTCAATGTTTGGCTATAATTCCAGGAATGTCTCGTTCCGCATCAACTATAATTGGAGGATGGGTAGCAGGCTTAACAACTGTTGCTGCTGCAGAGTTTTCTTTCTTTTTGGCAATACCAGTTATGGTTGGAATGAGTTTTTTAAAAATTTTAAAACTTGGAGGACTTTCAATTCTTACTTCTCAAGAATTAAATTCTCTTATTGTAGGTTTTGTAGTTTCTTTTATAGTTGCACTTATTGTAATTAAAAAATTTATTTCTTACCTTCAGAAAAAACCAATGAAAAATTTTGCTATTTATAGAATGATATTTGCAGTTATAGTAATTATTGCAGGAATTGCAGGTATATTCTAAAATTATAGACAAGTATTTAAGTTTTATTATTATAGTTTTTGTATTCTATTTTATAGTTAATTTCTAATAAAATGTAAAAATGATTGTATAAATTAAAAATACATCATAAATTAAGAGAAACTTTTTTATAGGCCTCTTTTATAGTAGACAGTTAAAAAATAAAACTGCTTACATAAAAGGGGCATTTAACTTTTTTATGAAAGGTTTTTATTATTTTTTATAATATATAAAAAAAGTATTGACTTTATTACTTTATCATGATAAAGTAATATCGTAAATTGATAAATAGATAAGGAGTGCTGACTATGAATAAAATAGTAAAGAAAATTTTAGCGGTTGGAATAATTGGAGTAGTAGTATTAGGTGCAGCTGGATGCAGCAATAAATCAAAAGATACAATGGCAAAAGAAAGTCTTGTACTTGGCTTTGATGATACATTTGTTCCTATGGGATTTAAAGATGAAAAAGGGGAAATAGTAGGTTTTGATATAGATTTAGCAAAAGAAGTATCTAAAAGAATTGGTAAAGAAATAACTTTTCAGCCTATAGATTGGTCTATGAAAGAATCAGAACTTAATTCAGGAAAAATAGATTTAATATGGAATGGATATACTATAACTGATGAAAGAAAGGAAAAAGTAAGTTTTACAAATCCATATTTGGATAATAGACAAGTTATAATAACTTTAAAAGATTCAAATATTAATAGTAAAGCTGATTTAAAAGGAAAAAAAGTAGGTGCACAAAATGAGTCAAGTGCAGTTGATGCAATAAATAAAGAGCCAGAGCTTTTAAAAAGCTTTGATGGAGGGAAAGTTTATACTTTTGAAACTAATAATGATGCTTTAATGGATTTAGAAGCAAAGAGAATAGATGCAGTAGTTGCAGATGAAATTTTAGTAAGGTATTATATAAATAAAAAAGGTGCAGAAAAATATAAAATATTAAATGACAATTTTGGAAGCGAAACTTATGGTGTTGGTTTAAGAAAAGATGATAAAGAACTTTTAGAAAAAATAAATAAAGCATTTGAAGATATGAAAAATGATGGTACTGCAAAAGCTATATCTGAAAAATGGTTTGGAGAAAATTTATTTAAATAAAATTATAGGAGGATTTTCATGAATAATATAATCAGCCTGATGCCTCAAATAGGTGAAGGTCTTATAGTAACTTTAGAAGTTTTTATACTTACATTGATTTTTTCTATACCACTTGGAATAATAGTAGCCCTAGGAAGATTATCTAAAAATCCTATATTAAATAAGATAACAGGCTTTTATGTTTTAATCATGAGAGGAACTCCGCTTTTACTTCAAATAGTATTTATATTCTTTGGATTACCTATAGTTGGAATAACTTTTGATAGATTTCCTGCAGCTATATTAGCTTTTGTACTTAATTATGCAGCATATTTTGCAGAAATATTTAGAGCGGGTATAGCATCTATAGATGAAGGACAGTATGAAGGTGCTAAAGTTCTTGGTTTTTCTTCAAAATATACATTTTTTAAAATAATACTTCCACAAGCTGTAAAAGTAATATTGCCAGCAGCAGCTAATGAGATTATTACTCTTGTGAAAGATACTGCTCTTGTATATGTAGTTGGTTTGGATGAGCTTTTAAAGGTTGGAAAGATGGCTGCTAATAGAGAAGCTTCATTAATACCTTTAGTTGTAGTAGGAATTATATATTTGCTGTTAATTGCAATATTTACAAGAATTTTTAAAAAAGTAGAAAAAAGATACAGCTATTATCAATAGGGATGTGATTAAACTATGCTTAAAATTGAGGGATTAGAAAAAAGTTTTGGTAAAAATAAAGTACTAAAAGGAGTAAATCTTGAACTTAAAGAGGGAGAGATTGCTGTTATAGTTGGGCCTTCAGGTGGAGGAAAAACAACATTATTAAGATGTATAAATGGCCTTACAAAGCCTGATTATGGATCTATATTGATAAATGGAAGATACTTATATAAAAATGGAGTAATGGCAGAAAAAAAAGAAGAGATTGAAATAAGAAAAGATATAGGGCTTGTATTTCAAAATTTTAATTTATTTCCTCATATGAATGTTTTACAAAATATTACTGAGGCACCTAAAGTTGTACTTAATATGGAAGCTTTTAAAGCTGAAGAAAAAGCTTTAGAAATTTTAAAATTTTTAGGGCTTGAAGATAAAAAATTAAATTATCCATTTGAGCTTTCAGGAGGACAAAAACAAAGAGTAGCTATAGGAAGAGCTCTTGCTATGGAACCAAAACTTATATGTTTTGATGAACCTACTTCTGCTTTAGATCCAGGTATGACAGAAGAAGTTGCTAACCTTATAAAAAAAGTAAGAGATGAAAAATCTATGACAGTTTTAATTATAACTCATGATATGATTTTTGCTAAGATGGTAGCTGACAGAATTGTATCTATGGATAATGGTATATTAAAAGAAGAAATAATGTATGTGTAAGCTTATATTATATTGATTATAATATTATTTACATTGAATTTTAATAAAGTATAGTATATAATTTAATGATGAAAACTTAATAAAGCTTTTAGGTGTTTGAAAAAACATAACAGGGAAATGCGTGAAACGCTGCAGCCCCCGCTACTGTATGTGGTGCTGCTTGGTCGTTTGCCACTGTAGGAAACTATGGGAAGGTGTACCAAGCTATGAGCCATAAGCCAGGAGACCTACCTAAAAGTTAAAGTATTCAACTTTCGGAGGGAAAGGAGGAACGTTTGATAGCAGCTTTTAAGCTTTGCATCATGCTTTTATACCTTAACTCCCCGCAATGAGGAGTTTTTTTTTATTGAATTGAGGTGAATAAAATGAATATAAAGAATTTTGATTTAATAGCTTATCCTTTTTTAAGTGAAAAATCTTCTTTAGTAAATCATGAGATTTTGACAGATAAACTTTCTGCAACATTAGGATATATATTATCTCTTGATACTCCTTTAAAAGAGGAAACTTGGTGGCTTATGGATAAAATTTTGCATCTTAATGGATCAATAAGAGGTAAGCTTGCAATTACAGAAGAAGATCTAAAAGAAGGACTAGCTATTTATAATTCTTTTAAAGAGAAAAATAAACATAGAGTAAATGGGTTTATATATCCAACAGGCCATACAATAGCTTGTGAATATCATAAAGCAAGATGTGAAGCAAAAATTATTTCAAGAAATTTATATTTATTAAAACAACAAGGTATAAATGTACCTGAAATTTGTATTGATTTTGCTAATTTAACGGCAAATATATTATTTGTATTTTCTTTAGAAATAAACAGATTAAATAACATTGAGGAAATTTCATTTCAATCAAAGTCATATTAATTAAAAAACAGGAGATGATAAAATATGAAAAAATCAAATTTAATAAAAGTGGGAGTTACAGTATTAGCAGTTTTAGTTCTTTTCCTTGGATACTTTGGAATTAAAAATGTATTAAGTGGTCAAAGTGGAAACAAGACAATAGTTATAACAATTAAAGATGATACATCAAATAAAGTTTTAGTTGATAAGAAAAAGTATAAAACAGATGCAGAAAATTTAGCACAATTTTTGGATCAATATAAAGATGAATTTCAAGTAGAAATGCAAAATTCTCAATATGGACGTTTCATAGTTGGATTAAAAGGATTAAAAACTACAGATATGAATAAGGGACCATGGTGGATGTATTCATATAATTCTCCAAGCCAAAACGTTAAAATGAAAATTGGAGAAGCACCAGGAGCAGAACAGCTTGGTTTGCATGATAAAGATGAAATAGAGTTAGTATTTACAAAGAACACAGGTATGTAAAATGAATATGAGTGCCAGGGAAATTACTAAAATAAGTTTACTTGCATCCTTCCTTTATATAATACAATTTTTAGGCTCATTTGTACTTTATTTTGAGCTTGTTAATTTTACAATACTTACTTATGGTGTTTATCTTAAAAGAAAAGAGGCATGGCTTTCAACTGTAGTATTTTGTCTTATTGTAATGCTTACACGCGGTGTAGCACCTTGGAGTATAATGTATTTAGTTGTATTTCCTCAATATGCACTTATATATTCTTTAGTAAAAAATAAAACTAAAAATCAATATATATTAGCATCTGTAGGCTTTATATTAGCATTTTTATGTGGTACACTTATTGATTTACCATTTATGATAAGTGCAAAATTAAGTTATAAAGCTTTTATTATAAGACTATTAATGGGGTTTCAAGTATCTTTAGGGAATGCAGTAGTAACTTTTATAGCAACTATATATTTATTAAAACCAATGCAAAGAGTATTTAATTCTATTGAATAAAAATAAATTTTAAAGACGATGACGAATTTTATAGTTGTCGTCTTTGTTTTTTATGGAAGAAACATTTTACAGTTTTAAAATATTAAAAAATATTATGTTATAATAAATTATGAAAAATAAAATACATAACAAACGGGGTGATTATCATAGAAATAAAAGAAAGAATTGAAAAATTAAGAAATCTTATGAAAGAAAGAGATATATATGCTTATATAGTACCAAGTTCAGACCCTCATCAAAGTGAGTATGTAGCTGAACATTATGCTGCAAGAGCTTTTATAACAGGGTTTACTGGTTCTGCAGGGACAGCAGTTATAACATTAGATAAAGCTGGATTATGGACTGACGGAAGATATTTTATACAAGCTGAAAACGAGCTTAAAGGTACAGGTATAACTTTATTTAAAATGGGAGAAAATGGAGTTAAGACTATTGAAGAATTTTTGAGAGAAAATTTACCTAATGGTGCCAAAATAGGATTTGATGGTCAAGTAATTTCTGAAAAATATTTTAGAAATATAAAAAATTTATTAAAAGAAAAAAATTTTTCTTATCAAATTGATGAAGATTTAATTGATAAAATTTGGGATAAAAGACCTAAAAAACCTCAAACAGAAGTAATTTTACATGATATAAAATATGCAGGAAAATCAAGAGAAGAAAAAATATCTGAAGTAGTAAAAAAAATGAAAGATTTGGGAGCTGATTATTATATTATATCATCATTAGATGATATAGCTTGGCTTTTAAATATTAGAGGAAGAGATATAAAATGTAATCCTCTTACTATATCTTATGCATTTATTTCAGAAAAAAAATGCTATTTATTCATAGATGAATGTAAAATTAATTCTAAAGTTAGAGAAGAACTTGAAAGAGCAAAAGTTTTTATAAAGCCTTATGAAAGTATAGTAAATTTTTTAGAAAATCTTGATGAAGGTACAATTTTATTAGATCCATCTAAGGTTAATACTTTAATTTATAGTTCTATTAAACTTAAAATAATAGAAAAAACTGATATAACTACAATGCTTAAGGCTGTAAAAAATGATATAGAAATTGAAAATCTACGAAAAGCTATGATAAGAGATGGCGTTGCTATGGTTAAATTTTTAAATTGGTTAAAAAAGAATGTATCTTCAGGCAAAATTACAGAGATAGATGCTGCAGATAAATTAGAAGAAATACGAAAACAAGGAGATAATTTTTATGATTTAAGTTTTGAAACTATATCAGCCTATAAAGCAAATGCTTCAATGCCTCATTATCATGCAACAAAAGAAAATCAATCTTTAATAAAACCTGAAGGATTTTATTTAGTAGATTCAGGGGCCCAATATTTAGATGGGACAACGGATATAACAAGAACTATAGTTGTAGGAGAACTTACAGAAGAAGAAAAAATAGATTACACTCTTGTATTAAAAGGAATGATTGATTTATCTAAGCAGAGATTCTTATATGGAGCTACAGGATCCAATTTAGATATAGTAGCTAGAATCCCTCTATGGAATGCAGGAATGGATTTTAAGCATGGAACAGGTCATGGTATAGGATTTTTCTTAAATGTACATGAAGGTCCGCATAGAATATCTATGGCACCTAGTGCTATAAAATTAGAAAAAGGAATGATTGTTTCTAATGAGCCTGGAGTTTATAAAGAAAATAAACATGGAATAAGAATAGAAAATTTAGTTGTTGTTCAGGAAGATGAAAAAACCTATTATGGTGGTCAATTTATGAAATTTGAAACTTTAACTTTATGCCCAATAGATACTGATGCTATAGTTTTAGATTTATTAAATGACGAAGAAAGAATATGGCTTAATAATTATCACAATATGGTTTTTGAAAAGTTATCTCCATATCTTGAAACTGAAGAACTTGAATATTTAAAGCAGGCGACTAAAGCAATATAATAACATTATATTATTTGATATTTTTGTTAAAAGTATTATAAAAAGTATTATGAAAATTAGATTTTAATTAATTTTATAAAAAAATAAGTTCCATGAATAAGTTCATGGAACTTACTTTTTTATTTATATCTGTTTAATATAGCTATATATAATGTATTTTGAAACTACAATTTAAAAAGTATATATTACATTAATCTAAAGAATGGAAGATTTAATAAAATATCACGTATAGTATCTCGGGAGCTTCCAGCAAGTTTATTATAGTTTCTTTCATTTTTGTAAAATTCATTTCCTTGGGATAATTCGTTTTCATTTAATTCATAAGTTTTCAAGTATTCGTAAGTTAAACCAAACATTTTATAAGCACCCCCATGATATAATATATAATATATTATATTATATATTAAAATTTTTGTTGCATTAAAAAATAATATTTGAATTATTTCTTTCAATTATATATTAATACATGACGGATAAAATTTCAATACATTTTATAAAAATTTTTTAATATAGTATTTTTTATAATCAGCTAATTAAATTAGTATAATTGACAATTAAATTATACTGATTTAATATATATATAAATTTATATTAATGATTAAATCACAATAAGCTGTAAATAAATTTCTGTTATACAATAAGTAGTACGTTTATTATTGATTTGCTTCAAAATATAGTTGTCAATTTTAAGGGAAAATACTTTTTATGAGATAATCATATTAATAAATTTATACTTAATATGTGAAAGGAAGTGATTTTTTATGTATAAAAGCATAACAAATTTAAAGGTAAGATATGTAGAAACAGATCAAATGGGAATAGTACATCATTCTAATTATTATATATATTTTGAAGCTGCAAGAGAAGATTTTATAAAAGGTGCAGGTATTTCCTACAAATATATTGAAGATACAGGAATAATGATGCCTTTAATCGAAACACAATGCAGGTATATTGAAGGAGCTAAATATGGAGATAATATTAAAATAGAAACTACTTTAGAAGAACTTACTCCAGTCAAAATAACTCTTAATTATAATGTTATAAGAGAAAGTGATAATAAGCTTATTTCAAAAGGAAAAACAATTCAAACTTTTGTAGATAAGAATAATTTTAAAATAATAAATATTAAAAAGAAAAATCCAGAAATTTGGGATAAATTAGAAAAGTTAAAATAAAAAATAATATTTATTTAAAAAATTTTTTTCATAACAAAAAAGACAGAGGATAACCTCTTGCCTTTTATATTTTTTTTCTTCTAAGTATTGTAGGAATTTCAATAATATCTGGATCTGGCTCTAAAAAGTTTAAAGTAGAGTCTTTAGAATTTTCACTTTTTAAAGATTCTTCTTTAACTAAAGGTGATTTTTCTTTATTTAAACCAGTAGCTATAAGAGTAATATGAATTTCATCTTTCATATTTTCATCTATAGAAGCACCAAAAATTATTTCTGCTTCAGAATTAACTTCGCCTCTTATATATTCAATAGCTTCATCTATTTCGGTTAAAGATAAATCATTTCCTCCTGTTACATTTATTAAAAGTCCATTTGCTCCAATTATTGCAGTTTCTAAAAGAGGGCTGTTTACTGCTTGTCTTGCAGCGTTAATAGCTCTTTCATCACCCTTTGCAATGCCCATTCCCATATGTGCAAGACCTGAATTTCTCATAATTGTACTTACATCAGCAAAATCAAGATTTATAAGGCCAGGAATATTTATTATATTTGAAATGCTTTGTATACCTATTTTTAAAACATCATCTGCTGCAGAAAAAGCCTCTACTATAGTCATTTTTTTTGTGGCAATATTTAAAAGATTTTGGTTTAGTATAACTATGAGAGAATCTACATTTTCTTTAAGTTTTTCAATTCCTTTAACGGCATTAGACATTCTTCTAGAACCTTCAAAGGGGAAAGGCTTTGTAACTATACCAACAGTAAGTATTCCAAGTTCTTTTGCAATACGAGCTATTACAGGAGTAGCACCTGTACCAGTACCTCCACCCATTCCAGCGGTTAAAAATATCATATCTGCTCCCATTAAGGCTTCACGTATTTCATTTTCGCTCTCTTCTGCTGCTTTTTCACCTACTTCAGGGACAGCACCTGCACCGAGGCCTTTTGTAAGCTTGCTACCTATTTGTATAACTCTATTTGCTTTTGAAGATCTAATACTTTTTAAATCTGTATTAGCAATAATAAATTCAACACCTTTCATGCCGGAATCAATCATTCTATGTACAGCGTTATTTCCGCCGCCTCCTACTCCTACTACTTTAATGTTGGCAGGGAAGGTTGAGAAAACATCCATATCCATTAAAAATTTCCTCCCTTGTAATCATCTATTTTATATTTTACTGAATGTTATAAAAAACCATTATATTTATATAAATATAATAATTTCACTTACAGCTAAATTCAATTATATAATGATTATAAAAATTTATATTACATTAAGATTATTTAAGTTTTACAGTGATTTTCTAATATATACATAAAATTTCGCTATAAGTTAATATTTACATGATAGTATAAATTTAGTACAATTACAATAAGAAAAATATAAATAAATAATAATTTATATATAAAAAGGCTTGTTTATTTATAATAGGAGTGAAACCATGAATCTTGGAAGTACTATTAAAGCTTACAGACTTAGTAAAAAAATAACATTAAAAGAACTTGCAGAAAAAGTAGGAATTACAGCTTCTTTTTTATCTGATATTGAAAATAATAAAAAACAGCCAAGTGTAGAAACTTTAGGAAAGCTTGCTGAAGCTTTTAATATACCTTTGTATATGCTATTTAAGGATACAAGTAATGAAGAAATTTCTAAAAAGATAGATGAAAAACCATTAAATCAAAATTCTTTTATACTTCAAGCAGAAGCCTTATTTCTTAGTGATAATTTAACTAAAGAAGATAAAGAAGCTATTTTTAAAGATATTACGGACCTTTACTGGAAAGCAAAGGGACTTACAAAATAGAGAGGATTATATGGGATACGAAAGAATTGTTAAAAATGCAAATGAAATTATACAAACCTTTGGCACTAAAGACCCTTTTATTATATCAGAAAAATTAGGCATACCTATTATATATCGTGAATATGGAAGTGCAATTAAAGGATATTGTATTAAAATTTTTGATAAACTTCATATTGTTATAAATTCTAATTTTAATCTTAAAGCACAAAAAATTATTTGTGCTCATGAATTAGGGCATGCTTTACTGCATACAGAGTTTTTACATCCAATTTTTACAGCTTCTTTTGATGAAGGCGGAAACAGTGAATTAGAACATGAAGCTAATATTTTTGCGTTAGCACTTCTTCTTGATGAAAAAAGTTTAAATATAAAAATTTCAGATATGAGTAATTATTTAATTATGGGAATATTTAATGATAACTTAAAAATATAAATATCAAAAAATTTAATATTTAAATGTTCTATTTTAAAACACATGAATAATTTGTGTAAATTAAGGAATCATGCATAAATTTAGATTAAAAATTTTATGCATGATTTCTATTTTTAATTATCTTTTATTTCTAAAACCACAGGACAGTGGTCTGATCCTAAAACTTCTGTATGTATTTGGCTATCAATAATTCTATCTTTTAAAGCTTCTGAAACTAAGAAGTAATCTATTCTCCAACCTGAATTATTTTTCCTTGCATTAAATCTATAAGACCACCAAGAATATACTCCTTCTTTATCTGGATAAAGATAACGAAATGTATCTATAAAACCAGAGTTTAAAAGTTCGGTAAATTTACCCCTTTCTTCATTAGTAAAACCAGCATTTTTTCTATTACTATTAGGGTTTTTAAGATCTATTTCATTGTGTGCAACATTTAAATCTCCACAAATTATAAGAGGTTTCTTTTTTTCAAGATTTTTTAAAAAATTTCTAAATTCATCTTCCCAAACCATTCTGTAATCTAATCTAGCTAAATTTTCTTTTGAATTTGGAGTATATACTGTAATAAAATAAAAATCTTCGTATTCAAGAGTTATAACTCTACCTTCTTTATCATGTTCTTCTATACCTATTCCATAGGATACAGAGATTGGCTCTTTTTTAGTAAATATTGCAGTACCGGAATAACCCTTTCTTTCTGCATAATTCCAATATTGATAATATCCTTCAAGATTTAAATCAATTTGTCCTTTTTGAAGCTTACTTTCTTGTATAGCAAAAATATCTGCATTTATTTTATTAAAATAGTCTAAAAAACCTTTATTTATACAGGCTCTTAATCCATTTACATTCCATGAAACAAATTTCATTTATATCACTCTCTCATTCTCTTTTTAAATTTATTTCTGAAGATACTTATTGATATTTTATTATAAAGAATAATATTTATCAATTAGTTTTATAGCTAAAATTTAATATTTCACAAACTATAAGTAAAAATGGCTGTAGTAAAATATAAGTTAGTTTGAAATTAAGCTATAATAAATAAAATATATGTAATTAGAGTTTTAGATTTATTTTAATACTTATTACAAATATTTTATTTATTTTTCTGAGCGATGTTAGAACTTTTATATTTCAAACTAACTTTTATTTTTTATAGATCTATATCTATGATTAATTAATATAAAGATTTTTATTTTTTACTATATGTTTTAAAACATTTATAAAATAGTCAATTTCAAAAAAACTATTATAAAGTCCAAAACTAGCTCTTATCATACCAGGCCTTTTTTCTTTAGATTCTTTAATAAAATTTAAAGTCTCTTCTTTTGAAATATTTAAAAGTTCTTGAACATAAGGCTGTGCACAAAAACAACCAGTTCTTACAGCTATTCCTGCTTTAGAAGATAATATTTCAGCGACTTTACTATGATGAATACCTTTTATATTAAATGGAATAATTGCTACTTTGTTATTTAAATTATCTAAATCTCCATAAAGCTCCACGTCTTCTATGTTTTTAAGAGATGATACAGCATAACGAAGCAGAGAATTTTCATAAGATTCTATATTGGTCATACCTAGTTGATTTAATGTATTAATAGCTGCAACTAAAGCTACTACTCCCATAACATTAGGAGTACCTTCTTCTTCGTTGTTTGGAGGATCATTCCAAATTACATAGTCGTGAGTTACAAAGTCTACAGTGCCTCCACCTTTGTAATGAGGTTCTCCCTTTTTAAAGATTTCTTTGGGACCTATTAAAACTCCTATTCCAAAAGGTGCGTACATTTTATGAGCAGAAAAAACTAAAAAATCTATATGCTCTAAAGAGTCTTGATTTTTCATATCCATAGGTACATGAGGAACCAATTGAGCACCATCTACTAATATTTTAGCTCCATATTGATGTGCAAGACGTGCAACATCGTAAATAGGATTTAAAAAACCAGTAACATTAGAAGCACCAGAAATTGTTACAAGTTTTACATGACCTTTGTAATTTATTAATTTTTGTTCTAGGTCTTCCATAGATAAACGTCCATTTTTATCTAATTTTATATAATCTAACTTATATTTATCACGCCAAGGCAAATCATTTGAATGATGCTCCATGCTTGTACTTAAAATTACACATTCATTATTTTTGTCACAAAGTCTATAAGAAAGCTTATTTATACCTTCAGTAGTATTCTTTACATATATAACTGTATTATATTTTTCATCTGCTTTTACAAAGTTTAAAACTATTTTTCTTGAATTTTCATATAAATTAGAAGAAATTTGTGATTTATAACCTTTACCTCTATTTATAGAAGAATACCAAGGAGAAAAATCTATAATTTCTTTAAGTACAGACACAAAAGGAGGAGTTGTAGCAGCGTTATCAAAATTTATATAAGTTGAATATTCTCCATTTGATAAAGGAACTTTTGTATCTACACCTACTATCATATTTCTATAAGGAGAAGTATAAGTCCAATAATCCAACATACATCACCTGCTTTAACTTTTATTTATAATTATTATATGAATTTAGGAATGCATTGTGATTTTAATAATAAAATAGAAATAAATACAAAATTATTTTTATTTAAATCTTTAATAATCTTATGGCAAATTATTCAAAATATATTTATGCATAAGCTTTTACATGATATACTTATAGTGTATTTAATTATATTGGGGAAGTGTTATTATGGATTTTATAAATAATAGATACAGAATTTTAAAAAATATAAGGCAAAATAGATTAATATCTTCTTATCTTGCAGCTGATATGAAAAAAAACTTTAAAGCTGTACAATTAAATATTATAAATTCTGAATATCTTCCTGATAAATTGTTAGATTATTATATTAAAGAATTTATGACTCTTACAACTATACAAGATAAAAATATTGTAAAGGTATATGATTTTAATATTATAAAGACTATTGATAATAAAAGAATAGATAATAGACAATATTTTTATGTTAATGAAAATTTTGAATCAAATAATAATTTTTTAGATAGCATAAAAGATTTAGATTATGATAAAATATTAGATTTATTTGTAGAAATTTGCCAAAGTATCAATTATCTTCATCTAAGAAATTTCATTTATGGGGATATAAATATAAATAATATATATATAGATGGTTTAAATATTAAACTTAAAGATATGGCTACTTTAGAGCTTGAAAAGTATTATCATTGGAATTCAAAAGAAAATGAAATTATATTTAAAGCTCCAGAAGTAATAGCAGAAGAAAAATTTTCAGTATCATCAGATATTTATTCTTTGGGAGTACTTTTGTTTTTTATGTTAAAAAAAGAAACCAAAGAAGATGGTAATATATTAAATCAAGTAATTAGTTTAAAAAAATTAAAAGAAAACTATAAAAGCTTTTCTAAAAATAATATAGTGCTTTTAGAAAAAATAAGTACAATTATACAAAAGATGATTGAAAGTGATGTAAATAAAAGATATAAGAGTATTAATGAAGTTATAAAGGATATAAATAAAATTTTTAATAAAAATTATAAAGCTCATAATAAAAAACAATTAGAGAAATTAAATTTTAAAACAAAACTTGTAGGAAGAGAATATGAAATAAATACTATTTCTAATATGTATAATTCTATTGAAAAAATGCAATTTTCAAAAAATCTTGCAATAGTTCATGGTGAATCTGGTATAGGAAAAACTAAATTTTTAAAAGAAATAGAATACATATTTTCAATGAAAAATGTTAAGGTATACTCAAATTTTATATCAGATAATATAAATTTTTTTAAAAACAAAGCTTTTTTAGAAATTTTAAGGACAATTATAGATGAATGTGAAACAGAAACATTTAAAAGATATGAATCTGAACTTATAAAATTTATACCTTCACTTCAAGATAAAAATAACAATGTATCTGCAGATTATTTATTAGATAGTAAAGAAAAAATAAAAGTATTAAATACAATATCTTCTTTTATAAATGATTTTATAAAAGGAAAGCCTGCAATATTTATAATGGATAATTTACATATGGCAAGTGAATTTTCAATAGATATTTTAGAATATATGTATTTGAGAAATCCCAATATTATGTTTATAGTATCTTATTGTGATGGGGAATGTACTTACAATAAAAGATTAGTACAATTTTTATCTAAAATTACAAATAAGTCTAATGTTGTAGATATACAACTAAGGGGACTTAATAAAAAAGATTCTATAGATATGATACAAGATATATTAAGAAGCTCTATTAAATTAAAAAACTTTGGAGAAAGGATTTTTTCAAAAACTTATGGTAATCCATTATTTATAGTTGAAACTTTAAAAAATTTATTTGCTGAAAAAATTTTATATATAGATGAAGATTCTGGGAACTGGATAAATAAATACGATTATGATTATAATAAAATGCCTGTGCCTTCTAATATGGAACAAGCAGTACTTGCACAAATTAAAGGAATAGATGAATTGAGTTTAAATATTCTTAATATTATATCTATATTTAATACAGGTATATCTTTAGAGACTTTAAATAATATTATTCAAAATGACAAAAAAGTTGTAGAACAACATATAGAAGATTTAGAGGGTAGAGGAATATTATGCCAAAAGATAGAAGATAGCGGCTTTGTTTATGATTTTTCAAATAAAATTTTAAAAATGTTAATAGAAAAGAAAATAGAAAAAGATTATAAAAAAAATATTCACAAAATTGCTGCTAATCTTTTAGAAAAGCAATATATAAATGAAGGCGTAAATAGTGAAGAATTTATATATCATTTAGAAAAATCTGATCAAAAAGAAAAAATAATTAAATATTGCCTTGAAAATGCAGATAAAATGGAAAACTATAAAAACAGAATAGATGCTGTAAAAAATCTTAAAAAAGTTATTTCTATAATGGAAGATGAATTAAGTCCGAGAAAAATAAAAATACTTTTTAGAATAGGTAGAATTTATGAAGAATTAGGAAACTGGACAAATTCTATAGAATATTATAATGAAGCTGAAAATTTAGCAAGAGAAATTAAAGATAATACATATGAAATTCAAGCAATAAATAAAATAGCAAATATATTTCTCTATAAAAATGATACTTTAAAGGCTTTAAATTATATAGAAAAAGCAGAAAAAATTATATACAGTTCTGATTTCCTAAATAAATATACAGAAGAATATTTAGAATATAAAGAAATTCAAGTAAGATTATATTATATAACACAGAAATATAAGGAAATAGAGGAAATTTGTAAAAATTGTATAGAATTGTGTGGAGAAAAATATCATAAGTTAAAAGGTCTTTTTTATAAAGATTTAGGAAATTATTACTTGCATAAAGGGAATATTGAACAAGCTCTTAATTACTATAATGAAAGTAAAGTTTGTTTTGAAAAGTCTCAATATAACGAGGGTATAGCAACAATTCTTAATAATATTGCAGTTGTTTATGAAGATTATTATCAAGATAATGAAAAGAGTATGGAATATATTTTAAATACGATAGATATCTGTGAAAAAAAACATATTGTAGTTTTAGAAGTTGTAGCTTTAACTAATTTAGCATCTTTTTACTATGATAGCTGGAATTATGATTTGGCACTTCAATATTTTTTAGAAGCTGTTGAAAAAGGTAAATCTATAGAGCTTGAAAGCAATATATTTTACTGTTATAACTATTTATCCAATATATATTTAAATACAGGAGAATATAAAAAAGCTTATGAATATTTTTTATTAGCACAAAATGAATTAAAAAATTATCCAGAGCAAGGAAAAGATATTGGATTATACTATAAAATGGGAGCTGAACTTTTATATAATTTCGGAGATAACGAAAAAGCTAAAGAATTTATACTAAAAGCTTTAGATATATATAAAGACAGTGAAACTATACAAAAATGGGAAAGCCTTATATTATATCAACATATAGATATTTGTATAAAAGAAGAAGAAAATAATGTTATAGAAAATATTGATGTAATAAAAAATATTATAAATAATTTTAAAAATCCTTTAAAAAAATTAGAAATACTTTGTAACACTGCTATACTTTTATATAAAAAAGATTTCATTAAATTAACAGAAGTAATATTTAAAGAAACAAAAAATATAAAAGTAGATTATATAACAAATAGAATCAGAGTTAAGACTTTGTTTTTAACAGGTATTTTAAGAAAAAATAAGAATAAACTTAAATATTTAAATTTAGCTTTAGATATTATAAAAAAAGAGAGAGAAAAAGTATTGCATTCAAATATCTGCTGTGCATTAGGAGATTATTATTTATTAAAAAAAGATTACTTTTATGCTGTTAATTACTATTTTGAAGCCTCAGAAATTATTAAAGCTACTACTATGCAAATTCCAGATGAATTTAAAGTTAAGTTTATAAATATGCCAGGAACTATAAATAGTTTTATTATGCTTATGAGCATGAGAAAAATTAACAATCATGATGATTTATTTAATCACAAAGAGAATAAATTATTAATAAAAGGTATAAAAGAACTTAATGTATTATTTGACTATGAAGAATTTAGAGAAATACTTACTAATAAAGATTTTATAAGATCTGCTAAAAAAATATATAGTTCGAACTTACCTAAAGGGATAAGAGGAGTTAAAGATATAGTTAAAAATCTTTATTCAGATCCACTCAAAAATTTAGATATAATAGCTAAATATCTTGCAAGTGTTACATTAGCAACACGAAGCCTAATTTTAGTAGATGATTACGATCAAAATTATTATGCTATAGCATCAAATGATGGAAACAATCAAGTGCCTTTAAGTAAATATCTGCTTGAAACTGTTAGAGTTTTAAAAGAACCTATTTTAATAACAGAAAATCTTATTAATGATAACAATTCTAATTTTGCTCATATTCTTCAAGGTAAAAAAGCAGTTATTTGTATACCTATAATAATGAATTCTCAGGATATGAATTTTAACTTAAAGGAAAACAAAAGAAAAAATTCTTTTGTAAATAAATTTATAAAAGGATATATATATCTTGATTCTGATAGAACTTTAAATAATTTTAATAAAGAAGGATTAAAAAAATGCATTGAAGTTTCAAGATTGGCAGGATTTATTATAGAAAAATATCAATTTCAAATAAGCTCATCTATGGATAAACTTACAGGTGCTTTAACCAGAAAAGCTTTAGAAGATGCTTTGACAGAGCACATAGACTTAACTGACGAAATTAATGGAAAATTTTCTATAATAATGGTAGATCTAGATTTATTTAAACATATAAATGATAGATTTGGACATCAAACAGGAGATGAAGTCTTAAAAAAAGTATGTTCTATAATAAAAAATAATATAAGAAAAGATGATATATTTGGAAGATATGGTGGAGAGGAATTTATAATTGTACTTCCTCAAACTGATTCAAAAGATGCTTTAGCTGTTGCACAAAAGTTAAGGAAAAAAATTGAAAAATCTAAAATATTAGGAGATAATATACCTGTAACAGTGAGTATGGGTATTGCCTCTTATCCAGAACATGCTAAATGGAAACAAGAAATTATTGAAAAAGCAGATCAGGCTTTATATGTTTCTAAAGAACTTGGTAGAAATCAATGTAATGTATGGAGCAGTAAATTTTCCACTAAAGTTAAAGGAACTGATAAACTTACAGGTATAGTTTCAGGAAATACTGTGCAAGATTCAAGAAATGTTCTAGCAATGCTTGATATAATAGAAATTATAAAAAAAGAGGATATTATTGAAAACAAGATATTTAATTATCTTGGAAGAATTATTGAAATTACAGAGTCATATTATGGAATTTTTTTCCTTATAGAAAATAAAAGCATAAAAAAAGAATATGCAAGAAAGGTTTTTGAGGAAAAATGGGAAGAAATATATAGTTATAATTTAGATGCAATAAATTCTGTAATAGATAATAAACAAGGTGTATATATGCTTGATTGGGATGAAAATTTAAAATATGATTCTATAACTGGAATACCTGAGTGGAATTCTATATGTGTAGTTCCTCTTATAAAAAATGGTGATATTAAAGGAGTACTGTATCTTTCAGTATCTACAAAGAAAAAAGAATTTAAATTTGAAGAATTTAATTTTATAAGTACATTAGGTGATTTAGGAGCGGCAATGTTATAAGAATTATATAATGTATGGTTATTTAAGATTTAAAATTTATGATTATTATTTATAATTGCTATTAAATCAAAGTTACATAGTTAATTTTGAATTGATAAAATGATTATCTCACAAAAAGTATTTTTTATAATTGACCACTATATTTTGAAGTAAATCAATAATAAATATATTACTTATTGTATAATTAGAATTTATTTACAGCTTATTGTGGTTTAATAAAAAAATTAAAATATTGTATAGAATATTTTAAATTAAAGACTTCAGATAAAAATTATACTGAAGTCTTTTTTATATTATGATTATTTCACAAAAACTATTTTTTATTATAATTGACCACTATATTTTGAAGTAAATCAATAATAAATATACTACTCATTGTGTAATAGGAATTTATTTATAGCTTACTGTGGTTTAATCATATTATTTATAAATTATTATATTTAGTATTTATTCTGGATATATTTCAGATAAAATTTTGCTTATATTATCATGAAAAACAAAATTAGCTTTTTTATCATAAGGAGTAGAAGACTTGTTTATTAAAACGAGTTTATTATTTTTATAATATGAAATTAAATTAGCAGCAGGGTAAACTACCAAAGAAGTTCCAGCAACTATAAGTACATCTGCATTTTTTATATAATTTATACTTTCTCTTAGAATATCAGAATTTAATTTTTCTTCATATAAAACAATATCAGGTCGCACAATTCCATTGCAATTTAAACATCTTGGAATAAGTGAAGGGCTTTTTATTATATAATTTAAATCATAAGTTTTATTACAGTTTACACAATAATTTTTATATATAGAACCGTGAAGTTCAAGTACATTTTTAGAACCTGCCTTTTGATGAAGTCCATCAATATTTTGAGTTATAATAGCTTTTAATTTTCCTCTTTTTTCAAGTTCAGCTAAAAAATAATGAGCTTTATTAGGTTTTGCATCTTTATAAATCATTTTATTTTTATAAAAATCAAAAAAATCTTCAGTATGATTTACAAAGAAAGAGTGACTGAGCATAACCTCAGGACTATAAGAATAATTGTTTACAGTTTTATACAAACCATTTTCGGAACGAAAATCTGGTATTGAACTTTCTGTAGAAACTCCTGCTCCTCCAAAAAAAACTATATTATTACTATTTTTTATAATATTCTTTAATTTACTTAAACACATTATTATCATCTCCTATAAAATATTATATCAATTAAAATGCAATTGTATATTCAGGTCCAGGTGTATCGCTTTATGAATATTGAAGATTTATATAGAAATATGTAGAAATATAGACTTATTTTATTATAATAACAAATATATTATATAGAAATAAAAAAATAAAAGTGATATTATATAAGACGTCGCTGAGATAAGTCGACAGTTAATCACTTGAAAATATAAGTTTTAAATAAAAAAACTATTGACAAGTAAAAAAATAAGTGATAAACTATAAAAGCTGTCGGATGATGGCGAAATGATTGGTCTTTGAAAATTAAACAGAGAATAAGGTAATAACCAGCAATTCTTTTGATAAATAAAGCATGAGCTTAAAATCAGACTTTTAAATTGAGAGTTTGATCCTGGCTCAGGACGAACGCTGGCGGCGTGCCTAACACATGCAAGTCGAGCGAGAAACTTTTGTTTCTAGCGGCGGACGGGTGAGTAACACGTGGATAACCTGCCTCATAGTGGGGGATAGCCTCCCGAAAGGGAGATT